>CAZKCQ010000092.1:0-9292 GCA_964551205.1 uncultured Spirochaetaceae bacterium
GTGGATCTGTCTCTTCTGGAGTATTTCATCCGGGAGGACCTGAACAAACGAGCTCCCCGGGTGATGGCTGTGCTGCGCCCGTTGAAGTTGATCATCGACAACTATCCTGAAGGTAAGTTCGAGCAGCTCGAGGCGGAGAACAATCCTGAGGATCCTGCTGCCGGGACCCGGACCCTGCCTTTCGGAAGAATCCTCTACATCGAGCGGGAGGATTTCCGCGAAGATCCGCCGAAAAAATACTTCCGCCTGTCCCCGGGCCGGGAGGTGCGGTTGAAACACGCCTACTACGTTACCTGCACCGGAGTCGTGAAAGACGGGAGCACGGGAGAAATTCAGGAGGTCCACTGTACCTACGATCCGGCCACCCGCGGCGGCTGGTCGGAAGACGGACGCAAGGTCAGGGGGACCCTCCACTGGGTTTCGACCGAGCATGCTTTGGATGCGGAGGTTCGTCTCTACGACGTATTGTTTTCCAAGGAGAATCCGGAGGAGGTGGGCGAAGGCCGGGATTTTCGTGACAACCTGAATCCGAACTCTCTGGAGGTGCTGGACGGTGTGAGGGTGGAACCCTCTCTCGGGGATGCCGAGGCGGGGAGCCGATATCAATTCTTGAGGCGAGGCTACTTCTGTGCGGATCCGGATTCCCGGAAGGACAGGCCGGTTTTTAATCGAGCCGTGACACTTCGCGATTCATGGGCTAAGATAGAGAAATCGCTGCAGGATGGGAAGCAGGGTGGAGGCACCGAATGAACTATCTGCACTACAAAGTCAACGCGGGACCGACGAAGATCATAAAGGTCTCCCTCTCCGACAACGCGAATGTCCGGCTTCTCGATACGTTGAATTACTACAAGTATCGTTTGGGCAAATCGTACAATAGCAGCAGCGAGCATACCGACAAGATCGCCTGCACCTTCACACCGCCCCATAAGGGCGAATGGCATGTCATCGTGGATCTTGCCGGCCAGGGTTCCGAGGTGCGGGCCTTCGTGGAGGTGGTAGACGGTGCTCAGAAGTTGTGAAATAATACACACCTACGAGGGGAGGTTTTGATGCCCAACGTAAAAGAAGAACTTGCCGAGAAGAAGCGCAAGCTGCAGGAATTGATTCGGGCCCGTTCCAAAGCGACCTGCTCTTCGGTGGTTTCTACAGAGATAGACGTTCGCAGGGAAACGGAGATCGAAGAGCTCGAAGAGCAGATCCAAGAGCTGGAGAAAACGATCAAGACCAGGTAGCCGCTCAAGTAGCCACCGTAGATGAATATAGCCAGAAAACTTCTCGTACTCTTTTCAGCAGTAACGGTGTTCAGCGCCTGTCATCCTCAGAGAGCCGTGGACACCGGGGCGGAGCGAGCCCCTGCACCCGGACCGCGGACCGGACAGGAGCGATCGAATCCGCAGACCCGGACCGCTACCTTCGCCTTAGGGTGATTCTGGGGATCTGATGCCCAGTTTGGGCAGCTGCCGGGGGTTGTTCGTACCCGGGTCGGATACGCCGGGGGCACGACTGTAAATCCGACCTACCACAGTATAGGTGATCACTCGGAGACGATCCAGATAGACTACGATCCCGAGGTGATCTCCTACGCGGATCTCCTCGATGTGTTCTGGAGTGCTCACAATCCCAGAGCTCCGTCTTTTTCCCGGCAGTACCGATCTGCAATTTTCTTTCATGACGGCGAGCAGAAGCGGCTCGCCGAGGAGACCAAGAAGCGCCAGCAGAAGGCTGGAAAGATCTACACGGATATCGAGCCCCTCTCCGAGTTCTATTTGGCTGAAGACTATCACCAGAAGTACTACCTGCGCAGCGTAGACACACTGATGGAGGAGCTGAGAGTGCTGTACCCGCAGGAACAGCAGTTCGTAGATTCCACGACCGCAGCTCGCCTGAACGGCTATATCGGCGGATTCGGTACTTCGGAGCAGCTGGAGGCGGAGCTAGAAACCTTCGGCTTGTCCGAGCAGGCCGAGAGCTACCTTAGAGAACGAGTGTCCCGAAGATAACCTCGACTTAGAGCTTTAGTATCTCAGTCACGATCTCGTAGTGACCGAATGGAGGCATCAGGCATGCCCCGGCGAACAGCTTTCGGGCATCCTGAAGCAGCTCCCGACTCATGCGGATGCCCTCCTGCACCGGGTCCCCGGCCTGGTGCATACGCCGGCGGACGTCCTCCGGAACGGAGATGCCACTGACCTTTTCGTGGAGAAACTCGGCGTGACGGGGAGTGCGTAGTGGCAGGATCCCCAGCATTATAGGTACTCCTGAAGACCCGATCGCATCGGCAATCTGTTCCGCTGATTCTTTTGTATACACCGGCTGGGTTACGGCGAACTGTGCACCCCTGCGAACCTTCTCCGTCAATCGTTCCCCTTCTCGTTCCAACCTTTGAGTCTCCGGATGGGGATCGAAGACTACCCCGGTGCAGAGCCCGGCCTCCCGGGCCGCTTCCACCAGGTCGAAGACATCCATATCACGAACCGCGGTCGTCTTGTAACGCTGCCGGTAGGCAATCGTATCTCCTGTGGCGACCAGGACCGTGTCGATCCCCAGCGCCCGGCTGCCCCAGAGTAGACCTTGCAGGCTCAGGGCGTTGTGATCCCTGGTGGTGCAGTGGAGGATAGCCGCCTTGCGAAGTTGACGGGAAATCAGGGTGCAGAGCGCCATGGCGCTCATGTGCGCTTTGGCTACGGGATTGGTGGCTACGCTGAATCCAAAGAACCGCGAGGGGTTCGCTGCGGAAAGCGCGTCAAGTAGAGGATTCGGATTCGGACCGACCGGAGGTACAACCTCGACGGTAATCGTAAAATTCTTTTCGAGGGCCTTTATCAGAGTGGACACGGCCTCAAGTATATCCCGGGCTTGCCGGTTGCTGTCAATTATAAGTGAGTATGTTATATTCTTCAGTAAATGAAACGCCTTGGCGTCGTGGTGGTAGCACTGGTCGGTGCATCGCTGCTGTGGTCCCAGCAAATCGATCTTCCCCTTCTGGGTCGGGCCCGCCTCAACATCTTTTCGGCCATGACCTTTTATCAGGATGAGGGCGGCGTGCTGACAGACGGGATATCCCAGACCAGAAACCGGCTGGTGCGTATAGACCTGGAAAACGGCCGGGTCAGCGAATACTTCGAGATTCATCGTTTCCTCGGGGCCGTGCAGGACAAGATCCTGGTCTCCACGGTTGATCGGCAACACACCTTGAACCTTCGCTTCATCGATCCTTCGAGCCTTGCCAGCTCGAGCGGTCCCGGCTGGAAGGTCCCTATCGATTGGGCATTGCTTCAAGGCCCGGAGGGGACGCTGTACTCCGCCCGTCTGGACAACCGCGGCGTCTACACACCGTATCGCTTCGACCCCCGGGACCAGAGACAGATTTGGCTTGACATCGAGGGGGTTCCCACCTCCCTGACTCACGACACGCTGCACCTCCTGATCCACAACCCCGACAGCGGGGAGATCTTCATCTGGAGTACCGATAAGCAGGCTGTCCGTGCCCGCCTTCGAAGCAGCGACCCCACCGGGCAGGTTCGTTTTCTCACCAACAGCGTTCTCCTGCTGCCGCCGCAGTACGCCGGGCAGGACCGTTGGCGGCTGTACAACCTGCAAGGAGGCGAGGTCGGAGAGGTAGTGTTTCGCATCCCCGGTGCGGACCCACTGTTTTTCTGGTTTACCGCGGACCTAAGGAGGGCCGTTGTGTGTATTCGGGGACAGGTGAATCCGGAAACCGCGGTGGTGAACACGGAGAGCTTTCGAAGGTGGTTGGAGCGGGAGGGACATCTGTTTACCCCGACCCGGGGGGTGCTGAACGACAGCAGGGTGCGGGTGCGCGCCTATCCGACTCTCGCTGCGGAGATTCTCGGTCATATGGACACAGGTGATCGGGTCGAGGTTCTGGAGCGCAGCGGACTGCGCCAGAGCATCGGAGAGATGAATGACTTCTGGTATCGAATCCGCAGAGAGGACGGCCTGGCCGGCTGGACCTACGGTCACTTCGTCGATCTACAATGAACTTCCTGGAGCTGGTCAATCGTCGTGAGAGCGTCCGCCGCTATGCGGACAGGCCCGTGGAGCGGGAGAAGATCGAGCTGTGCCTGGAGGCGGCCAGGCTGGCACCCTCCACTTCCAACTCCCAGCCCTGGAAGTTCATCGTGGTGGACGAGCCGGGCTTGAAATCCGCGGTGGCCGCAGAAACCGTCGCGCCCTTTCGTGCCTTCAATACCTTCGCCAATCAGGTGCCGGTGCTGGTGGCGGTAATGGTCGAGCGGGCAAATCTGGAGGTCAGAACGGGCAAGGTGCTGCGCCGCTTCGACTATTCCCTGATCGACATCGGGATCGCCACGGAGCACTTCTGCCTGCAGGCCGCGGAGCTTGGTCTGGGCACCTGCATCCTCGGCTGGTTCGACGAGAGGGGGATGAAAAAGCTGCTGCACGTACCCCGGAACAGGCGTATCTATCTGATGATCGCCCTGGGCTATCCTCAAGGCGATCAGATACGTCCCAAGCGCAGAAAAGCACTCGATCGGATTCGCAGTTACAATCGCTACGAATAGGCATTTGTCTCAATCCACCTGATACTCGAAATACCATCGTGTTCAAGTGAATTTTACATCATTCAATTGCCATCTTTTTGATTTTTCTCTTTCACCAGGTGGGAAATAAGGCCGCCGTTGATGACAATTTCGAGGAGAAACTCCGGAAGCTTCGAGCCCATAAACAACCGATCGCGACCTAAAACGCGGATTGTACCAGTTGCCAGGTCGATCTCCACCTGTTCACCTTCTTCGACCTCATCGTAGATAGCCCCGCATTCGATGACGGGAATTCCAACGTTGATGGCATTCCGAAAGAAGATCCTGGCAAAGCTCACCGCTATGATCGCAGCGATTCCAATCCCCCGAAGAACGACAGGCGCCTGTTCACGGCTCGATCCGCACCCGAAGTTTCTCCCTGCAACGATAATATCACCCGGATTGACTTCCTCGGCGAATCGAGGACGGATCGGTTCCATCACTTTGTGTTTCATCTCTTCGAGAGGTAACACAAGATGACGGGCAGGGATAATGATATCGGTGTCTATCCCGTGACCGAATTTCCAAATGCTGCCGCGTACTATGAACATGCATTCCTTCCCTTTTATACCCGTGGATCTTCGATTCTTCCGGCCAGGGCCGATATCGCGACCGTTGCCACCGAAGCAAGGTAGACCATCGAATCTTTGTGTCCCATTCTACCTTTGAAATTCCGATTGTGGGTTCCGATACATACTTCGCCATCCCACAGCATTCCTTGCCCCCCAAAGCATGCCGAACAACCGGGATTGCATATCACAGACCCAGCACGTATGAATGTCTCGATCAATCCTTCGTTCACGGCTTGCAAGTAGATATCCTGTGATGCAGGTGTAATCAGTAGCCGGACTTCCGGATGAATGTGTTTGGCTCTAAGGATGCCAGCGGCAATCCGCAGGTCATCGATCCTTCCGTTGGTGCATGACCCGATAAATGCCTGATCGATTCGAGTACCCAACACCTCCTCTATAGGGGCGACGTTATCGACCGTCCAGGGGCGTGAAACTTGAGGACCAATCTGGTCGAGATCGAGAGTAATGTGCTGATAATACTTCGCATCCCGATCGCTTCGGTAAAACGTCCCTTCTCCTCCGCGCTGCCCTACGAATGCCTGTGTGACCTCATCCGGTTCGAATATTCCCATCTTCGCGCCGGCCTCGACAGCCATGTTGCACATCGTACATCTGCCCTCATTCGAAATGTGCGCTGCACCAACTCCTTCAAACTGAAGAGCCTTGTAGGTGGCTCCGTCGGAACCGAGGTGGCCGATCAGCTTCAGAATGATATCCTTTGGAGAAATATGCGGCTGCAAGCGTCCCTTCAGGTCGATTCGTACGGTCTCGGGAACCTTGAGCCAAATCTGGCCCGTTGCCATTGCAGCCGCGCCGTCGGTCGAACCGACGCCCGTCGCAAAAGCACCAATCCCACCGTAGGTACACGTATGAGAATCGGTGCCGATCACAACATCGCCGGGGCTGACAAACTTCTCCAGCATCAACTGATGGCACACACCCTGTTGGTCGAAGAGGTGCAGACCCGTCTTTTTGGCGAAGTCCCTAAGCAGGCTGTGTACCCGCGCCGCGTTGCCCGACGAGGCAGGTATATAGTGATCGAGTACGACGACGATCCGGTTCCGATCCCAGGGCATTCCGCCGAGTTTTTGGAACGCTTCAACTGTCAACTCGCCCACTGCGTCATTGGTCATGAGATAAGATATGCTGGCGTTTACGATATCACCGGCATACGCATCTACCGATGCCGCCCGCGAAAGAATCTTCTCGACGATGGTTTTTCCCATGACCACTTACCTCTGCACGTTTATGCCCGGGAACACGACGCGTGGCGGGGTGTTCACCCAGATTGCTATCATCTTGTTCTGCCCGGTGTTTTTAAGCTCGTGTGGAATAGCGGAGCTGAATGAAACGCTGTCACCCTTTCGCAGTACGTAGGAATCAGTTCCGTATTTCAGCTTCGCAGTGCCTGAGAGAATATAACCCAGTTCCCGGCCGCGATGGCCGTACTCGGTGTTCCCGGAAATTGCGTCGGGCTCGAGCTCTAGAAGTACCGCTTCGATTGTATGGTCTTCGGGAACATCCGAGATGCGGGAGAGTTGGTGAAACGTGGCACCGGTTTCGTAAACTACTTTCCGGTCTTCTTTCCGCGTAATATCAACCGATTTGTTCTTTTTTAGGTCGCTGAACAGATATTCGATATCTATTTCGAGGACTTCTGCAATCGCCAGCAACGTATCGATGGAAGGAGATACTATGTCCCGCTCAATCTGACTCAACAGGCTTTCACTGATGCCGGCGGATATAGCCACGGTTTTCATGTTGAGGTTTTTTCGTTGCCTGACAAGCCTGAGTTTCTTGCCAAAAGTATGTCGGGATTTCGTTCCCCTATTTGGGCGTTTCATTTTATAAATACTTAAGCTACTATAGTATAATTAAACTCTTTTGTCAAATCCTCGACAATTTGTGAATTGTGTTTGAAAATGGTCCGGACTTCTACTACGATTAACTATAAGAGCGAGGATATAGAAAAAGGGGGCGAGGATATGGCGCTTGCTTTAAGAAGCTCTGCGATCGAGTCGGGAAGCAGGATTCCTCAAAACTATACCTGTGACGGGCGGGACGTTTCACCGCCGCTGCGATGGGACAACGCACCCCAAGGTACCAAGAGTTTTGCCCTGATTTGCGACGATCCCGATGCTCCCATGGGAACCTGGGTCCATTGGGTCATCTACAACATCCCCGCGGATACGGATCGATTTCCCGAGGCCCTTCCCTCCAGCGAGCGGTTGGACAGCGGGGCGCTTCAGGGCGAAAACGATTTCGGCAGGATCGGCTACGGCGGACCCTGTCCGCCCAGAGGTAAACCCCACAGGTACTTCTTTCGTCTCTACGCCCTGGACGGAAAGCTGTCCGCGGCGGGTGGATTGACCAAGAAGGCCCTGCTCACGGAGATGCAGGGGCACATCCTGGAGAAGGCGGAGTTTTTCGGTTTGTACGGTCGGGGCTGATAAGGGCGGAGATGCATCCGGCTGGATTCGCGGTCCGGCTGATCTTCAGGGGGTGGCGAGCTCCTCAGCAGGTCAGATGCAGGGCGGCGACAACCTTTTTCCCGGGGCGTAGCTCGTTGTACAGCTTCACGGCTTTGGCCGTGGGTGCGGCACGCACCTCGATGCCCCGCTGATTCAACTGTTCGATCAGGTCGGCTCCGACTGCCATCAAACCCGGTTTGCCCTGACCTATCACCAGCACCTCCGGCTGAAAGCGGAGCACTTCCCCCAGATCCTCCATGCAGAGGTTGTGTCCCTCCCTGCGCCACCAGGAGGACTCCACTCGGTCCGGATAGATGATCACATCCGCCGTGTAGCGCCTTCCGTTTACGGTAATGCTGCCGAAGGAGTAGGAATCGATCATGTTCGACCTCGACTGTAGAGATTCTACAATAGTGAGTCCTCGATCCCCGGTCAAGGGCAACGACCGTTGCTGCCTGCCGGCAGGGCTTTGCCCCCCCGGTTCTTTTCAGCCTCACTCCGATAGGGTAAGGTATGAACGGACCTGCTCAATCATGCAATCGAATCATCGCCTGAGGATCGCCGACGCCAGAGATCTATCGGAGATCGACAGCGAAAGTGTAGACCTGGTGGTCACCTCTCCTCCCTATCCGATGATCGAGATGTGGGATGAGCTTTTCCTCCGGCTGCAGCCGGAGATCCGGAAAGCCCTGGCCCAGGGGGAGGGCCAGGCCGTTTTTGAGGGCATGCACGCGGTTCTGGATCCCGTATGGCGGGCGCTGTACCGAATAATCAGGAAGGGAGGAATCCTCTGCATCAATGTGGGGGATGCCACGCGGAGCCTGGGGCCGAGTTTTCGCCTGTACCCCAATCATGCCCGCATCATTTCCTCCTGTACCGATTTGGGATTTCAGATGCTCCCGGAGATCCTCTGGAGGAAGCAGACCAACGCCCCCAACAAGTTTATCGGCTCCGGTACCCTGCCTCCCGGGGCGTACGTTACCCTGGAGCACGAGTGGATACTCATCTTCCGCAAATCGAAGCCCCGTGAGTTTACCACCCCTGAGGAGCGCAGGAACCGACGGGAGAGCGCCTTTTTCTGGGAGGAGCGGAACATCTGGTTCTCCGATGTGTGGGATTTCAAGGGAGCTCGTCAGCACCTGGGGGAGCGGGCCGGGGGAAAGCCGAGCGCGCTTCGCCGGGATACCCGCAGCCGCAGCGCCGCCTTTCCCTTCGAGATGGCCTATCGGCTGATCAACATGTTTTCGGTAAAGGGGGATCTGGTAATGGATCCCTTCGCCGGCTGCGGAACCACCCTGCTGGCGGCCATGTGCGCCGGGAGAGACTCACTTGGTATCGAGATCGAGGACGGCCTGATTCCTTTCATCCAGGCCCAGGTGAATGGGATCGTCCCCTCGGCGAATGAGCGGATTCTCGAAAGGTTGGAACGGCACCGTCTGTTCGTCGAGGAACGCCGGCGCAGCGGACGGGAATTGAAATATATGAACCGCTTCTACAACTTCCCCGTGGTCAGCCGCCAGGAGCAGGAAATCCTGATCGACCACCTCTCCGCGCTGACCAGGGTTGCCGACCTAAACTGGCGGATCGACTACTCGCCGGATCTGACCCTTCGGCTCTGAGCGCTTGTATAAACTCAAGGGTCTACAGCAGACGCCGTATCCGGGGGATCCACTCCGCCAGATTG
>CAZKCQ010000093.1:0-3019 GCA_964551205.1 uncultured Spirochaetaceae bacterium
CGGGCCACGGCGGCCAGGCGATCGCTCTCCTTGTGACGCAATTCCCCCGCTCCCCTGATGCGGGTAACCCCCTGGGCGAAGGCACCCAGCACGGCGAGCAGAGGCACCTCGTCGATGCAGGAGGGGATCGACTCGGGCCCGACCTCTGCACCCTTCAAAGGCCCAGGCAGCACGCGCAGGTTGCCCACCGGTTCTCCCCCGCTGAACCGCTGCACCTCCGCCTCTATCCGTGCGCCCATGCGTTTCAATACGTCCAGGAATCCGAGCCGGCTGGGGTTCAAGCCGCAACCCTCGACCAGCAGCTCCTTTTGGCACACCAGCGCCCCGGCGATGAAGAAGGCCGCCGAGGATATGTCCCCCGGTACGGTCAACTCGAAAGAGGGCACCGAGTCCACCGGTTCCACGGTCAGCTCCGAGCCATCCCTGCGCAGCGGCAGCCGGAGGAAGTCGAACAGTCTTTCTGTGTGATCTCTCGAATCGATGCTCCCTCCCAGGCGCACCTCTCCCTGCGCCCGCAAAGCTGCTATCATCAAAGCGCTTTTCACCTGAGCGCTGGATACCTCCAGCCGGTGGTCGATCGGCAGCAGTTCGCCGCTGCCGGGTGCGAATACCAGCGGCAAATTCCGGCCGCCGTTTCTGCCGTGAATCTGAGCGCCCATCCTGCGCAGAGGCTCCACGACCCGGAGCATCGGCCGGGATCGCAGAGAGCTGTCGCCGCTGAGCACCGTCAGGACCTGCTGCCCCGCCAGCAGCCCCGCCAACAATCTGGCCGTGGTTCCGGAGTTCCCCGCCTCCAGCACATTCCCGGCCTCCCGGAAACCCCGCAAACCCCTGCCCTCTATCTCGAGAGTTTTGCCGCTCCCGGCGCCCCGGGACTCCGCAACCCGCGGAATTTCCGCAACCCGCGGAATTTCCGTGACGGCCACGCCCAGGGCCTCCAGGCAGCTGCGGGTGGAAAGGCAGTCTCCGGTGTTCAGTGGATTGTGCACCCGGCTGCGACCCTCGGCCAGCCCGGAAAAGATAAGTGCTCTATGAGTAATCGATTTATCCGCAGGTGGGACGACCCTCCCCGTCAGTCCCCTGGGTGCTTTAAAGTCGAGGGTCATCGAAGCTACCAGTTGTCCCAAAGCTCCAGGATCTGCCGGGAATCCTTGAGTTTCAAAATCGCCTTCTCCTGGATCTGCCGCACCCGCTCCCTCGTAATCCCCAACAGCCTACCGGTCTCCTCCAAAGAGTGGGGACCGTCGCAGTCCAGGCCGAAGCGCAGTTTTATGATCCTCATCTCTCTGGCACTGAGCTTGTGCAGAACCCGTTGGAGCGTGTCCTGGAGGGTCAGGTGGAAGACGGATTCGAAGGGTTCATCGTGTTGCCGATCCCCGATCAGATCGACCAGCCTGGTGCTCTGGTCGCTGTCCACCGGCAGGTCAAGAGAGGTGGTCTCCTGGCTGAGCCTGTGAACCAGGATGATCTTCTTCACGTCCGTGTGCATATAGCGGGCCAGCTCCTCCGCGGAAGGGTTTCGTCCCAGCTCCTGGGTGAGGTGCTTCGCGACCATGTAGCATTTCTTGATCGTATTGAGCATGTGGATCGGTATGCGGATCATCCGTCCCTTGTCCGCCAATGCCTTGATGATCGCCTGTTTGATCCACCAGGTTCCGTAGGTGGTAAAGCGGCACCCCCTCCTGTAGTCGAATCGTTCCACAGCCTCGATCAATCCTATGTTCCCCTCGTCGACCAGATCCAGGAGAGTCAGCCCGCGGTACTGGAATTTTTTGGCAATGGACACCACCAGGCGAACGTTGCCGTTGATCATCCTGTACTTTGCCTGGAACAGGAGGCTCTCGAAATTTTCTCGTTTTTCCCTGTATACCTTTTCGCGAATAATGCCCCTCTGGTGCCGGTTGAACAGCCGCTGCAGCGACAACCGGCACCTCTCGATCTCCCGACCAATCGCCTGTTCCTGCTCCGCGGTAAGAAGGGCATAACGGGAGATCTGTTTGAGATACAGAGCCAGGGGATCGAACTCTGGGGTGGACTCGGTTATCGGGAGGGGGTCCTCCCCTCCGGGATTCTCGCCCTTGTCGCCTTTAAGAATGTGCCCATCCTCCACGCTTTCAACTTCGCGGAGCCAGCGCGGGGTCTACGGGTTTACCGTTCCGATACACGAGAAAGTACAGCTGAGGCACACCCTGGTGGACGTCATTTCCCAACCGTCCGATTTCTGCTCCTGGCGCCACCGTATCCCCCACTGTGACCAGGGTTTCCTCGTTTCCCGCGTACACGTAAGTATAACCGTTTTTACCTTCTATGAGTATTACCCTGCTGAACCCCCTGTACGGACCGGACCAGATTACCCGTCCCGAGGAAACCGAAACCACCGCGTCTCCCAAGCTTCCGTAGATCAGGGTGCCGGTGATCCGGCCGCTTAGAGCAATCCTGGTTCCCGGGTGGGGCCAGAGCAGAGCGGATTTTTGGCCGGAAACGGCGCTCTCAGAGCTTCCGGTCGCAGTGGAGGCCGTACCCTCACTCTTCCCGCCGTGATCAGCCACAGACGGTACTGTGGCCGAGCCGGGAAGGTAGAGCATCGTGCCGATCCTCAGCGCCGTGGAATCGGAGATGCCGTTGAAATCCATTAAGGCCTCGAGATCCACGTCGAATTGTCTGGAAATGCTGTAGAGGGTGTCCCCCTTTTGCACCTTGTAGCTGGGAGGGATCCGGATGCGCGTGCCCTCCCGCAGAGAACTGGGATCCGAGATCCCATTGTAGCGCTGGAGCACGTCCACGGGAACCTCGAATTTCCTGGAGATTCGATACAGAGTCTCCCCTTTTTTCAAGGTATAGCTCTCATTGGCGGCGGGGATGAGGCAGGGAAGCAGCAGGAACAGAAGAACGAGCAGCGCCGGATGCGCTACCAGGCCTCGCGAAGCTCTGAGTACAGAAGGTTGTGCCGCTGCCATGGTAAAAGAGGAACCCAAACAGATCTTCGGCTTTCCCGTTTAAAAACTCAAACATCTTCTCC
>CAZKCQ010000093.1:3119-9291 GCA_964551205.1 uncultured Spirochaetaceae bacterium
TACATGGAAGAGGAGTGGAGGACATGGACTTAGAAAAAAAGCTAGACAGTGGAGATTTTGTCACTCTGACGGAGTTCATACCACCCAAGGGCACCGATGTGTCGGCCATGGTCGAAAACGCCGACCAGGTCCAAGGCTCCATCGATGCCCTGGTGATTCCGGATATGAACGGCGCCGTCATGCGCATGAGCGCCCTCGGTGCCGCGGCCATTCTGCAGCAACGGGGATTGCCGACGGTAATGGAGATGAACTGCCGGGATCGCAATCGCCTCGCTCTACAGGCGGATCTTCTGGCAGCCTCCGCCCTGGGCATCACAAACATCATCGTAACCGCCGGAGATGACCTGGCCGCGGGGGACCACCCGGAGGCCAAGGCTGTTTTCGACGCGGATACTCTTGCTTTGCTTGAAGCGATCCAGGGCCTGCAGCAGGGAAAAGATATGGCGGGCAGACCGCTTCAGGGATCTCCCAAGTTCCTGGTCGGCGCCACGGTCAGGGCAACCTTGAAGGGCAAACAGCTGAAGACCGAGGTTGAGATGGTCCGCAGGCAGGCCGAAGGAGGTGCGGCCTACTTCGTGACGCCCCCGTTGTTCGATATCTCCTCGATCCAACCCTTCCTACAATCTGTCGAAGGAGAAGGAATAAAAATCATACCCAGGGTACTTTTGTTGAAATCCCTCGGTATGGCTCGCTACCTCGATGCACATAACGACCTGGTCGACATCCCCCCGTCGACAATCGAACGGATCGAGAATGCCGAAGACATCCCTCTCGAGCTCATGCGCATCGCAACAGAGACTATCGCCGCCTTGAAGGAAGAGGGTTTCAGTGGAGCTCTGCTTGCCACCGCAGGCTGGGAACGCAGATTGCCCGAAATACTCGGAGTACAGCTGAAAGAGGACTTTCAGCGCAACTAAAGAGGTGTAAGGAGGGTACTTATGACCGCAAAAAAGAGAGTGCTTGTCGTGGATGACGAACCGGATTTCGTTGCCGTAGTCAGACGCAACCTCGAACAGGAGGGTTTCGAGGTAGAGGAGGCCTACAACGGGGATGAGGGCTTGAAACGGGTACGGGCGAACCCCCCGGATGCCATAGTTCTGGATGTGATGATGCCGGAAAAGGACGGTTACGCGGTCTGCGCCGAGTTGAAGGCGGACAAGCAAACCGCCGCCATCCCGGTCGTCCTGTTGACCGCCGTCGCATCCCACGTACCGTCTACCCGCTACACCCACTACAGCGGGATGACCATGGAGGCAGATGACTACCTTGCGAAACCCGCCTCGGCTGAACAGATCCTCAAAAGCCTGAAAAAGCTCCTCAAACTTTAAACCGAGGTGAGAACCATGGATCGAGGAGAGGAACAAGGAAAAGTACTGGTTATCGGCAGTGAGCAACAGTTTCGCAAATCCGTAGCGTCCATCCTGGGCATCAGTTTCACGGTACTCGAGGCTTCCACGGAAGACGAAGGTTTGGAAACGGCCCGCAAAGAGCGACCGCAGGCGATTGTGCTGGGATATCTCGAGCCGCGGGGAACGTCGTTTACTCTTCATGCCAAGCTTCGCGGGGGATGGATCACCAAGCACATACCCCTGGTCGTAGTAGATGTATTTGAAGGGGGACGACGGCACAAGGCATGGACCAACGAAGAAGCCATGCAGATGGAGGCGGAGGACTACATCTCGATCTCCACGAAGGAGGGGCAGGACATCCGCCCCCAGCTGGCGGCATTCGGACTGCTGAAGACCATCGACACCAAGCTGCACCGTACGTCGAACCTGCTGAAGGAAGCAATCCAGGATCCCGAGGTCTTCTGCGTGACCTGGGAACAGATCCCCGGCAGAGGCGCTTTCGAAATCCAGCAGGAAACCGTGATCGACAACGTCACCATTGCCGCCAGGAGCGGTAAGGTCCACGCCGTGAGCGTGACGGACAACCCGGGCGGGAATCCGGCGCTGTCGACGGAGATGCTCTGCGCCCAGATCAAGAAGGCCGACATGGAGCCGCTGGTTCATCTGGCCTGCCGGGACAAGAACAGGAATGAGATAGAAAGCATGCTCTACGGGCTGGCCGCCGAGGGGGTTCGGAATATCCTCATCCTGTCGGGAGACTACCCCTCCGCGGAGGGTTTCGAGGGGATGCCCAAACCGGTCTTCGATATCGACCCCGTGAACGCCCTGCATCTGGTCGCTGAGATGAACCGGGGG
Source organism: uncultured Spirochaetaceae bacterium (assembly GCA_964551205.1). Classification (GTDB taxonomy): domain Bacteria; phylum Spirochaetota; class Spirochaetia; order SZUA-6; family DRHE01; genus JAFGQJ01. The sequence continues at coordinate 5,324 of CAZKCQ010000093.1, forward strand.
TTGGAGCACAGGCTCCTGAACAAAACCGTTACCCTGGCTCCCACGAATTTCTACGCCGGTGTGTGTATCTCCCCGTTCAAGAAATTGGAATCCGAACTGGTCGGGCAGTACTCCAAGTTGAGGAAAAAGATAGAGAACGGCGCCGGCTTCATCATCCTCCAGGTAGGTTACGACGTAAGGAAGCTTCACGAGGTGCTGCAGTGGTTGAAGGTCCACAACTACTCGGTTCCGGTGCTGGCAAATGTCTATGTCCTGCCCTACGGTGTAGCCAAGTTCATGAACAGAAACGGCGTGCCAGGGTGCGTAGTTCCCGACAAGCTGGTCGCCGAGCTGGGTGAGGAGGCGAAGGCGGAGGACAAGGGACGGTCGGCCCGCCTCTTGAGGGCGGCCAAGCAGTACGCCCTGGCCAAAGGCATGGGGTGCGCCGGCGCCCACATCGGGGGTCACGGGGTCACCTATGAGATGCTGGAGTACATAGTCAACAAGGGCGAGGAGCTGTCCGAGAACTGGCAGGACCTGGTTGGGGAGTTCGACTATCCTCAACCGGGGGGATTCTACTACTTCGAAAAGGATGAAAAGACAGGCCTGTGCACGGATACCCCGGCTGCCAGAACGGCCAGGAATCGGGTGCCCCTGGCTTACCGCCTCACCCGGCTGGCACACTCACTCATGTTCAATGAGAAGCGTTGGTACTTCAAGATGGTACAGCGCTTCTCAGCGCGGGTGGATTCACATCCCCGGGCGATAAAATTCTTCTTCTTCTTCGAACACATGGCCAAGGTGGCGATGTTCGGATGCATGAACTGCGGCGACTGCGCCCTGTTCGATGTGGCCTACGTGTGCCCCATGTCCCAATGTCCGAAACAGCAGCGCAACGGTCCCTGCGGCGGCAGCTATGAGGGGTGGTGCGAGGTCCATCCCAACGAAAAGAAATGCATCTGGGTGCGGGCCTACGAGAGGCTGAAACCCTTCAAACAGGAGCTGCCCGAATATATCGTCAAACCCTGCGACTGGAATCTGCTGGAAAGCTCATCCTGGCTCAACTTCTATCTGGGACGGGATCACACGGCCAAACGGCTGGGGATCACACCTCCCCGGCGCAAAACCGACAAGGAGGGCGCCGCTAAGGCGTAGCGCCGTCGCTGTCCGTCGGGAGCATAACCGTGAAGGTGCTCCCCTTGCCCAGTGTGCTCTTTACGCGGATCTTCCCCCCCACCTTTTCGAGCAACTCCTTGACGATCGGTAGACCGAGCCCCGTTCCGCTGATATATCTGGTTTTTTCATCCTTGACCCGATAGAACCTGTCAAAGATGCGCTCCAGGTGCCGGGCGTCGATCCCCATCCCGTTGTCGATGACCTCCACGGAAATCCTGTTCTTCAGGCGCTTCGCCCTTACCCGAACCTTCCCCCCATCCGGGGTGTAGTTGATGGCATTGCTGATCAGGTTTCCGAAGATGCTCTCCAGGGCAAAAGGATCGGCAACCAGCTCCGGAAGCGCTTCGGAGGGCAGCTCCAGGGAAAGTTTTTGCCCACGCTTGTTGGCCTTCGTTCCCAGAAAGCTCACGATTTTTCCGAGCAGCTCATCGAGTCGAAGAGCTTCGGGATTCGAATAGCTTGTACCGGACTCGATCCGCGACAGATCGAGAAGATCCCCCACCAGGGCAATCATTTCGTGGGTTTTTTCGAACGCCCTGGACAGGATGGGCAGGTCGTCCGTGGTCGACCCATTGGTGAGGTCGCGGATGACCAGGGCGAGCTGTTCGTGGATCGTGGAGAGGGGTGATCGGAGCTCGTGGGAGACTTCGGCTACGAACTCGGATTTCACCCTGTCCAGGGCTCTCAGCGCGGTGATATCCGACAGAGTCATCACCGCACCCAGGCAGTTGCCCCCCTCACTGACGATGGGACGCCCCTTGGCCAGAAGGCTTTTCCCGCCGGGCAACTCGATTTCATAGGCGTTGATCAGTTCCTGCTCCCTCTTCCTGCCCTGGGAGATCTCTGTGACCAGCCGGCAGAAACCCTCATCCTTCACATAGGCGCCGATTCCGTCCCCCGGTTCCGCCACCCGCTCCACCTCCAGCAGCTGGCGGAAAGCCGGATTCATCAGGACCACCTTGCCCCGGGCATTGGTCACCACCACTCCGGTGGGCAGAGATTCGATGATCGTGCGGGTGCGGCTCTTCTCGTCTCCCAGATCGGCCAATGTTCTCTGGCGCTCCAGGTCCAGCTTTATCGCCTCCGCGGTCAGGCGTATTCTTTCGTGGGCCCGGCGGATCACGATCCGCAGCTGATCCGGTTCGAACGGTTTGGGGATGAAGTCGTAGGCTCCCAGCTTCATGGCCTCGATGGCCAGTTCCACGGTGGCGTAGCCGGTGATCACGATTACCAGAATCCCGGCGTTGAACTCCCGGATCTCTTGCAGGATCTCCATGCCGTCGACGCCGGGCATCTTCAGATCCAGCAGCACGATGGACACGGGATCCCGCTTGACAATCTCCATCCCCGCCTCCCCGGAGGCGGCGGTTATAACCTGATAACCCAATCGTGAGAGGATGCGTTCGCACCCGTCCCGCGTGTCCGCCTCGTCATCGACCACGAGTATCAGAACATCGTCAGTCCGAAACGGTGACATGATCCTCACCTTGCGTCAGAGGAAGCTCAACCACAAAGGTGGCGCCCCCACCGGAATTGTTCCTGACCGTGATAGTCCCGTGATGGTTCTGCACGATCCCGTAGGCCACGCTCAAACCCAGGCCGGTTCCCTTACCGTGTTCCTTCGTCGTGAAGAAGGGATCGAAGATCCGGGGAATCACATCTTCGGGTACTCCCGGGCCTGTATCGGAAATCTCGAAACAAACACTCCTCCCCGAACGAGAGCGACGGGATTTGACAGTGAGTTTGCCCGCCCCCTCCATGGCCTCGGCGGCGTTGATGATCAGATTCATAAACACGTGGTAGATCTGTTGGATATCTACGGGCACCTTCGGCAGCGTTGAGCCAAAGTCTTTTTCGATCTCGATGTTGTGGAATATGGCCTGGCTCTGCAGCAGGAAGATCGTCCGGGATACGGCCCTGTTGAGATTCTCGGGCTTGATTTCCTGACGAGTCTGACGGGCAAACTCGAGCAGCTCCTTGACGATGTCCCGGCAGCGCTCGGCATCCTTGAAGATCCGCATGAGGTCCTTCTTAACATCCCTGTCCAGATCGTGTTCCTCCATAACGATCCTGGTGAACAGGGTTATGCCGTTCAGCGGATTGTTGAGCTGGTGAGCCACCCCGGCGGCCAACTTGCCCAGAGAAGCGAGCTTTTCCGCCTGGAGCAGCTGCATCTGCGTGGCCTCCAGTTCCCTCTTGATCTCCAGATCCTCCCTGAGGTCGTGAAAAAAACCTATGGTCGCCATCTCCCGCCCCTTGTCGTAGATGATCGAGGCGTTCAGGCTGATCGGCACGGTCTCCCCGCTCTTCATGCGCAGGCGGACATCGCAGGTTTTGAGCTTGCCCACTTCCCCGCACTCGTCGCTGCGCAGCTTTTTCATCACCAGGCGGGCATCGTCGCCGGGGTACAGGTCCCGAATGCTCAGATTCTCCAGAGCCTCCTGAGGCGTGTAGTCCAGGATCCGGGCTGCGGCGTCGTTGAAGATGAGGATCTTTCCGTTCATGTCGGAGGCGATGACACCGTCGACCGCACTGAATATCAGGCTGCGTAGAAAAGCATTGGAGTGTTCGAGAAGCGTATTATCAGGGTTACGGACTTTCGCCCTGGCCATACTAAGTTTTAATCAGCTTTAGGGTACAAAGAAGGGCTTTCAGCTGTCAAGGATTATATCTCACGATAGCTGATCGGCCGGTAAGTCAATCCCAAACTCTCTCCTGCCAGTGGGAAGATCTGAAAGTAAATGAAGAAACTTAAGATACTTCTTAACTCGGGCTGGGCGGATTTGAACCGCCGGCCTCTCGGTCCCGAACCG
>CAZKCQ010000094.1:0-9290 GCA_964551205.1 uncultured Spirochaetaceae bacterium
CCACTGGGATCAAACTCTTTCATCTTCCTTCCTCTCCCTTGCAATGACGCAACACTCTCTATCATTATTGTATGGATGAGCGATTCCTACCGTCTTGTCGCCTGCAATCCACCCTTCGCCTACCAGGCTCTGCAAGCGGAGGATAAGATCGGGGTTCTTCTCCCCTGCAATGTGATCGTTCAGGAAACAGCAGACGGTGGGGTGGAGGTATCCGCCATGGATCCGGCGGAGGCGATGGGGATGAGAGACAACGCGGAACTCAAAGAAGTGGCCGAACAGGTTCGCGCCCGCCTGCAGCGGGTGATCAACAGCTTTTGATCAGCGGAAGTTGCCCGGCTGAGTGACAGCACATCGCCCAAACTGATTATCCCGGCTAAAAAAGCAAAAGGCCGGGGATTCCACCCGGCTCTTTGCTTTTATACACCAAATATCCGACTACAGCTGAATGCGGACATTCGCAGACGCGCCGTACGCGCCGCTCAGGAAGTTGTACATGGCACTGAGGTCGAGTTTCACAAAGAAGATATTGAAAGCAGTACCGCCGTACACCCAGAACGAATATCCATTGGCATCAGATGTAATCTCGATGCCATCGGTTGTGGGGATCGGGTAACCATACTTAGCAAACTCATCTTGAACATCTGCTAAGGTTAATCCTCCTTCACCGTTGTATGTCAAAGTCGAATAAAGACCTCCACCTGCATTTGAAAACCCATAAGCCGCCCCGAATCCAAGATGCGGCGTCAATATGGCGAGGTCCCAGCTCGCTTGAACTTTCCCCTGGATCGTGTGGGTTTCCCAATTGAATGCCAGATCTGGATTGGTGATCGTCAGTTCGTACGCTGTGGCTGGCGGACCATATGTTGGCTCCATTATTTCGTCGATATTGATCGTCTCACTGCTGCTCACATCATTTATCCCTATAGTTCCCCGCATGTAGTTGTACCCGGCACCGGCGGAGATCGTCGGCAAAAATCCCTTTCCCTTCGTAAGCCTCAGCCGGACATCTGCCCCTGCGAGAAGATAATCCGCGGTAACTTCGTCGCTGAACAGCGTCTTTGCTTTTTCGGGAATGAAGCCGAATTTGACTCCCACATCGAAGGGGAGAATGAACCCGCCCAATCGGGCATCCACCGCAATTGCGGGAAAGGGTACACCGTAGGTTTTGAGCGCCTCCGGAATCGATGACCCGAAGCCCAAATTGTCGACAACGGGCTCCACTGCATCGTAGGGCAGAAACATCCCTCCCAGAGAGACACCAACGCCAAAATGCGGGAATTGCCCGATATATGCCGGAGACCAGTTCCCGCCGACAGACGCAGAGACGGGAAGACTGTTGGCGACTTCATCGGCGAAAGTTTGGAAGTAGCCTTCGAACTCGTCATACGTTTGCGCGGACAAGCCTGCGGCGGCTAACAACATTATAGCTAGTACAATGGATACTCTTTTCATAGCTCTATCCTCCTGACACTCAATATATACCTTTAATTTAGTATTTCAACAGCAAAGGAGTAAACAAAAAACCTTGTGTGATCCTTCGCCGTGTAGTCAGTTGCTGAAAAAAATTCAAAACTCTTGACTTCCAGAACCCCTTCATATATACTCGAAACAACGGATTTAATCAGTTGATTGAATTGAGTGTATTAAACATTAGGCTTAATCAAATGAGGAGGAAAAGCCAAATGAATGAAACAATCGTGGCAGCACCGGCCGAGCCAATCCGCAGCTTTCCTGCAGCTGCTGCAGAGAACAGGATTCCCCGGACTCAGGCGTTTTGCCTGGTAACCGGAGCCAGCCGGGGGTTGGGCCTGGCCCTGGCCGAGGAATGTGCCCGCCTGGGGATGAACCTGATCCTGGTTGCACTGGCCGATACGGGCCTTCCCGAAGTCTCGCACAATCTCGCTCAAAGGTACGGCACCGACGTGAAGTATCGGGAGATCGATCTAAGCGAACTGGAAAGTCCGGATACACTGTTCCATTGGGTCAGGGAGCAACGGCTGGCTGTGAACATGCTGATCAACAACGCAGGTATCGGGGCTCATGGACCCTTCTCTGAATCCGTACCGGCACACAACCGGGCGATGATCGATCTCAATATTTCCGCCCTGGTTCAGCTGACGCAGCTGTTTCTTCCGGAGCTGAAAAGACAGTCACAAGCCTACATCCTCAATGTAGCCAGTCTGGCTGCCTTCTACGCCATGCCCTACAAACCGGTCTACGCTCCCACCAAGGCCTTCGTGCTCAACTTCTCCCTGGCTCTACGGGCGGAGCTGGCCGGAACTACCGTCACGGTCAGCGCTCTGTGTCCGGGAGGGATCTTGACCAACGAGGAGTGCCGGAAGCTGATCGCCGCTCAAGGGTTCATCGGAAGAATCTCCTGTCATCACCCCGAAGAGGTGGCCCGCTACGCCCTTGGGCAACTGCTCCGTAACAGAGCGGTCATCATCCCGGGTCTGATCAACAAGCTGGCGAGGATTATGGGGACCGTCGTTCCTTTACCTCTGACCCAGCTATTCATCCGCGCCCGATTCCATTCCGCTTGCGGCAGAAGACCCGTGGCAGACAGAACTCCGGTTCCCCTGGGCCGGTACGCACCTGATGGAGATTCAACATGAGTAAGGTCAGGGTAGCGTTGCTGCACTGCGATCGCTACGAAGTCGATACCCTGCAGCGAACACTCCTACGTGGATTCGATCTGTTGGGAGGGCTGTCTCGCTTCGTGACCAGAGACGAAAGGGTGCTTCTGAAACCGAACATCCTGGCCGGCTGTTCCCCGGAACAAGGGGTGACCACCCATCCGACAGTGCTCGAGGCCACGATCCGGATCCTCCGGGAAGCCGGAGCACGGGTGTCCTACGGAGATTCCTCCGGCATCAGCAAGCCTCTACCTGCTGCCAGGGATTCCGGTCTGTCGGAGGTAGCCGAGAGATACGAGGTAGAGATGGGGGATTTCGAGCACGGCAGGCAAGTCTTGCTGGCCCGCGGTTCGCGCAATGGAGAGAGTCGCCGCCGGGTACCGATTGCCCGGTCGGTGCTGGAAGTGGACGCCCTGTTCAACCTCCCCAAGATGAAGACCCATCAGCTCACCCGCATAACCGGGGCGGTGAAAAACCTCTTCGGATGTGTCCCGGGATTGAGCAAACCCGCTCTGCACGTAAGCTACCCGGAGGTTATGGATTTCAGCCGACTGCTCGCTCAACTGCATCTCCGGATCCGTCCACGCATCCACATCCTGGATGGAATCCTCGCGATGGAGGGCAATGGGCCCCGCAACGGGGAATCCCGGCCCATGAACGTGATCATTATGGCCAAAGATCCAGTAGCCGCTGATGCGGTGTTTGCCCGGTTGATCGAACTGGACCCGCGTTTCGTGCCGACCTGCCTGGCTGGACACGCGGCGGGTATAGGAACCTACAGGAACGAGGAGATCGAGATCGTGGGGGATGCCGTGGGGGATATGCTCCAACCGGAGTTCAAAGTCATTCGAACCGGAGTCGGGGAGAACGCCCTGCTGAAGTACTACCCAACAATCAGGAATCTGCTTCTGCCCCGCCCGGAAATCGACGAACAGCACTGTGAACGCTGCGGGATCTGCATCAAAGCCTGCCCGTTGCCACAAAAAGCGCTGACCTTCAACGGCGGAGGAGCCGGCGCACCACCTGTATATGACTATGAGCGCTGCATCCGCTGCTACTGCTGCCAGGAGACGTGTCCGCACCGGGCAATTGAGCGGAAAATCCCATTTTTGGGCAAGGTGCTGCTCGGAAGGGGAGGCGAATGATAGTCACCCTACTCTTCCTCGGTATCTGGAATCTTTTCCTCCTCGCCCCGCTCATCAAAGTACAGCTGAAGCACATGCTCGATCAGTGCACGTCGAACTTTTGCCTCCTTGAAGGTCTTCCCGTCGTAGAACTCCCGGTACAGATCGGGCATCAGCACAGGCATACTGAGGGCACAGAACAGGTGGATCACCACCAGTTTTAGCTCCTTGGCCGGGCGTTTCAGCTCCAGGCTTAACTTCTTGACCATGTCTGTCAAGAAACCGTTCAACAGCTTCACGAACAGAGAATCGTAGGTGTTGTCGATAAGAGGTTCCCACATATGGGCCTTGCTGATCCCCGGGTACATGATCGCCCCCTCCATGTAGTCGGTGAACAGGAGGAAGAGGCGCTCCCGGATGGTTCGGCTCTCGTCGTTGAGGATTTCCCGCCAATCTTCGAACACATGCTCCACGGTGATGCGCTTCACCTCTTCGACAAGCTTCTCCTTTGAGCGGAAGTAGTAGTTGATCGCCGCGCTGTTCACGCCGGCCAACTTGGCGATCTTGCGGATCGTGACCGCTTGAATCCCCTCCCGCTCTATACATTCGATGGTGGCTTCGATTATTTTCGTCTGGACCGATACGTCCTCAGTAGACATGCCTGTTCCCCTCGATCTTTGGTCCTGAAATGATTGTTTCAATCATACGATTAATGACACCCGTAGTAAAGAGTAGTGTCGCCGGCTGCAGCCCAATCTTTACTGTCGGCAGCGGGGATGTCGTGGACTCGAAGCTCACCAGTGGTGGATCCGCAGCGCGTCGGCCCGGGACGATGCACCTGGTTCAGAATCTTTTTTCTAGTAGAACAACCAACTCCCGAGCCCGCTTTTCCACGCGAGTGTCTTTGGATGCGGAGCTCACCGCGTCTATTTGGATGTCCGGTTTGTGCTTCTCCGGCATGGGATCCTCAGTGCCACGGGTGAAGAACAGAATCGTCTTGGGATTCATCGGATCTTTACTCAAGTATGTGGTTACCCGTTCATCGAGTCGCCCGGCTCTGAATGCGGCTACCAGGAGGATCGCGCCGTATTGCTCGGTTTCCTGCTCCTGCAACTGATCCAGCCCGATGATCCGAAAATACCAATCCTCTGTTCCAAGTGTTTCGATGACCCGGGAAACAACGTTCTCTTTGAACTCACTGTGCTCCCCGGCGATAAGTACCTTTCGTGGATTGCCCGCGTCTCCCGCTTCGTAGGGTGCCATGTTGGTTCTGCAGCCGCAGAGCACGATCACTGCGATCAGACCTGCTATGACGATTCTCGGCATTGAGTTCCTCCTAAGCTTGTACAGGATCTTTCACTCTACATTGGATTAAACACCTGAAATCGTCAAAGTGTCACGGCTCTCAGTTGAGGTACGACTGCAAAGCTGTTTCCTCGAGCCAGATGTTGATGCTTCGGTCAAGATCTTCCACGAAGTCGGAAATCGACGGCCGAGTGCGAAGCAGGGCGGACTCGATCCCGGGAAGAAGGGGCTCCCGATAGATCTGCTCGATGACCCGATCGATCTGCTGCTCTATCGCCCGGTGGGTTGCAGAGAGCGAGTAGATTCGAATACCGATCGCAGACGAGGCCAGCAGCAGGGCGATCGCCGATACCGCTACCCAGCGATACACCGCCGCGGGCTGTCCAGCGGGACCGAACAGCCGGGCGCGGAACCTCTGGAAGACGGCCGGGGTCGCCGCCACCCGATTCCGCCGTAGCGATGGGACCTTGGGGGCTTTTCCGGACTTCCCCTGGAGAACAGCTGCAACCTCCGGAACCGGATAATCCCGGAGGGCTTCATCGAGTTGACTCCGCAACACCGGCGCAAAGGTCCCGAGGGAATGTAAAAAATACCTACATCCGGGACAGTGCACCAGGTGTGCCCGCACCTCACCGGCCATGAACCTCGATAGATCCTCCCTTTCGGGTGGGGACACCGGATCGCTGCGATCTAAGGCGTTCTGCATCGCCCTCCTGGCCTTTCGGCAGGATATCTGTTCTTTCATCGTCCCTTCCTTGCAGTTCTGAGCAGTTTCTCCCGAGCCCGATGTAAACGAGATTTTACGGTGCCGGAGGGCACCTCCAGGATGTCCGCTATCTCCTCAATGGAAAAGCCGTCAACGTCCTTCATGAGAATCAGCTGTCTGTCCCGGGACGGAAGCATCTGAAAGAAGCTGAGCATGGTGTCGATTTCCTCCCGGCGAAGCGCCTGTTGCTCCGGACCGACAGGCTCGCTGTTCCACAGCCCCAGTCTCACCCTGGCGAGGGTGCGCTCCCGGCTTCGCTTCCTCCGCAGACAATCGATCCCCCGGTTGCGGGCCAGCCTGTAGAAATAGGTGCGGAAGGAGGAGCGGAACCGGAAATCCTTCAGCCCCTGGAACAGGCTCAAGATGATCTCCTGCTCCGCGTCCTCCATCTCCTCTCGCTGACCGTTGAACAACGTGTAGAGAAGCCGCCTGATCGGAGGCAGGTGCCTCTCCACCAGTTCCTCAAACGTCCTCGAATCGCCACTGCGCAGGAAGCGCCTGATCAGGATATGGTCCTCAGGTGGCGGAGCCTCCACCGCGGCTTCTCTACCGCCTACGATCGGCTCTTCCGGCTTCCTCACGCGTACGTCTTTCCTGCTCTTCCTGCAACAGCCGCCGTCTCTCAACGTTCTGGGTCATCCGCGCGTATTTCGTATCCCCCAGCAGTTGCCGCAACTCGACCTGTCGCCGGATCTGGGCCATTCGTTCCTTCAGCTCCCAGTCCAGGCTCTGGCGCAGTATCCGCTCCACCTCGCGCATGTTGACCTGCTCCTCGAACAGCAGCTTCCGCAGTTGAGCTCTGAGCACGTCGATCTCCAGGCGGGCCTCCCTGATATCTCTCTCCGTCTGTTCGAAGATCTCCCTGACCTTCACCACATCTGCTTCATTCAAGTCGAGGCGTTTCAGAACCTCGGGATTGTCCCAGTCCTGACCGTAGGAAAAAGCGACGGTAAGCAATCCCATAAAGACGATAATCATCAGTCTCTTCACGGCAAAACCTCCTCAGATTTTCTTCCCGCAGGCGTTTTGTTGTATTAGTCGCAAGCCGAAGCTCCGAGGTTCCATGATTTCCTGGTTGTTTTTTGGAGGTCCGCTCCACCCCGGCCATCCAACTTGCGGCCATCTAGTCGCCGGAAGCGGAAAGCCTGTCCAGTAGAGCCCATTCCACGAATTGGTAGTACACCTCCCATGTTTTCTCCCCGTAGCCCCCGGACATCAGGTAGGCCGCCGGAATGCCGCGGGATTTGAGAAACGAGTAGATCAGGGTATCCCGCTCCATCATCTGCGTTTTGGACAGACGAAGCAAACTGGTCGAGGGAAGCTCATCATGTTCGTAGGGATCCGCCCCGCTCACCACCAGGGCGAGATCCGGAGAGGACATCCTGCTCAACTCTTGCAGGCCCTGCTCCAGGCGGGGGACGTATTCCCGCTCCTCTCCCGAATCGACGGGAATGTCCACGTCGCTCGGGGTGAAGGAAGGGTTGCGCCGGCCCTCAGCGTCGAACTCCGGCTCGTCCAAGGGCCAGCCGCGGGCCATGTGAGCACTCAAGGTCCGGATCGATTCATCTCCCTGAGTGATCACGGCGGTACCGTCGCCCTTGTGGGCATCCACATCGATTACCCAGGCATTGCGGATCAGACCCTCGGCCTGGGCTTTGCGGAGCACGATCACGACGTCGTTGAGCAGACAAAAGCCCTTGCCATAGCCCGGTTGGGCGTGGTGCGCCCCGCCGCCGAAGTAGTAGCAGAATCCCCTCTCCAGGGCGACCCTACAGCACTGATAGTCCCCGCCGATGCTGTACATGGCGCGTTCCAGAAGTTTGTCGAGGGTCCGGGTGGCCCGCTCCGGATCGTAACGGTGATATTTGCCCTCTGAATCTACAAGCTCGAAGGCTCGCATGATCTCCTGCTCCAACGCCTCGGAGAACAGCCTGTCCACGTATTCCTGGGTGTGGGCGCGACGGATATCCTCACGGGTGATGCTTTGGCCCGCGTGCTCCAGGTGCCACTCGCTCTGCCGCGGACCCAATATGGGATGAGCCCGAAGCTCGGTAAAAGTCTTGCTGAACTTGCTGTCCCGGACCGGAATGAGGATACCGTACTGCTCCAATCCGCCGTGATACCCCTCGCTGTAGATGATCATGGATGAATACTACAGCTAATCCGCAGGGGAGACAAATCCTCCGCCGCCGCGGGTGGCGGACATCTTGAATATCTTGGGGCTTCCTGGCATCATGGCCGGCATGACGAAAATCGAAAGGATCGACACCACCCTCCAGGGTGGGGAGGTGGATCATCCGCCGGTCTCCCTCTGGTACCACTTCGGGATTCAACACGGCAACGGTGATGCTTTCGCCCGCACCTGCCTGGAGTTCTTCGAATACTACGATCTGGATTGGCTGAAGGTGATGAACGACTACTTCTACCCCCTGCCCGAGGGTATGGAGGCGATTCGCAGCCGCAAGGATCTGCAGAAGATCGCTCCCTTTGACGTGGCAAGCAGCGAGTGGCGCCATCAACTGAAGGCCCTGCACATTATCGGAAAGACCCTGGAGAACAGGGCCTACTTCCTCGACACGGTCTTCGATCCCTGGCAGACCCTGCGGCGCAACCTGGCCGGAGAAAACTTGCCTGAGTTGATGGAGACCGAAGCGGAGACTCTACTTCGCGCCCTCGACATCGTCACGGACAATCTGATCGCCTACAGCAAGCTCTCCCTGGCTCAGGGAGCGGCGGGTATCTTTCTCTCGGTTCCGGCTTCCGCTGAAATCATGAACCGCGACCAGTTCCTGCGCTTCTGCAAACCCTTTGCCGTGAAACTGCTGTCGGCTGTGCAGGATCTCGGAAAGATGAACACAGCCCATATCCATGGGAAGCAGCTGTTCTTCCAGGACATCCTGGATCTTCCGGTCCAGGTCTTGAGCTGGTACGACAGGCATCCGGACTGTCCTTCCCTTCAGGAAGCCAAGGTGAAGTTCCACGGCTGTGTGATGGGAGGAATCGATCAGGAGATCGTCTCCCGCAGGACCCGGGCCTTTCTTAAAGAGCACGTGCGGGAGGGGGTCGAGATGGGGGGCGGTAGCCGTTTCTTCCTGGCCGGCGGCTGCAGCATCGACACCTGGGTCGATCCCGGTTCGATACGGGCGATCGTGGCGGCCGCCCGCAGCTAGGAGCCCGTCTGGGTCAGAACTTGAATCAGAACTTGTAGAGAACGCTGGCCGTAAAGGGAATGGCTACCGCGGCGTAGTATCCGAAAAACACCAGTACCGGAACTTCGAAACGAGCCTCGAGTCTGTTTTTGAACGAATAGGCCGCGCCCACGCTGAACACCGAACCCGAGGCGAAATAGTCGCCTCCGTATAATTGTCCGGGTGGGCCGGACAGAGTAGGCCATTGCTCCCCCTCCTGCCAGTAGGCGCCGGCGAAGAATCCCACCCCGACCACGGGAAAGAAGCCCGA
>CAZKCQ010000095.1:0-9270 GCA_964551205.1 uncultured Spirochaetaceae bacterium
CGGCCAGTGATGAGGGGGAGATGAAGGGGCAATCTTCGAAGGAGAAAAATCCATGACCGGCATCCAGTCTCTACTTCTCGGTACACTCCAAGGTGTGGCGGAATTCCTGCCGATCTCCAGCTCCGGGCATCTGCTGCTGCTCCGGCAGCTGATGGACCTGGGGGAAGTGCCCCTTCTGTACGACGTTTTGCTTCACGTCTCCACATTGATCGTGGTCATCATCGTATTCAGAGGCAGGATCGGTTCGATTTTCGCGTCGATCTGGCGAGCCCTCAAAGCAACCGCCGGCCCCGGCGACCGGGAGAACCTGAGGCTGACCCTGTACATCCTGATCGCTACGGTGGTGACCGGAGCCGTCGGATTTGTTCTGTCCCGCTTCGAAGGACTTTTCTCCAACCGACCCCGGCTCGTGTCCCTGCTGTTTCTGGTGACCGCCGGTTTTCTTCTCTCTTCCCTGATTCGCAGAGGTCAGCGGGACTACCTCCATATAGGTTTTCTCTCTGCCCTGATCGTCGGGCTGGCACAAGGTGTCGGGGTGCTTCCCGGGATTTCCAGGGCGGGGATTACCATCTCCGTAGCACTCCTCCTGGGCCTGGACCGACAGAAGGCGGGGGAGTTTTCCTTTTTGATCGCCATTCCGGCGATCCTCGGCGCTCTAGTTCTGCAGTTGCGGGATGCCGGCACTCTGCTCCGGATAATCGATCCGCCTACCCTGCTGGTAGGGTTCGCCGCCTCCTTCGTGATCGGCCTGCTCTCCCTGCTATTGCTGCTGAGGGTTGTACGAAAGGGTCAGCTGGCTCTGTTCAGTATCTACCTGATACCTGTAGCGGTGATCAGCTTCATCCTCCTCTGAATACCTGGGCGGCGTAAGCACCCGGGGGTGTGTAAGTCACGGACTATGTAAGCACCCGCTGTCGCGGGCCTTTCACTCTTCTGGTTTTTTTCCGATAACAGACGTAGGGGGAACTTTGAAGCGCAGAATTTCGGCAATTTCCTACATCCTGGCCTTTCTCCTTACAATTGCGGCGGCTGGTATTTTAGTCTCCCTCCTGCAGGTTGTTGACGGGCAGGATGGTTCTCTGTCGCTGCCGGGGAGATTTCTCTTCGCAGCTTTTCTCTGGGCTTCCTTCTTCATTCCCCTGTACCTCTTCATTCTGGCCCTGTTTCTGCTCTCCCCGCGTTTTTCCGGCCGGGGTCTTCTGGTGCTGAACCTGTTCATCCTGCCCTTCGTAACCGCCAGTGTTTTCCACAAAGTGGTGCTGCAGGGAAAGATTCCCCCTTCCTTTCTGCCCGATCTGATGGTGAATACCTTCGGTCGAACCCTGTCGGCGATATTTCTCTTTCTCATCGTTCTGTTCGAGCTGTTCCTCATCTTCACGGTACGGGGAGCACTGAGAGCGCGGGAGGCGGATGATCGGGGAGCGGGGCAAGCCCCCGCCGCCGGAACCAGGCCCCGCAAGGTCCACCGGCCCCGGCCTGTACGCCGGGAGCAAAGATTGCGGCAGCTGGAAGTCGGGGGTGATGCGGCAGTGCCCGAGCTGGAGCTGGTGGGCGAAGAGGGCGCTCCCACGGGCCTGGAAAAACGGGCGGAGGATACCAGACGAATCCTCTCCCAGCAGAAAGTCAGCCCCCGGCCGTCGTCTGAGCGCGCCTCCGGAGGAAAGAGGGGCTCCGCCGGGGCATACTTTTTTCCAATCAAGGGACTGCTCAAGGACTATCCGGACGGGGAGTACTGGGAGATCGATGCGGAGACCCGCCGCTCCGCCGAAGTGCTGATGGAGACCCTGGAGGAGTTCAAGATCCGCGCCGAAGTCACGGGGATCCGCAAAGGGCCGGTGATCACGATGTTCGAGATCCTTCCCTCTCCCGGCGTGAAGATCTCCAAGATCGTGAATCTGGCTGACAACATCGCCCTGCGCCTGGCCGCCTCCCGGGTAAGGATCGTGGCGCCGATTCCGGGCAAGCATGCGGTGGGCATCGAGGTTCCCAACAAGAGACGGGCGATCGTCAGCTTCAAAGAGATGGTCAGCCTGAAAGATTTCCAGGATACCCGAATGGAGATTCCCGTGGCTTTAGGCAAGGATATCTCCGGGGAAGCTCAACTGATCGATTTGATCCAGACTCCCCATCTGCTCATCGCGGGGGCCACGGGCAGCGGCAAGTCCGTCTGTGTGAACTCGATAATCTGCTCGATACTCTACAGGAAGGCTCCGGAGGATGTCCGCATTCTGCTCATCGATCCCAAGATCGTAGAGCTCAAAGCCTACAACGACATCCCCCATCTGCTTACCCCCGTGGTGACGGATCCGAAACGGGCCTTTCAGGCGCTGCAGTACTGCATCGACGAGATGGAGCGTCGCTATTCGTTGCTGGACAACACCGGTGCCCGCGACATCCGCTCCTACAACAAGAAGGCTTCGAAACACAAGCTCACCATCCAGAAGATCCCCTACTGGGTGATCGTGATCGACGAGTTCGCCGATCTGATGGCCACCACGGGCAAGGAGATGGAGGCCGTCCTGGCCCGGCTGGCCGCCATGGCCCGGGCAGTGGGGATTCATCTGGTGCTGGCCACCCAGAGACCTTCCATCGATGTAATCACCGGCCTGATCAAGGCCAACATACCATCGCGGATCGCCTTCATGGTGGCCAGCAAGTTCGACTCCCGGATCATCATCGACTCGGTGGGGGCGGAGAAGCTTCTCGGTCAGGGGGATATGCTCTTTACCCCGGCCTGGGATCCGATCCCCGTGCGCATCCAGGGAACCTATCTGTCCGAGGAGGAGGTGGAGGCCATCACCGACCACGCCCGCACCCTCGGGGAGCCGGATTATCTGGACGAAGAGATGTTCTACGACGAGGATGAGGAGGAGTACGATGGTTCCGGATCCGAAGATCCCCTGATGGACAAAGCCATCGAGATCGTACTGACCGCGGGCAAGGCCTCGGCCTCCTACATCCAGCGGCGATTGAAGGTGGGCTACAACCGGGCCGCCCGGATGGTCGAGGAGATGGAACGTATGGGCATGGTCGGGCCCGCCCAGGGCAGTAAACCCCGGGATATCATCCACGTGCCCGATCGCAGCTGACTCGGCCTCTAAATCAAATCTGGGAACAAAAGAATCACCGAATCTCACTTTGATGTTTTCAGTTTTTCATGCTATGACATAGGTGGTCTGGAGTTGGATCAGAGGTGCCACTTACGACGGAGAGGACATTTGCCGGACGTGGGAGTTCTCTGATATTTGTGTTTACGTTTTAAACCCACCTACTCTGGAGGATATTGTGATCAGAGAAAAAATAAATACGGTTTCAATCTTTGTTGCCGTGTATTTTTTGTTGCCATGTTTGGCTTTTGGTGAAAATGTTGACGGTATTGTAGACCCGGCTGAGTACCCATTTAGTCAGACCTTTGATGAGGGAAGATATGAGTTGTCCTGGGATATAAAGGATGCGATCGTATATTTCGCGATTTCCGTAGAAACGACCGGATGGATAGCAGTCGGATTTGAACCAGTTACTTTAATGGAGAAGGCCGACATGGTTTTCGGCTGGGTTGACGGCGACGGGCAATCGCATATCATAGACGCATTCTCAACAGGTCCGTATGGACCGCATCCTCCGGACGAAGAACTGGGCGGAACTACTGACATCATTCAATTTGCCGGCGTTGAAGCGGAAGGTATTACCACGATAGAGTTTTCCCGACATCTTTCGACCGGAGATGAGTACGATAAAGATATTTTCGGTGAAGAGGGGAACACGATCATCTGGGCTTATAGCGGATCGGATGATTTTAGGAATTTTCATGTCCGCTCGGGGTATGGCAGAATCGGTACCAGCGGGGGGACGGAAATTTCACGCGGCACCGGTTGGCTGTTGGTTTTTCACAATATAACGCTCAGTATCGCCTTCATCATGATGCTCTTTGCAATGTATGTCGCCCGATACATGAAGAGAAAACGCTGGTGGCTCAAACTTCACAGAAGGTTGATGATCATCGGAGTGGTGTTGAGCGTATTGGGAATCCTTGCGGTCGAATACATCATTTTTAGGGCTGGGGGAGCACATTTTCGAATCTCTCATTCCTGGTTGGGGATGATTGCCATAGTACTGCTCGTGATCAATCCTTTCTATGGACGTTTGATATTGAGAAGCGCACGGGAGCGAAAACCCTTCTTCAAAGTTGTGCACAGGTGGATCGGGCGCTTAGCACTTGCGACAACCTTAGCCACAATAATCTACGGTCTTTTTCAGATCCAGATTCTTTGACAACATCGGCTGTCTGAAAAGTCAGATACCTGCGTCTGCTTCAATCGTCAAAAAGGGAGATGGCGCCGTAGAGGACCGCCTCGTCCCAGAGATCTGCTTTGAGGATGGGAGCGCGACGATGCTCCTCGAGGTAGGCGATCTGGGCAACCGCCCTGCGGATCGGGTCGATCATGTGCTCCTCATTTCTCGCCATCCCGCCTCCGATCAGGACGATGTCGGGGTCCGCGACCACAAGCACGGAAACAACTGCCAGGGCCATGTTTCGGGCGGCGTTTTCCATGACCCTGCGGCACAGATCATCTCCCAGCTCCGCCTGCCGAAACACCTCCTCCGTGTCGAAGTTTTCCAACCCGGTGAGGGTCGACGGCTTCCCCTGTTCCAGCAGCATCCGGGCCGTGCGGACGATTCCGGGGCCAGAGGAGCTGTTCAGGAGGATGTCCGGATGTTCGAAGCTGAGCACCGGCAGTGTCCACAGCTCACCGGTGAGATGGCGTGCCCCGCTGACGATCCTGCGATCCAGGACATAGCCCCCGCCGATCCCGGTACTGATGGTGATGTAGTACACGGAGCGAAAGTCTCTTCCGCCGCCGTGTATTGCCTCCCCAAGGGCGGCGACATTGGCGTCGTTTTGAATGCGCACGGGAGTTTTGTAGGAGGAGCTGAGAGCTTCCCGAATGTCGAATCCGTCCCAGTCCGGCAGGTTGGGCAACTGACCGAAAATGCCCCGCTCAGGGTCGAGAGGGCCAGGGGCGCCGATACCGATCGCTTGCATGCGCTCCTGTTGCGAACAGAGGAATTCCCGGATCAGCCGCTGGAGGTCTCTCAGAAATAGAGTCGAATCGGGATTGGTGGCGATCTTTCCGCTCTTGACGAGCCTGCCGTCCTCCAATCGCCCGAGTTGGGTCTTGGTTGCGCCGATGTCGATTCCCAGGATCATGGTTCCGTACTGCGCGGAGGTTGTTGATCGCCGCGGGCCAGGCTGGCCGCCAATCCCCTGACCTATCCTTTGACCGAGCCGGACATCAGCCCTCGAACGAAGTAGCGTCCCGATACTAAATAGATCACAAGCGTCGGCAGAGCCGCCATCATAGCCCCGGCAAAGTGTACGTTGTATTCCTTGACGCCGGTGGAGGAGCTGACCAGGTTGTTGACGGCTACGGTCATGGGTTGGGACAGGGCGTTGGAGAAGGAGGCGCCGAACAGGAAGTCGTTCCAGATGTTGGTGGTCTGCCAGATCACCGTGACCATGATCACCGGAGCCGAGTTGGGCAGGATGATGCTCCAGAAGATGCGCATAAAATGGGCACCGTCCACCTGGGCCGACTGGATCATTTCGTCCGGCAGGGTAGCATAGGCATTGCGGAAAAATAGGGTAGTGAAGCCGATGCCGTACACGATGTGCACCAGGACCAATCCCTGAGTTGTTCCAGCGAGTCTGAGGATACCAAGGACCCTGGCCATGGGGATCAGCACGATCTGGAAGGGGATGAAACAGCCGAAGAGGATCATGGTGAAGATCATGGTGTCCCCCTTGAAGGTGAACTTGGACAGGACGAAACCGCTCAGGGCGCCCAGAAATGTGGAGATCAGCACCGCCGGAACGACCATCTTGATCGAGTTGAGGAAGTAGGGACGAAGTCCCGTAGCCTGAACCCCGATCTGAGCCTGGGACCAGGCCTTTTTCCACCAGTCGAAGGAAAAATCCCCGGGCAGGGCCATCATGTTGCCCTGGCGGATCTCCGCCAGGGGTTTGAAGGAGTTCACGACCATGACGTACAGGGGCACGAGGAAGTAGATCGCAAACAGCGCCAGAATGAAGATCGTCAGTATTTTAAAGAAGCGGGAAAGACGCATGGTGTCGCTGATAGTCATGTCAGCTCTCCTTGAAGTGCGAGCGGATGTAGGGCACGATGATGATGCCGATGGCGATCAGCATGAAAACCGCCGACGCGGCGCCAATGCCCATCTGATTCCGGCCGAATGTGTAGGAGTACATGAACGTCGACGGGAGCTCGGTGGCCCTCCCGGGACCTCCACCGGTCAAAGCGACGACCAGGTCGTAGGACTTGATGGCCATATGCCCTAGGATCACGAACACCGAGAGAAAAGAGGCGTTGAGCTGGGGGATAATCACCCGGGTATAGAGGCGAAAGGTGGAGGCCCCATCGACTACCGCGGATTCGATGGTGGAGTGGGGGATGGCCCGCAATCCGGCGATGAAGATCACCATCACGAAACCGGTGACCTGCCAGATCGCGGCGATCACGATCGTGTAGATGGCGAAATCGGTGTTCTTGATCCAGCCAAACTTGAAGGTGCTCCAACCCCACATCTGCATCACGTGCTCCAATCCGATGCCCGGGTCGAGAAACCACTTCCAGGCCGTTCCGGTTACGATGAAGGAGATGGCCATGGGGTAGAGGAATATCGGCCGGAAGATCCTCTCGCTGATCTTCGGGATGTCGATGAGAATGGCCAGCAGCAATCCTACCAGAGCGGCGATGCCGATATAGAGGACGCCGAAGATCACCATGTTCTTTAGCGCTGTATGCCAGGCTGCCAATTTGAACAGTCTCACATAATTCTGGATGCCGACCCAGTTGAAAGAGGGCAGCAGCGTGGACCCGGTAAAAGAGAGGTAGATCGTGAAGAGGATGAACCCGTACACGAAGATCAAAGAGATGAGGACGGCCGGGAAGAGTACGATCCTGGCCGTCAGATCATCCCCGGAAAAGCGCCATCTGCTTCGAATTGCCATAGAAACCAACTCCGAATGAAAAGTTTAAAAAACAAGACGGGCCACTTGGGCCCGCCTTATTGTAGCCTGTTTTTCAACAGATTTGTAGTAAAAACCGAGCGAAACCCGGCCTTATTTTGTAGCTGCCACCGCGTCGGCCAATGCCTGAACGGCCTCTTCGTCGGTGTATTCACCGTTGAAGTGACCGGTTATTACGTCGTACATGGCTTCCATTATCGCCACCGGCGCTCCGTGTTGATGGGCCAAAGATCCGAAGAGCGTCCCGTTTTTGGCTGCTTCGGCCAGGTCCTTCATGCCCTTCTTGCCGCTGGCCGTGAACTCCGCGTCGGAAATATCTGTGCGAGCCGGCACAGAGCCTTTGACCGTGTTGAAGGCGATCTGGAAATCGGGGGACATAACCGCACTGGCCATTAAGGTCTGAGCGTGCTGCTTGGATTTCTCTACCTTGAACATGACGAACTGGTCGGAGTTGAAGGTCACCGTGCCTTGGGTCCCGGGGGTGCGGAAGGCCACGAAATCTACGCCGTCGACCTTGCCGGCATTCAGGAACTCGCCCTTGGCCCAGTCACCCATCATCTGGAAGGCGGCCTTGCCTTCGATGACCATCGAGGAAGCCAGGTTCCAGTCCCGGCCGCTGAAGTTGGCATCCACGTAGGTCCGCAGCTTGGACATGCGGCGGAAGGCCTCAAGCATGGTGGGGGAGCGCAGGGTCGCGTCATCCAGATCGACAACGGCCTTCTTGTAGAACTGTGGTCCGCCGGCGGAGATCATCACGCCGTCGAAAATCGTGGCATCCTGCCAGGCCTGGCCGCCGTGGGCCAGAGCGGTATAACCGGCCGCCTTAGCCTTGTCCAGAGCTGCGATGTAGTCGTTCCAGTTCATGATCGGCAGTTTGATTCCCAGCTCATCGCAGATCTTCTTGTTGGCCCACACCCAGTTGGTGGAGTGGACGTTCACCGGGGCGGCGATCCACGTTCCCTCGTACTTGGAAAATTTCTTGAGGGCATCGGGGATGACCGCGTCCCAGTTCTCCTTGGCGGCCAGATCGTTCATGTTGGCCAAAACGCCGAGCTTGGCCCAGTCCAGGATGTTGAAGCCCAACATCTGTACTGCTGCCGGGGGATTTCCCGCCGTGGCCCGGGAACGCAGCACGGTCATGGCCTCGGTTCCGCCGCCTCCGGCGACCGGCATATCGATCCACTCGATTCCCTGGGCTTCGAGATCTTCCTTGAGCACGTTGAGTGCCGCCGCCTCTCCACCGGAGGTCCACCAGTGGAGCACCTCCAGGGTGTTGTCCTGTTCCACCGTTTCTCCACCGCCTCCGGCAAATACGCCGAAGGACACGAGAAACAGCAGGGTGATGGTTACGTAGAGCAGTTTTTGCATACTGTCCTCCTATTTTTTTTGATCACAACGACGTTGTGATTTGAGTGCTGAAATATAGCTGCTGCAATCGTCGGTGTCAACTTGATTGTGATCACCAGAAACACATTACTTCCTACCATGATTGGTTGACTTTGTCAAGTGAAAAAGAATATTTTTCATATGAAAACAATTATACGCCATTATGCTGGATTGGAGGTACGAATGAGGTCAGAGGCGATCGGAAAAGTTGAAAAAAAGGTGAAAATCGCAGCCGGACTGTTCTGGGCGGATTATGGAAGCTTAGGAGCTCAGGTTCGGGAGCTGACAGAGGCGGGGGTCGATTGGATCCACCTGGAGATGAGGGACGGGCGCTACATGAACTTCAACGCTCCCCGCGGGGGGCTGGACGTGCTGATGGGAATCAGACCTCATACGGACCTGGAGATCGAGGTGCAGCTGCAAATGGTGCGTCCCACCTTCGACCTGTACAGGCAGCTGAAAGACAATGGGGCGGATCTGATCAGCCTGCCGATCGAGACCACCATGGAAAACCTCATGCAGGATATCACTTTCATCAGGGACAAGCTCGAGCTGAAGGCGGGGGTATGGGGCTGGCAGGGTATGCCGGTGCTGTTCTTCGAGCAGTATATCCCCTTCGTCGATATCATCGAGTACGAGAGCAGAGCACGGTTCTGGAGCACGGAGAAGGGCCGGACTCCCCATGTGTTGGATGATATATTGGTCACCAGCCTGAGGCGGATGCATGATATGATCGTGGAGGCCGGCCGGGAGAAGGAGGTCGACCTGATGGAGGACGGAGGAATCGGGGCTTCGAACTCCGGCCGTTTCGTGGGAGCGGGCATGACCGTAGGGGA
>CAZKCQ010000096.1:0-9201 GCA_964551205.1 uncultured Spirochaetaceae bacterium
GGTTTAGCTCCTGGTGGACGATACCGATTCCCCGCTTTGCAGCGTCCCGGGTCGAGCTGAACGTCACTTCCTCCGGCTTCCCGTCTTCGCCGTAAAGGATGATGCTTCCGGAGGTGGGCCTTTCGATACCTGCAATGATCTTCATGAGAGTGGATTTGCCGGCTCCATTCTCACCGACCAGGGCGTTGATCCTGCCGCCGTAGATCTTGAAATCCACATCCTGGAGCGCCGTGGTACCGGGAAAGACCTTGGTAATTCCTTTGGCCTCTAAAACCAGACGTGAACCGTTTTCCTCCATAGCGTTACCTCAAAAGCGTCACTGCAAACCTGCCGTTACGCTCACCCGCCCTACTGTGCGCCGCCGTCGAGAAGATTGATTTTCACCGGAGTGACTACGATATTCTCCAGCGGCTGGCTCTCTGTGAGCCTGAAGGCCCCGAGGAAGGAGATTCGCTTCCCGACGATACCCGGAAGATCCAGAGGCTCCACCGAATCCCTTCGCATGCGGGCGTTCAGCTCATTCGCCAGGGCTGCGAACTGCAGCTGGTTTCCCACGTCCGTGAAGCGAATGAACTCCATCGAGTCTCTGATCGCCGTGCCGCGGATAACCGGTCCCACCTGAAGCGTGGCATCCACCGTACCGTCGGCCGGCTCCATATCCACACGAATCACTCCGTTGCGGGAGCTGTCGTCGTACTCCACGACCCGGCAGGTGCCGCGAACCTTGAATACAAAGAACGGTTCTCCGGTCTCGCGGGCAAGCCCGTACTTATCGATCGCCCCCTGACGATCGGCCCTGAGGCCGGAGAGAACCTCTGTGTAATCCACGGACTGCTCTTCGTATGCCGGCAGAATCCTTTCATCCCAGACGGCCTCTACGTATTCGTTGGCCTGGAAGCCGGTCCCCGTCTTAGTCCACGTGGCGTACTGATCACCCCCCTTGCCGTCATCCTCTTCGATCTTCACCACCGTGCACGCTCCGACCAAGGCGAGACATACGACAGCCGCAGCGAACGTGAACAGCAGCTTCGCGGAACTGCGCATCACAGTCTTGCCTCCCAAATATTGGTTTATCATGTCCGGATAGAAAGAAGGGAGCTCAGCCCCGAAAGGCGGAACTCCCCTACATTTCTTCAGGCTACCAATTAGCAGTCTACCGACTCTTTGGTCTTTTGACTACAGTTTCTTGTAACCCCGCCACTTGTTGGCTTCCGCGGGAGTAATCAGGAAACAGCCGTTGAGGATCTTTTCCTGTGCCATACCGGTGGAACCGGTCTTGATGTACTTGTCGGCAAGCTCCACTGCCATCTCTGCGTTCAGGGCGTTTGGCTGCATGACGGTGCCCTCGATCTTTCCCTGCTTCATGGAGTCCAGCACGTTGTCGTTTCCGTCGAAGCCCATGACGATGATGTCAGCACGACCGGCAGCCTCGATGGCGGCCTGCGAGCCCAGAGCCATGGTGTCGTTTCCGCAGATGATACCGTTGATGTTGGGATTGGCCTGGAGAAGCGACTCTATGACGGAGTAAGCCTCAGTCTGGCTCCAGTTGGCAGTTTGCCGGGCCACCATCTTCATGTCCGGATACTGGTCGATGATCGAGTGGAAACCCTGGGAACGAACACCGGCGTTGGTATCGGACTCTTTGCCGACCAGCTCGACGTAGTTGCCCTTCTCACCCATCAGCTTGACGAAGTACTCCGCACCGAGCTGCGCACCCTGGAAGTTGTCCGAGATGAGCTGGGCCTTGGCGATGCCGGTGACGTTGATCTCCCGGTCCATGCAGAACACGGGTATCCCCGCTTCGGTCGCCCGGCGAAGGTTGTTCGGCGAGGCATCCGCGTTGGCGATGTCGATGATGATGGCCGCGGCGTTCTTGGAGATGGCGGTGTCGATCAAATCGCTCTCCACGTTCGGGTCATCCCCATGCACGGCCAGCCACGTCTCATACCCCAGGGACTCGGCCTTTGCCTTGGCGGCATCGGACTCCGCAATGAAGAAGGTATTGTCCTTGTCCGGAGTGATGATGGCCATCAGATTGGACGTTTCTTTCCCGCCGCCGGCAAACAGGAAACCGGCGGGAACCAGAAGAACCAGTGCTAGTAAGATGAGTTTTTTCAACATAACTCCTCCTTAAAATAGTTTTTTCTGATTTCAAGGCTGCAGAACTACTCCCAGCGCTGAAATCGGTTTCATTAATAATAGCAGTTTAACCGATTTCAGGATGTTGTCAAGGACAAATTTGTCGGAATCGCCGGGAATATCGCGAATCTATACGCAAAATCAGCGCTTCGGGGGAAGAAATTCCACTGCCAACGATGAAACCGTTCGCAACGACGAGTACATTCCCGCTTATGCCCTTCGTGGAACCGATGCGCTCATTCGCAGCAGTCCCCTCAGCGGAGGCTCTCCTCCATTTGATCGAGGGAGGCGTACCCCGATTGCCCGGCCAGAAAGCGATATACTTCCAGGGACATGTTACCGCCGGCCTGCTGACACGCTTCCATGTCCGCAGAAAGCAGCTCGAGGGTTTCATCTGAATAGGTCTCCAGCTCCGCTCCGAGGTAGTTGGAAAAATCGTCCAGATCCCGCGCACCGCGCATGATGTTGGGATAACGCGCAAGAATCTCCTTCTTCCAGTGGAGAAAACGCTCTCGTATCCGGGAAACGAGTGGATTTTGGGAAAGGGGGGGAATGAGATCGTCCATGCGTGCGTACTTGAGCGTCATGAGGTTCTTCCCCCCCGCTTTTGCCCTCTTCAAATCTTCCAGGTAGCTCGCACAGGTCTCCTGCGACCAGCTTGCAAACTGCCCCCTCCGGTGCAGCTGCATATCCTCCATGTGTGCGCGGCAGGAGGGTTCCTCGCCGGTGGGTACCCTGAGAAACATCTCCACCTCGATCTCCAGGATCTGCTCTACTATTTTGTCTTTGTTCGCGCTCATCTGTCCCTCTCCTAATCCACCGAGTCCAGCCCCTCCCGCAGGGACGGATCCTCTATGCTCCGCTCGATCTGCACGCCGTAATCCAGCAGGAAGGGTCCCCCCGGTTCTGCCAGCTCCTGATTCACAAGCTCATCGATCAGAACGCCCAGGCATCCTTCGATCGCCGCCTGCAGGGTCTGTTTACCGTCGCTGTCTGCGACAGTCTGCAGATGCATATGCACGGCAGTACCCAGCCGACCCAGGTTTCGAAGACCGTGAAATATCCACTTGGCAAAAGGCCGGTAGGTCCTCTGCAGTAGGAAAACCAATGCCGCTGCCTCTCCGGCGAAACAGGCCTTGTGATACTGAAAGGCGATGCGATCGCCCCGCTTAAGCGCCCGCCAGAGGTTGTACTGTCCATGCTCTCCTATGGCTCTGCAGCGGGAGGCGATCTTCTTCAACCAGAGATCCCGCGGAAAGTAGGAAAGCAGGGCCCGGCGCATACCGGTGAATCCGCCTAGAGGGTCGATAAAGACCTCTCCATTGGTACAGAGGGAGAGCGCCTCTTCGGGCAGCAGCAGCCAGTCCCGGATAGTTATGGGCGGGCTGTCGGTGCCCAGGTAGGTTCGATAGAAACGCTCTGTGGAAATAATCCCGTCTCTGCGTACCCGGGTGTCCAACCGCCTCACCGGGCCGTACCCCAGAAAGACCTCGTCCAGCTCATCGTAGATGCGCTGAAGCCTTTCCCCCTGTTCCTGATACAGCTTCTCAGGGATCCAGATACAGACTCGGGGACCCCAATCGTGATCCCGGGAGATCTCATCATCAAAGCCGTAGCACTCGGAGCCCGGACCTGCCAGCCCGAAGGCCATGGAGCTCAAGCTTTGAGGCGCTTTGTCCTTGAATACGGGCAGGGCGACATCGGTGTAGAACCGCCGCGCCAGTTCCAGGCCCTTCACCCCTGACCCGCTCCTCTAGCCCGCTCCGACCTGGACCGAAAGTCCCAGCTCTCTGCCGATTTCTGCAAAGGGGGTACAATCCTCTTTGCTCATGCTATCGACTTTTGCCATGGCGTAGTAGTCCATGCCCAATCCCTCGTACTTGGTCAGTCCGAGCCTGTGAAACGGCAGAAGCTCCACGCGACGAATCTTGGTATTCTCGAGCAGGAAGGAGAACATTCGGGTCATGATCTGTTCCGTGGCGTTCACACCGGGCACCACCGGAATCCTCACGACAAGATTCTCGAAGCACTCACCGGCCCTGCAGAGGTTACCGATGATGAGATCCAGGGGGAACCCTGTGTAGCGGCGGTGCGCCTCGGAGTCGATATGCTTCAAATCGAAGTAAAGGAGATCCAGCCAGGGGAGGATTCCCTCGAAGTTCGGCCAGGGTACCGATCCCGCGGTTTCCATGGCTGTGTGGATTTGCTCGTCCTTGCAGCGCCTGGCGAGCTCACGCACCGCATCCGCCTGCAGCAACGGCTCGCCCCCGGAAAAGGTCACTCCACCACCGGATTCATCGTAGAAGGCCCGATCCTTGCGGATTTCATCCATGATGGCATCCACAGACATGCGTTGCCCCACGATTTTCCGGGCGTCGGAAAAGCATTCATCAACACATGCTCCGCACAGCCTGCACCTCTGGTGGTCGGTGATGAATCCAAAAGGTGGAACCTCTCTGATCGCTTCTGCAGGACACGCCTCCAGGCAGCGGCGACAGGCTACGCAGCGGTTTCGGTAGTACATGACCTGGGGCTCGGCGGAGTGGGATTCCGGGTTCTGGCACCACCTGCAGCGAAGATTGCAACCTTTGAAAAATACCACGGTCCGGATACCAGGGCCGTCCTCGGTGGCGTATCGCTCCATCTCGAAAACCGTAGCCGAAGTACCCCGGTTCTCCGATTCCTGCGCCATGGGCTCAGTCGCTTCTCGGCCGACCCGTGCCCAGAGCACCGCCGTACTTGCCGCAGGTTTCCCCGATCGTGAGTGTCGTGGGAATGACCACGCCCTGCTGCTCGCCCTGTTGCTGTTTTTGGTTGAGCTTCGACATCATGATCTGGAAGGCACACCGGCACAGCTCGTCTATATTTTGCCGTACGGTTGTGAGTTTGGTGGTGTACAGGCCGTACATCGGGATGTCGTCGAATCCGATCAGAGAGATATCCTTGGGGATGGAGATATTCATGCTGTTCGCCTTGGTCAGCACCCCGAAGGCCATCTGATCGTTTGCGCTGAAAATGGCGGAGGGCCACTCCGGCAAGGTGAGGAAGTACTCCAGAGCGCTGATCCCGGATTCGAATTGCAGGTCTCCCCGGTACACCAGCTCCGGCCTGTACGGCAGATTATGACGCTCCAGTGTGTCACGGTACCCCTGGAACCGATGCTCCGCGGATGTCCAGCCATCCGGTCCCCCGATGAAGGCGATGTTCCGATGATTCAGCTGCAGCAGATATTCGGTTGCCTGACAACCGCCCTTGTAGTTGTCACTGCTCACCTCAGATACGGGCCCTTCCCCGTAGTGACGATCGATCAGGACCGTCTCCGTGGCTTCTTTTGCCCGCTCGATAGTCGCCGTGGATATGCCTTCGCTGAAGATGATCCCGGCAATCTGGTTGTCCAGGAGGTAGTCCAGAAAGATCCGTTCTTTTTCTTCATTGTTCTCCGTGTCACAAACTGTGAGGGGAATGCGTTGCTCCATTGCCAGGTGACTGATCCTCCGGACGATGAGGGCGAAGAAAGGGTTGAGAATATCGAATACGAACAAAGCCAGGCCCCACCTCGACTGGGAGCTGAGACGGGAGGCGAAGGGATTCGGCTTGTAGCCGACCTCTTCCATGGTTCGTCGGATGCGGTCCCGCAGCGGCTTCGCAACCATATCGGGGTTGTTCAACACCCGAGATACGGAAGCAGGGGAGGTTCCGCACAGTTTTGCGATCTCTGTGATGGTATAGCGAGCCATTCTACTTCCCCACGGTTCGAAACCGTTTTCAGTCGTATGAATGGTACAGCTGTTTTGACGCCTTGTCAACCAAGGGGAAAAATGCACGGCAGGGGCTGAAAACGCAATTTACCGTTTGATTCTCCTGTAAATTCGTGCTATGCTAACTCTGTAGTGTAACCGTTTTCAGTACAGGGGGAAAAAAGTGACGCACAGAATTCAGCAACTCCGGAACGGACTTCTCGAGACCATACCCGCTATCTGTCCGGAACGAGCCGTTATCTTCACGGATTCGATGAAGAAAAGCGAGGGGCAACCCATCGTGAAGCGGCGGGCCCAGTCGCTCTATGACGTCCTTGATCGCATGACTATCTTTGTCCGGGATGGGGAGCTCATCGTCGGAAACCAGGCCAGTTCCGTTCGAGCGGCACCGGTTTTCCCCGAGTACTCCACCGATTGGATAGTGAGTGAGTTCCGAGGAGAGCCTTACCATTTCGCCGAGCGTCCCTGCGATCAATTCAGCTACACCGAAGAGGCGAAGGCACAGATACTGCAGACGATCGATTACTGGCGGAACAAGACGCTTTTCGAAAACGTCTGGAGGGAGCTGCCCGAGCAGGCCAGAATCGCCTGGGAGATCAATGCCATAGACGACACCTGGTGTGCCGCCGCCGGCCTGGGGAACGTCCTCCCGGATCATGAATGGGTGCTGAAGGAGGGTCTGAACGGGGTTATTGCCCGGGCGCGCAAGCGACTGGAGGAGCTGGATCTGACCGAACCCGGCACGATCTCCCAGTATTGGTTCCTTCAGGCGGTTATCAAGGCCAACGAGGCGGTGATCAACTTCGCCAGGCGCTTCTCCGACCATCTTGCAGAGCTGGCCGAACTGACAAGTGATCCGAAGCGCAAGCAGGAACTGCTCACCATGTCGGAGAATTGCCGCCAGGTTCCGGCAAACCCGGCCAAGAGCTTCTGGCAGGCGATCCAGACGGTCTGGTTCATCCAGCTCATACTTCAAATCGAGACCAACGGACACGCCATTTCGCTGGGACGCTTCGATCAGTATCTCTGGCTGTACTACAAGCACGACATCGACGCCGGGGTCATCACCCGCGAGTTCGCCCTCGAGCTGGTGGAATCCTTCTTCATCAAGGCGAACGAGATTAACAAGTTGCGCTCCTGGCCGGACAGTGAGTATTTTCCCGGCTACCACCTGGCGGAAAACCTCGCGATCGGCGGACAAAGAGCGGACGGAAAGGATGCGGTGAACGAGCTCACCCACATCGTGCTGGACGCCACCGAGGAAATGGGGCTGACAAAGCCTTCGGTTTCGCTTAAGTGGTTCGAGGGCACCCCGGATGAGTTCATGCACCGGGTGCTGCAGGTCGTGCAGGCACACAAGGGCGGTCAGCCGGCGCTGTACAGCGATCCGAGCGTCATACGCATCCTCGACAACATGGGCATTGCCAAGCAGGATCTGTACAACTGGGCGCCGGTGGGCTGCATTGAAGCCACCATCCCCGGCAAATGGGATTTTGCAGCCAAGGGCTCGTGGCTGAACCTGGCCAAGGTGTTCGAGATCGCCCTGAACAATGGCACCGATCCGGCGAGCGGCGCTAAACTGCTTCCCGGAGACGGCGATCTGACGACCTTCACCAGCGCCGAACAGATCATGAAGGCGTACAAGCGGCAGCTTCGCTACTACATGGATCTTCAGGTCATCGTGGAGCACATCAATGACGAGATGCACATCCTCCATGACCAGAACGCCTTCAGGTCCTCCCTGGTGCACGACTGCATCGAACGGGGCAGGTCGCTCATTGAGGGCGGCGCCCGCTACACCGCGGACGGCGGGCCCACCGCCGGAGCCGTGACCGTAGGGGACTCCCTGGCTGCCATACAGTACGCTCTGTTTGACAAGAAGCTCCTCACCCCGGAGCAGCTCATCCATGCCCTGCAGACGAACTTCGAGGATGAGAGCACCTCGCCTACAGGAACCGAGATCCGCCAGACGCTCATCAACAAGGTGCCCAAGTTTGGCAATGACGATGATTATGCGGACAAGTGGACCGTGGAGATCGATGATTTCCTCGGTTCCACCTACAACGAGGAGCTCAAGAGTTCCCGCTACGGCAAGGGCCCGATCCCGGCGACCTTCTCGTTGAGCCTGAGCTCGGTCACCGGCAACGTGGCCTTCGGCAAGTCGGTGGGAGCGCTTCCGGACGGACGCAAGGCCGGCGCACCTGTGAACAACGGTGTGTCCCCGTCAAACGGCTCCGAGCAGCACGGCCCGACCGCTGTCATCAATTCCGAGGCCAAGCTTCCGAGTATCTGGTTCCAGAAGGGCTCGATTTTCAACATGCGCCTGTCAGCAGATACCCTGACCAGTGAGGAGGGGCGCAACCGAGCGCTCGCTTTAGTGAAAACCCACTTCAAGAACAACCAGTACCACATCCAGTTCAACGTGCTGGACGACGAAACCCTGGTGGAAGCCCAGGAAAAACCTGAAGAGTACCGGGACCTCATGGTGCGAATAGCAGGCTACAGTGCCTTCTTCACGCCTCTGAATCGGGAGCTGCAGAACGACGTCATCGAGCGAATGAAGTTTGACATGAAGAAGTGAAGGTGAGGCGATCAACCCGGGGTGATGCATCGATGAGCGTACACGCCAGCGACAACCGCGGCTAGAAAACGCCCTGAACCTGGCAATCCGCATCGGTTTGCCGGGACTGTGAGGCCCGGGACAGGCCAGTGCTGGGCGTAATGGCCGAGAGGTACGACTGTCAGGAGATTTGCTCCGCACGGCCGAGGATAGGAGGGAGAATTTCCTTAAGTACCTCGACGGTTGCGACATTCGACGACTTGCCTGCCCACCTCGCATTGTAGATTTTCCCAACAATTTACCCGTAAACGAAGAATGACCGTGATACATTGTGAAGGGGATAGAGGGAAACTCGTATGCTCCAAAGGGTTGTAGTATTTCTATGTAGTTGTCTCGTTTTTACTTCCTGTGATTTTCTGCTCAATACACCATTTTCAAGATACCTGGGGAGTTCAGTTGATGAAGATCCCCCAACTCTATTCGAACTGCCTTACTTTGAGATTAGTGATCCCTCCAATTGGGAAGATCTTCAACAATATCTCGATGAACAGGTAGCCCTGGGAGTTTCCGGCCCGCCCACGGTCGACACCAGCACGATCAGCGGGCTCGGCGGGGGCAACAAGTGGTACGGCGGCGTGCTCGCTCCGAACGGTAAAATCTACTGTGTACCGGGAGCGGCAACAAGTGTGTTGATCATCGATCCCCAAACCGACAGCGCCGACACAAGCACGATCAGCGGCTTAC
>CAZKCQ010000097.1:0-9189 GCA_964551205.1 uncultured Spirochaetaceae bacterium
CGGCTCCTGTCTTTCTTCTCATTTTATCCCTGTCCCTCCTGTCCTGCGGGGGACGGATCGTCGTGGCCAGCTACAATGTCGAGAATCTCTTCGATGACCGCTACCAGGGCCGGGAGTATCCGGAGTACAGCGGTGAGCTGTGGTCTCGGGAACTGTACTACCGGAAGCTCTCCGCAATCGCCCGAGCCGTAAAGGCGGCATCCGCCCGCGGACCGGACATCCTCTGTCTCCAGGAGATAGAGAGTGAGCTCGCCCTGCGGGAGCTGCGGGATCGCCATTTGCGAGGCTTGGGGTACCGCTTCCTGGTGTTCGTGCCTCAGGAGCAGGCGGCCACGACCATAGCCTGCCTGAGCCGGATACCCATCGCGTGTACACGGGTTCATGCGGTGGGAAGCTTGGCCGGCGTGCCGCTGCGCCATATTCTGGAGATGCAGGTCGAGTACGAGGGATCGACCCTGTACCTGTTCAACAACCACTGGAAGTCGAAAACCGGCGGGGTTGAGCAGACCGCTGCCGCCCGCAGACAGGCGGCCCAGGTTCTGACCGCCAGACTTCGGGAGATCCTCCAGTCGGACCCCGAAGCAGACTTGCTGGTTGTCGGGGATTTAAATGAAAACCTGGAGGAGTACGACCAGGCGGAGGGACGTTACCGCACCGCCACCGCACCTGATCACGCCCCCGAGAACCGAAAAAGCACCGCTGAGACGGAAGTTCTTTTTATTACCCCGAATCCTGAGCGGGCGGGCTATCGGGACGGCGGGGTGGTGCTGTACGAACCCTGGTACGAGCTCCCGCCCGAGCAGCGGGGAAGCTCGGTGTATCAAGGCCGGTGGCAAACGCCGGACCGCATTCTGCTGTCCCCCGGCCTGTTTGACCGGGCGGGGTTCGTCTATTCTCCGGGCAGTTTCCAGGTGGTGCGGGCAAGATTCCTCGTTGATCCGCAGAGCGGTTTTCCCCGGCGCTGGCGTCACACCCGGGAAGGTGCCGATCAGGGGACCTCGGATCATCTACCCCTCCGACTGACGATCCGCAAGCGCTGATCCCCCCGCTTGAGCCGATCGGAGCATATCAGTACACTGGGGCTCTATGATTAGCTTTCAATCCGAGGAAGAATACCTGCGGGAACTCGAGCCTCGATCCCGGCTCCCGGAGGGATTCTCCACCGCCGCCACCTCCCTCGACTTTACATCCCGGGAGAGGGGGCAGAGGCTCTCCATGAACCTGGCGGCGATAGTGCTGGACCGGCCGGCTTCAGGCTTCGCCGGGGTTTTCACGAACAACCGTTTTTGCGGAGCCCCGATCCTGATCGGTCGCCGGCGGATCAGGGAGAAATGTGTAAGGGCGGTGCTGATCAACAACCGGATTGCAAATGTAGGAGCGCAGGGGGGAGTGGAGGACGCCGAGGCGCTGTGTGGCACCCTGGGTGAGCTGATCGGCGAGCCGGGGGAACGGATCATTCCCGCTTCCACGGGGATCGTCGGCTGGAAGCTTCCGGTCGGGGAGATGAGAGCCGCCCTGCCGCACCTGGTAGAGGGGCTGCAAACAGACGGCGCGCTGCCCCTTGCCAGGGCCATCATGACCACGGATTCCTACCCCAAGATCCATCGGGAGGAAGTAGGACAGGGCTGTATCCTGGGTGTCGCCAAGGGCGCCGGTATGATCGAACCCCATATGGGTACATTGCTCGTGTTTCTGCTGACCGATGTGAGCATGGATCGAGCGCAGCTGAACCGCTGTCTGGCTGACTGCGTCGAAAAGTCATTCAACAGAATATCGGTGGACAGTGATCAGAGCACCAGCGACATGGCCCTGCTGGTAGCTTCGGCGGCCAAGCCGGAGGCAGGGGAAGAGGAGTTTCGGGCGGCTCTGCAGAAGGTCTGTGCCCGCCTGGCCGAGGATGTTGTTCGCAACGGAGAGGGGGTGGGGCACGTGATCCGGGTCTGCGTGGCCGGGGCGGCGGATGAAAACCTGGCCGTGGCCGCCGGCAAGGCCGTGGTCAACTCTCCCCTGGTCAAAACGGCGGTGTTCGGAAACGATCCGAACGTGGGTCGAATCGTTTCCGCCTTGGGGAATTTTGCCGACGCGGCCCGCTTTACCCTCGACTTGAGTAAACTGCGGGTGAGCATGGGGGGTGTGGAGATATTCACAGACGGCAGTTTTCGTCTGGACAGCGAAAAAGAGTCGCGGTTGAATCGCTACCTCCAAGAATGCGCCCTGGATCCCGCTGCCAGGGGATTCCCAGCTCATGACCGACAGGTCCTGCTGGAGATCGAGCTTGGTGCGGGGAAAGCACGGGCCGAGGTGCTGGGAGCCGATCTCTCCTACCAGTACGTGAAAGAAAACGCCGATTACAGAAGTTGAAAAGTTTTACAGGATAGATAGGATTTACGGGGTTAACAAGGATGGATGAAAAGAAACGCACCGTCGAAGCGTCGGTCGAAAAGGCCGGGCAGCTGCTGCAGCAGACCTTCCAGGAGGTGTCCAAAAGGATCGTCGGGCAGAAGGAGATGCTGGAAGGGATGATGACGGGGCTGCTGACCGAGGGACACGTATTGCTGGAGGGGGTTCCCGGCCTGGCCAAGACCCTGGCCGTCAAGACCCTGGCGGAGGTCCTGGACTCCGGATTCAAGCGGATTCAGTTTACCCCGGATCTGTTGCCGGCCGACCTGATCGGCACCATGATCTACCGTCCGCAAACCGGGGATTTCATCCCCAGGAAAGGACCGATTTTCACGAATATCATCCTTGCCGATGAGATCAACCGCTCTCCGGCAAAGGTGCAATCGGCCTTGCTGGAAGCCATGGAGGAACGGCAGGTAACCCTGGGTACCGAAAGCTACCAGCTGGCAGATCCGTTCCTGGTGTTGGCCACCCAGAATCCGATCGAGCACGAGGGAACCTACCCGCTTCCGGAGGCTCAGCTGGATCGATTCATCGTCAAACTGTACGTGCCCTATCCCAGCTTCTCGGAGGAGCAGGATATCCTCAAACGGGTGGGGGTGAAGTCCGATATCCGCATTCGCAAGGTACTGGATAAAGACAAGATCGAATCCTTGAGGTCGGTGGTTCGGGAGATCCACGTGGACCCGAGGATCGAGGAGTACATCGTCTCCCTGGTTCAAACCAGCCGCGAGAAAGATCGGGGGAAGGGGGATTTCGTTCGCTTTATCGAGTACGGCGGTTCTCCCCGCGCCTCGATCTACCTGTTCCGCTGTGCAAAGGCAAAGGCGCTTTTGGAGGGTAGAACTTTTGTCATCCCCGAGGATGTCAAAGCCCTGGCCCCGTTGGTGCTCAGGCACCGGATCATTCTGACCTATGAAGCCGAGGCGGAGGATCTGTCCACGGACCAGATCATCGCTGAAATACTTAGAAGTGTAGACGTGCCTTAAGCGCCGATGGAGGACTTGTCTTTCTTTCGCCGGGTTCGGCAGATCGAGTTGGTCGCTGCCAAGCTGGTGGACCAGCTGCTGGGCGGCCGTTACCGTTCGATCTTCCGGGGTCAGGGGATCGAGTTTGACGAGGTCCGGGAATACGTAGCAGGGGACGATGTACGGGCCATCGACTGGAACGTAACCTCTCGGATGGGACTGCCCCACACCAAGATTTTCCGGGAGGAGCGGGAGATCATCCTCTTCAACGTCGTAGATATATCGGCGTCTCTTTATGCCGGTTCCGGGGAGATCGGCAAGAACGAGTATGCGGCCCATGTCTTTGCTATCCTGAGCCTGGCGGCTGTGAAGAACAACGACCGGGTCGGGGCGGCGTTTTTCAGCGACAGAATCGAGAAATGGATCCCTCCGGGCAAAGGACGCAAGCATATACTCAGCCTGATCCATGAATTGCTCAAAACAATACCGCGGGGAAGCGGTTCCGATCTGGATCTGGCCCTCAAAGGGGTCTATCGCAATTTGAAACGCCGTGGGATCTGTTTCATTATCTCGGATTTCCGAACGGACGGGTACTGGGATTCTCTGTCATTGCTGGCGCGCAAGCACGACTGTGTGGCCGTGAAGATCGTTGATCCTGTGGATACTGTCTTTCCTCAGGCCGGGATCATCGAGCTGGAGGACCCCGAGAGCGCAGAGGTGCTGTTTGCCGACGGGAGATCCCCCTCCTTTCGGCAGTCCTACGAACGCTACTGGCAGGAGAAGCAGGCGGTCTGGGAGGCGGGCTGCGCTCGGCGGGGTGTGGAAACCCTGACCTTGAGCACCTCCGACGATCCGGGGGTCGAAATACTACGTTTTTTCAGACGCCGGAGGCGTGCCTGATGAGAGCGGTTACCTTGTCCCTTTTCCTCTTCTTCCTCATGATTTGGCCGGGTTTTTCTCAAGTCCCGCCGATGGAATCGATTTTTCTGCCTCCCCGTTTCTTCGTCGGGGACCGGGTGGAGCTGCGGCTGACCTACGATCTTCCCGCCAGCCTGGCGGTGCAGCCTCCGGCTCAGATGCCTGTACATGCCTGGATCGAATTTCAAAATATCGAGGTCCAGGACAGGAGGACCCCGGGCGGCTCGGGAAAGGTCAGGGTGCGGATATTCTTCATTCCCTTTTCTTCCGGGGAAACCGTGCTTCCCCCCCTTCGGCTGGGGGATCTGGATACCGGGGAACTTCTGGTGACAACCCAGTCCGTCCTCGAGCTGGAGCGGGATCGCTCCCTGCGGGGGCCACGGCGACAGCTGAATCTCCCCCTGACCTGGCTCAGGTTGCTTACCCTCGTGGTGATCGGGATCGGCGCGCCGATGTTTCTGTTTTTCCTGATCCGCTACGGCATTCGAGGTTTCAGGAGGATTCACGAAACCCGGATACGCAGGCTGCCGTATCTACACGTACGTAAAAGCTTGAACCAACTGGCGGCCGGAAGATTATCCATGGAGGGGAAATCCTTCTTCATTCTCCTCTCCCTGACGATTCGGCGCTACCTCAGCGAGAGGCTGTCCAGGCCTCTGATGAGCGTGACCACGGGGGAGATCGGCAAAGAGTTGGGCGTCGCGGGATTGGAAAAACCCGTTTCCGAGCACATTCACCAGGTTCTCAAGGAGGCGGATCTGATCAAGTTTTCGGGGAAACGGGCGAACAAACGGGAGATGGAGAGAAGCCTGAAGGCAGTAGGCCGGATTGTCGAGCAGGTAGAGGAGCAAGCGACCCATGTGGAGGCTTGACCATCCGCATGTTCTGCTGCTGTTGTTGATCGTTCCCCTGCTCATCTATCTGCTGTACTATCGCCGGGCCCGAGGTGGAAAGATATCCTTCAACTTCAGCATCTGGAAGGGCGATCGCTTTACCGGCGCCGCTACCCCCAGGCGAGTGCTCCTGGTCGTCACCCGCGTGCTGTTCTGGATCGGGTTTTCCATTCTCCTTGTGGCCATGGCCGGTCCGGTGGTCATAGAGAAGCAGCGAAAGTACCTCAGTCGGGGGCTGGACTTGATGGTTGTTCTGGATGTGTCTCCCAGCATGTCCGCCCGGGATGTGGGGACGATCACTCGTTTCGATGCGGCCCGGGAAGTGGTGCGGGATTTCATCTCCGGAAGGGAAAATGACGCTATCGGACTGGTGATCTTCGGGGCGGAGGCCGCGTTGCGGGTTCCGCCCACATTCGATTATCCGTTTTTGGGACAGGCTCTGGATTCCGTACAGGTTATGGCCCTGGGGGACGGAACCGCGATCGGCATGGGGATTGCCGTGGCCGCGGTGCATTTGAAGGACTCCGGCTCGGGCGAAAGGGTCATAATTCTCGTTACCGATGGGGACAACAACGCCGGCGACATCGAGCCGGATCAAGCGGCCGAAGTGGCCGCGGCCTTGAGGATCCGCATCTACACGATCGGAATCGGCTCTGAAGGGGAGACCACGATTCAGTTTATCGATCCGGAAAGCGGTAAAGAAGTGCGGGGCGTATACGAGGGAAAACTGAATGAGGATCTGTTGAAACGGATAGCCAACGTCACCGGCGGCCGTTACTTTCACTCCGGTACACTGGGAATCCTCAATACGATCTTTCAGGAGATCGATGGTCTGGAAAGCAGGGTGCAGGATGTGGCTGTTTTTACAGAACGCCGACCCCGGCATGGTATTTTTATCCTTTTGGGCCTTGGTATGATTCTGTTCTGTGTATTGATGAACAAACTCGTGATAGGAGAGCTGCTGTAAGGACCATGTTCGACCGACCCGCGTTGCTGTTCCTGTTTTTTCTCTTCCCTCTGATCGCTCTGGCCTGGAGGATCGATTTCAGAAGAGGTCGGGCAACCCTGCGGGCTGTGGGGGGGAGATGGCGGTCGGCAATACTGCTTGATGTCTACGTCTTCAAGAGTTTCTTCTCCCTCCTGTTCTTTTCTCTGTTCTTCGCAGCCTCCGTGCTGGCCCTGGCGGGATTCCGCTGGGGCGAACATCTGGTGGAAGAACGGCGCTCCGGACAGGAGCTGGTCATCTGTTTGGACGTTTCCAACAGCATGCTGGCAGAGGAGGGGGGTGCTTCCCGGCTGCAGCATTCCATTCGCACGGTCCGCCGGACTGTTGCGGGATTAGAGGGCGTGCGTATCGCGCTGGTCGTGTTCAAGGGTCAGGCGGTTCAGCTGATTCCTCTGACTGAAGACCGCTACGTCCTGGAGACGGCCCTGCGCTATGTCGGCCCCTCGGTGATGACAGATCCGGGCAGCGGACTGGAAGACGGAATCCGGCGCTCCCTGGAGAGTTTCCCCCCCTCCGCTCAAACCTACCGCAGTATATTGCTTTTCAGCGACGGGGAGTATCATTCGGGCAATCCACTGGCGGCGGCGGAGGAAGCCCGATCCGCCAAGATACCCGTGTACGTGGTTGCAGTAGGAAAGGATGAAGGTGCTGCCGTCAGGTTTTCCGATGGCAGGATGCTCCTGGACAACAGCGGCAACCCCGTGATAAGCCGACCTCGAGTAAAGGAACTGGATAGGATTGCGGAGATCAGCGGGGGCAGGTTGTTCAGGTTGGCGGGAGAGGATCGGGAGATGTCGGAGAAGATTCTTGCCGCCATGAAAACCCAGGCGGAGGGGAACATGGTGCTCGGAATGAGGAGGGAAAAGAAGGACCGTTTCCGCCTGCTGGTTTTCCTGTCCCTGCTGTTTCTTACCCTGTCGTTGGCTGTCAAGGCGGTGCGATGGAAAAACATCCTATGAAGCGCGCGACAGCCGCAATCCTGTTGGCCCCGATATTGCTGCTCCTGGCCTCCTGTTCGGGAACGGGTGCAAGCTTTGCGGTCTTAAGGGGCAACCTGTTGTTTCGTAGCGGGGAAGACGCTCTGGCCACCTACAAGTACCTGCAGGCAAGGCAGGGGGGAGGGGATTGGCAAGATTGGATCGATTACGACTTGGGCACGTTGTACGTGTCCCTGGGTGAGAACAATCCGGGACTACGAGCACTGGAACGGACGCTTGAGGGTTTTGCCGAGCTGCCGGCTGAACTGAACCGCAGGGATCGGGAACTGTTTTTCCGCAGTTATTTCAATCTGGGCGTGGCGCGTTACGAAATCGGCAACTACCGGGAAGCTACGGCCAGTTTCGTCCAGGCTTTGCGGCTCAAAGCGGACAGCTGGGATGCGAAAATCAACCTGGAACTGAGTCTGGAGGCCATGATGAAGGCGGCCTCCGGCACCCGTGTTCAGTCCGAAAGATCTCCCGACAGCGGGGAAGAGCCCGAGGGTCCGGAGAGGGATGAGCTGCTTGAATCAATTCACAGGGAGGAACGGCCAGCATGGGTATCGGCACCCTCGCAAGAGCGCTTCGAACAGGACTGGTAGCGCTCCCGCTCGTGCTCATGCTCCTGTTTGTCTGCTTCCCAGGATTTTCTCAAGACCTGTCCACGGAAGATCAGACCGTCGATCTACCCCTAAAAGACCTTGCAGAAGTAGAGAGATCCCAATGCAAGCAACACTACGGCAACCCTCTGAACCTGCTGTTCCTGCTGCCGGGAGCGTTGTTTTTTGTCTTTGCCCTGGTCACCGGGAAATACCGGAAGTTGTTTTTCTTCTTCAGCCTTCTGTTTCTTTTAGGTTCCACCGAACCGGGCCACTTTGCCCTTATCCATCAGGCCGAAGAGAGCT
Organism: uncultured Spirochaetaceae bacterium; assembly: GCA_964551205.1. Taxonomy (GTDB): domain Bacteria; phylum Spirochaetota; class Spirochaetia; order SZUA-6; family DRHE01; genus JAFGQJ01. The sequence goes on from CAZKCQ010000097.1 coordinate 8,068, forward strand.
TCGCCTCCGGGAACTACAGCAAAGCCCTGGAATACTACAGACAGGCCGAAGATCAGCTGCCCTGCAATTCCGCCGTTCTCTACAACCTCGGTGTGGTATCCTACTATCTGGGACAGCCGGGATATGCGGTTCATTATCTTCGGCGGAGCCTTCGGCTGGCGCCGGCGGATGGACAGACGCGCGGCGCTTTACAGGCTCTGGAGCGGCGTTTTGACCTGGCCGGGCAGGTAGCACCGCCCTTTCCGGTTCATCCGGATGTTGCCTATCTGCTTGTTCTGATCTTTGCCAACATGGCCTTCGTCATGGGGGCGTTTGTAGTACGCACGAAAAAGGTTCAGTTTCTCATTTCCTTGGTCCTGGTTGCTATAGTGGCGTTGGGATGTCTGGCGTTTTTCGCGGGGCGCGTTTTACTCGAGTCCAGGTCGGTGGGGGTGGTGGTTTCTGAAGAAGGAGAGCTGTTCCGGGTTCCGGAGGAGGATTCGAAATCCTGGTTCGAGCTTCCCGCGGGGACCAGCCTGTGGATCAGAGGCCGGGCGGGCAGGTACTATCTGGTGGAAACCCCGTCGCACATCGACGGGTGGGTGCGCAGTGACACGATACTCATCGATTGAAAGAGCGTAGAGATCATCATGAACTTCAAGGAGATATTGGACGCCTGGGAAAAGAAGCAGAGCGGCCAGCCCTCAGCAGGGCAACGGGACATGGAGGAGCTGCTATCCCGCTACCCGCCGAAAGGGCCCAAGGAGGCCGACCGCCTGCCGGGGGGCGGGGAAAGCTCCGGGGCCGAATCGCGGGGGGCTGAACCGCGGCGGCGGAATCACGAGCAGTCAAACCATAGGACTCAGGAGCCCCAGGCGAGCTTGGATCTACACGGGATGACCAGCCGGGAGGCTGAGCAGGCTCTAGAAAATTTCATCCTGGAGTGTCGGCGCAGTGGACTGCGAAAGGTTCTGATCGTCCACGGCAAGGGACATCACTCTCAGGGTGAACCGGTGTTGCAGGGTGTGGTACGAAGGTATCTGGAGAAATCGCCGTATACCGGAGCGTTCGGACCGGCCACCCGCAGGCACGGAGGCCGGGGTGCTACCTGGGTTGTCGTGCGAAAAGCATAACGCAATCTTC
>CAZKCQ010000098.1:0-9167 GCA_964551205.1 uncultured Spirochaetaceae bacterium
GCGGCCTCACGGTTCCCCGGGACCCCTTGACCGAGCGGGTGTAATTGTGTAATTTTCATGCCGAATATAGCAATAGCAGTGAGGTCAAAGGCATGTACGCCCTGGTGGAGATAAAAGGAAAGCAGTACAAGGCTGCGGAAGGATCGGTGCTCAAGGTCGATCGATTCGAAATGGAGCCCGGCAATCAGGTGGAGTTCGACTCCGTGCTCCTGGTATCGGATGACAAGAAGGTTCAGGTCGGCCAGCCCTACGTCAAAGGGGTAAAGGTCAAGGCCGTGGTAGAGGAGCACGGGAAGGACAAGAAGATCCTCGTGTTCAAATACAAAAAGAGGAAGAACTACCGGCGTACTCGGGGGCACCGGCGGCAGTTTTCCCTGCTTCGTGTGGAGGAAATCACGGGTGTCTAATTCCGAACTGCGGTGATCCTGGTCGAGATACGTTTGGATCACGGGGGAGCTCTTCAGGGATTTTCTGTTTCCGGACATGCCGGAAGCGGTCCCAGAGGAGAAGACCTGGTGTGCGCCGCGGTGAGCGTCCTTTTCAGGACCGCGGCGCGGGTTTTGCAGTTGCAACCGGATGTTCGGGTTCGGGGAAGCGCCTCGGAGAACGGCAGGATGGAGCTGCAGGTCGAAGAGCTGCCCGCCGCGCGGAGGCAGTGGCTGAGTGGTTTGTCCGATTTCCTCATCCGGGGCACCCGGGATCTGCAGGAAGAAAACCCGAAGGCGATAGCATTGCGAGTGATCGAAGGAGAGGCTTAACAATGGCGCATAAAAAAGGACAGGGCAGCTCGAGGAACGGCAGAGATTCGGCCGCCCAACGGCTCGGTGTAAAGCGGTTTGGTGGTCAGCAGGTAAAGGCCGGGGAGATCCTGGTTCGTCAACGGGGCACCAAGTTCCACCCCGGACACAATGTGGGGCGGGGAAAGGATGACACCCTCTTCGCCCTGTCCGAAGGCAAGGTGTTGTTTCACAAAAAACAGGGGAGAAAGCTCGTCAGCATCGAAGCCTAGGCTGTCGTGGAGAGCAGATTCGTCGACGAGGCGGTCATCGAAGTTTGCTCCGGAAAGGGAGGCGATGGGGCTGTACATTTCCGAAGAGAGAAGTACATCCCCCGGGGCGGACCCGATGGCGGCGACGGCGGCGACGGCGGCGACGCTGTATTCATAGTGCGTAGGAATCTAAAAACTCTTTCCCATCTCAAAATGAAGCATTCCTTCCGGGGGGAGAACGGATCACCCGGCGGAGGGCAGCGCAAGAGCGGAGGTCGTGGAGCCGACGTGGAAGTGCCCGTACCTCCCGGCACCCTTATCAAAGAGGCCGATACCGGAGCCTTGTTGCAGGATATGGCTTCCCAGGCTGAACCCTGGCTGTTCGCCCGCGGCGGCCGCGGGGGAAGGGGAAACTGGCACTTCCGGTCCTCTACCCGCCAGGCCCCCAGATTTGCGGAATCCGGCGGCAAGGGTATCTGCCGCCGACTCCTGGTGGAATTGGCGCTGATCGCGGATGTCGGACTTGTGGGAAAGCCGAATGCCGGAAAATCCACGCTGCTGTCGGTTTTGACGAACTCCCGGCCCAGGATCGGCGCCTACCCCTTTACCACGAAGATCCCCAACATCGGCGTGTGCAGCGGATTCGAGAGGGAGTTCGTGCTGGCCGACATCCCGGGTATCATCGAGGGAGCCTCCATCGGCACCGGTCTTGGCCTGCAGTTTTTGAAACATATCACCAGAACGAACCTTATCCTGTTCCTCATTGATCTTCACGATGAAGATCCCCAAATTGCCTATCGGATGCTGGAGGAGGAGCTGCATTCCTACAGTCCGGATCTGACGACAAAACCGAGACTGGTGGTGGGGACGAAGATGGATCTTACCGACAGCGGGGACAGGCTGATCGCGCTCAGAGCCGCCGTGGCCGGGCACACCTGCCTCGGGATTTCAGCGGTTACAGGCTACGGAATACCCGAGCTGAGGGGACGGCTGGAAAAATCGCTCGGGGCGACGGAAAACCAGTCGTGAAAATCGCCATTCTGGGGGGCACGTTTAATCCCGTGCACAAGGGACATTTGAACATCGCCGGGGAGGTGAAGTCCAGATTCGGCTACCGGCGCGTCGTATTCATCCCCGCCAATATTCCGGCTCACAAAAAAATGGAGGTGGATGTCGGGGCCGATCACCGGCTGAAGATGCTGGAGCTGGCCGTAGCCCCGTATCCGGATTTCGTCGTTGACGACTGCGAGCTGCGTCGGGGCGGTACCTCCTATACGATCGATACGGTACAGGAATTGTCTCGAGCCTATCCGATAGAGGGGAAACCCGGGCTGATAATCGGTGATGATCTGGTTGAGGATTTTGAGACCTGGAGGGATGTCGAGCAGCTCGTGGAACTGGTGGAGCTGATCGTTGCCCACAGGCACTCTCGAGAGAAGGTAGCGATCGGCTATCCCTGCCGCTACGTCGATAATTCACTGTTTCCGATCTCCTCATCCCGGATCCGGGAAGCGCTGCAATCGGATGGCGCGTCCGCGGACCGGGAGTCGGTACGGAACTGGCTTCCTCCGGACGTGTTCGATTATATTCAACGCCATGATCTGTACCGCTGAAAGATTGCAGCAGCTTCTGAAGCAGTACCTGGGGCGGAAGCGGTTGGCTCACAGCCGTCGGGTCGCTGATCTGGCCGCCGATTTGTGTATTTCCTACGGCTTGGAAGGGGAGAAGGGAAGGTTGGCGGGGCTGGCCCACGACTGGGCCCGGGACTTGCCCGCAGAGCGTGTGCGGGAGCTTGCCCTCCGCGACGGCCAGGGTGAATCGGTTCTGGAGGAGCAGTACCCCGTGCTCCTCCACGGCCGGGCTGCCGCCGTTTACCTGAGGGAAGATCCGGGGATCGAGGATCCGGAGATCCTGGAAGCGGTGGCCTGTCATGTCACCGGATGTCCCGGCATGGGACTGCTGTCCAAGATCGTGTTTGTGGCGGATTTCCTGGAACCGGGGCGGGGTTTTATACCCGAAGAGGATCGGAAGGCGATGTTGAGGATGGGAATAGACGAAATGACGGTCCGCGTATTGGAGGAGATCTTCAGCTATCTGCGCACGAAGCAACGACCGATCGCCCAGCCGGCGTTGGAACTATATCACCAGCTCAGCCGGAAATCATTGAGATTTCCGGCTGAGGGAGGACATCGAAATCTTCCATAAGTTAATATCGAAGATCGCGATCGAGGAGTTACGCAGGTCATGATAAGAAGAAAACGGAAGTGGGATAAGAGCATTCTGCTGCTTATTCTCATTATTCTGGTCGTAGTGGCTGCCGGCGTGTTCGGATACTTCCAGCTGCGAACGGACTTGTTCACCGAAAAGCTGAAGTCAGGAGAACCGGTTGCCGTGCTGTTCTGCCTGAGCGGGGATCAGGATTACGGATTCTTCGAACTCCTGCTGTACCAACCGGATACCAGCCGGGGAGCGATCCTCTACATTCCCGGAAACGTGGGCATGATCATCGAATCGTTGCAGAAGGTCGACAGGATCGATGCGCTGTACGATCGGGGGAATCTGGACTCGCTGATCGGCAAGGTTGAGGAGCTGGTAGACGTCGATATCCCGTTTTTTATCGATCTGCAGGATTCGGAGCTGGGAAATCAGGTCGACCTGCTCGGCGGCCTGGAGCTGTTCCTCCCTAATCCGGTCGATACCATCTCTGCCGGACGGCGCGTGTTCCTGCCTTCGGGCAGCGTGGTGCTGGACGGGGACAAGATCCGCGACTTCATTTCCTATCAGGAGGAGATGGAAAACGAGGTCGACTCCGTGGGCAGAAAGCAGAGGTTCCTCCAGTCTCTGCTGAAGAGCATCGCCGACAGTGATATCCTGGAGGAGAAAAGCGTGTTTTCCGTATTCAGGGACAACATGGATACCAATATGAGTCCCCGCGCCTTGAGCTCATTCGTGTCCGAGTTGAAAAAGCTCAACTATGAGAAGATCGTATTTCAGCGGGTGTTGGGAAGCTCCCGAGTCGTGGACGGGAAGGAACTGCTGTTTCCCCATTTTGACGGGCAGCTGCTCAAAGAGATCGTGAAACAGACGGTGGAGACGATCTCGAGCCAGGAGCCCTTTGCAGAGGATGAACTGACGGTCGCCATCGAGGTGTTGAACGGAACCAGCGTGGGGGGGCTGGCTCGGCGGGGGGCGAACGTCTTCCAAAGTTTCGGCTATGACATTGTTTCCGTGGCAAATGCCGACAACCAGGACTATCAAAAGACGGTCGTACTGGACCGCAAGGGGAGGTTGGAGGTGGCCCAACGCGTTGCCGATCTGATACGCTGCCAGCGGGTGTATTCCCGCCTGGAGGAAAGCGGTGATATAACCATAGATGTAACGATTATACTGGGAACGGACTTCGATGGAAGATACTGTAAGGAATGATGTACTGGACATCGCCCGGCTCTTGGAGGATCACCGGGCCGAACAGGTCAGGGCCCTCTATATAGGGGAGATGAGCGACTGGACCGATTACTTCATCATCACCACGGTGCGCAGTACCGCCCACCTCAAAGGGCTGCTGCGCATGTTGAATGAGGCTTTTTTAGAAAAATCCATCACCCCGCTCAGGTCCCGAAAACTGCACAACCGGGAAACCGGCTGGGTTTTGATTGATTGCGGACGGTTCGTCATCCATCTCATGGACAGGGAGCACAGGGAGTTTTATGAATTGGAAAAGCTGTGGTTTAAAAATGAGTTGATTTACGCGTCAAAATCGTCGTAGTCCAGATCGTCCTCGTCGTAGTCTTCTTCCAGTTCATCCTCGTCTTCGAACACTTCTTCCTCTTCCTGTTCCTCTTCCTCGAACTCATTATCGTCGTCTTCGTCTTCTTCTTCGAACTCGTCCTCGTCGTAATCTTCCTCTAGTTCTTCCTCGAACTCTTCTTCCTCTTCCTCGAACTCATCCTCATCTTCGTAGTCTTCTTCGTAGTCGTCCAATTCGTCCTCGTCCTCGTAGAAATCCTCGTCACCGTAGTCGTCGAAGTCTTCGTCGCTAGCCCTGATATACGAAAGGAGAGAAGACACGGGCAGCAACCGGAGTTCTTGCAAACTGTGTAGACTCATATCCACCTCGCACATCGGGAATGTCTTCATCCCAATCTATGATCAAGAGTTAGAATATGTCAACTCTTTTTTAAACAACTTCACGGAATTTTTCTCCGCCCCCGGTTCACCCCCGGATCCCCCCATTCGTTGACAGCGACGCCGCTTTCTGTGTATATTCCCCGCACGGAAGGAGGGGGCGGGGTGATCCTTAACGCCCCCGCCAAGGTGAACCTGCACCTGGAAATCAGGGGTTTGCAGCCTGGCGGGTATCATGAAATCCTCTCCATCGTGCATTCTGTTCCGCTGTTCGACAGGATTCATATCCGGTCTTTGAAACAGAAGAACGCCCTTCGTTTTCAGTGCGATCCCCCGGTTTCCGGCGGGGAGAACGTAGCCGTTTCGGCGGTGCGGAGGTTCAAGGCCAGGTGCGGACTGGAAGCCGGCCTGGAGGTGCGGATCGAAAAGAGGATTCCCGTGGGTGCGGGATTGGGTGGAGGATCCAGCGATGCCGCGGCCGTCCTGGGCGGACTCAACAAGTTGTTCTCCTTCCCCCTGAGCCAGGTGCAGCTGCAGGAATTGGCAGCGGGACTGGGAAGCGACGTTTCCTTTTTCCTCCACGGCCCCGCAGCCCTGATGTCCGGGCGGGGCGACATCATTCAGGATCTTGCGCCCAGAAGGGATTTGGTCATGGTCCTGGTGTACCCGGGCTTCCCGATATCCACGGCCCGGGCATACAGTTGGTTTGACGAGGACGGGGAGAGCGATCCACGCACCTCCAGCTCCGATGATCTCAAGGCGCAATTCGAAGAGAAATCCCCGGATTCCTGGACTTTTTTTAACTCCTTTCAAGCCACGATTGCGCGCCGCTATCCCCTCATCGGGCAGATCATCGGGGAACTGGAAGAATCAGGGGCCCACCTGGCTACCTTATCCGGCAGCGGATCCTCCGTGATCGGTGTATTCATGGATCTCAAGGTGGCTAGATCCGGGTACCGACGCCTGTGCCGCGCCTACCCCGGCGTGTGGTTGCTCGCACCCTTGCAAAGTGGAGGTATCGCAGATTAATATGTAGGTGCCCACGGGGTAAAGGAGGTCTGGAGGTGCACCATGGAGATTACGGACATTCGGATCAAGAAGGTTAGCACCGGGGGTAAGCTCAAGGCGTATGTGACGGTTACCTTTGATGACTGCTTTGTGGTACATAACCTGAAAATCATTTCTGGAAAAGCGGGAACCTTTATTGCGATGCCGAGTCGCAAAACCAAAACGGGGGAGTACAAGGATATCGCCCACCCCATCAATTCGGAGTTTCGCCACCGGATCCAAGGTGAAATCATCAGCGAGTACGAAAAGGTCGAAGACGAGCTGGAGTCGATGGCGGGGGAGCCTTTAGACTCTGATGAAGAGGAATCCGAACAAGAGCAGGGTTGAGGCGGTTTTATTCGCTGTCGACAGACGGCAGGTGGAACCTAGTTTCTCATAAGATTTAGCAACAATTGGGACGTAGGCAAGCGGTAAGCCACCGGTTTTTGGTACCGGCATACGCAGGTTCGAATCCTGCCGTCCCAGAAACGAATATTGCCTGAAAGGAGAGTGAGATATATGGAGCAGAAAACACTGACGGCCCAGTCGCGCAAAATTTACGGAAGCGCCGATTCCCGCCGCCAGCGGCGAAACGGAAAGATCCCCGCCGTGATCTACGGACACGCGGAACCCAAAGGATTAGTCATAGATGCCCATGAGTTCAACACGAAATTCATGACAATCTCCGAGAGTACGATTATCAACCTCCAGGTGGACGGAGACAGCCACGACGTGTTGATTCGGGCTTATCAGGAGGACACGATCTCTGGAGCCATCACTCACGTGGATTTCTATGAAATCGAGCGCGGGAAAGCTCTGCGGACGAACGTGGGCCTTCACCTGAACGGCGCAGCCGTCGGGATTCGGGAGGGAGGCATCCTGGAGAGTTTCGTGCATGAGCTGGAGGTCGAGTGCCTGCCCAAAGATTTGCCCGAGGCAATCGAGATCGACATTACCAACCTCGAGATCGGGCACTCGATCCACGTCCGCAACCTGAACGCTCCTTCGGGCGTGCAGATTCTCAACTCCCCGGATCAAGTCATCTGTACGATCGTCCACAAGCGTGCCGAGGTCGAGGAGTTGCCCGAAGAGCTCGCGGAGGAGGAAGCTGCTCGGGAAGCGGAGGAAGCCGAAGAGGAAGCTGCAGAGGAGCAGGCCGAGGAGTAAGCCCTGGATCTCACCATTATCGGATTGGGGAATCCGGGAGACAGGTACAGCGCCACCCGCCACAACGTGGGCTTCAGAACCGTGGATCTGCTGGCCTCGCGATACAGGCGGGCTTTCAAGAAACCGTTTCTCAAAAGTTATCTCATCACCCAGGTCGATCTGGAAGCCGGGCGTCTGTTTCTGGTAAAACCCCTGACCTACATGAACAACTCCGGATCCATTTTCCCGGAGATCCTGTCTCGCACCGGTGCCGACCTGCAGTCGATCATTGTCGTGTGCGATACCATGGATCTGCCTGTCGGGCAGTGCCGCCTTAAGCGAAAGGGCTCGGCAGCCGGGCAGAAGGGGCTGGCCTCCATAATCCGTCGGCTGGGTCGGGAGGACTTCCCCCGGCTTTACATCGGGATCGGGCGTCCGAATCGCCGCAGCCACGTCGTGCAGTACGTATTGTCCGAACCCAAGGGAAAAGAAGCCGATGCCCTGGAGGAGGCGGTTCATAGCGCCGCAGACGGCGTGATCCGGCTCCTGGATGAGGAGCTGGAGAAGGTGATGAATGTCTTCAACCGAAGATCAGTGGACGGTTGAGCAGCGGGTCTACCAGTACCTCCGCAAAAACGGGATCGCCCCCGGATCGGCGGTTCTGGTCGCCCTGTCGGGCGGTTCGGATTCCCTGTGTCTTCTCAGCGTTCTTCACGACCTTCAAGATAGCTATCCACTGATTTTGAACGCCGCCTATCTGGACCACGGGATTCGCGCCATCCCCGAAAGGGAGGAGGAGCTGGAGTTTGTCCGCAGGACCTGCACCGCCATAGGCATTGAACTGACCTGGGACAGACTGCCTCAGGGATTTCTGGCAAAGCGGTCTTCAGACAAGCGGGCCAGCCTGGAGGAAACGGCTCGCCGGGTCCGCTACGCATTTTTACGCAGGGTGGCGGCACGCAGGGCCTGTGACTATATCGCCGTCGGCCATACGGCGGACGATCAGATCGAGACCGTGGTGATGCGTTTCTTTCAGGGCGCCGGCCTGGGCGGGCTGCCGGGCATTCCACCCATTCGCGGGGATCTGATCCGGCCCCTGATCGATTGTACCCGGGCCCAGATCCTGGACTACCTCCGCGGCCGCGGCCAGGGGTATCTAACGGACTCCACCAACCGGGACCAACGGTATCTGCGTAATGCGGTGCGCTGGCAGCTGCTGCCAGTGGTCGAGCGGATCTTCCCGGGGTTCCGGGGCAGCGTGCATTCCCTTTCCTATAAACTGGCGCAACTAAGGGACTACGTTGCCTCCGAGAGCCGGCGGCGTCTTGTCTGGAAACGAGTGCGAGAGGGGTACTGCATCTCGGGAAAAAAGTTCCTAGCCGTTCCCGGTCTGCTGCGACTGCTTTCGGTCACCAGACTGCTCAACACCCTGGCCCCGGACAGCACGCGGGTACCCTACAGGTTCCTCTCCCGTGTCGAAGAGGAGGACATCCTGCGTTCGCGGCGGGTCGTGCTCCGCGGATACGGAATCCGCCTCTACTGGCGCGGGGAGAAGCTGATCTTGGCTGCGGATGTTGTCGGACATACCGAAAAAGGTTATTTTATAGAAGAAATGGATGCCGGCAGGGTGTTCGTGCCCGAAGCCGGTTTGCTTTTCGAGTTCGGCTCCCTGGTCCGGAACACCGACCGTGTCCTATTTCGTTCCTCCAGGATCGGGGATAGAATCAGACTCCAATGCGGGAGCAAAACGGTCAGGAATTTGTTCGCCCAGTGGCGGGTAGCCAGATCGGAGAGCTGGAAAATCCCGATCGTGGAAACCACGGCCGGAATCGTTGCGGTTCTGGGCAGTCCGTTCGGGTAC
>CAZKCQ010000099.1:0-9116 GCA_964551205.1 uncultured Spirochaetaceae bacterium
AGCGCCACCGTATCCCCGGCCATTCCCCGGGTGACCAAGCAGCTGCTGTCCTTTGACAGCCGCAGCCATCTCAAGCAGGTCGGGGTCCCGTCCGGCTTCGTGGGCAAGACCTTCGCCGAGCTGTCCGAGCACTTTCTGAAGTCGGGAAGCGGGGTGCTGATCGGAGTTCTCTCCGAGGAGAAGAAGATGTCCCTGGATGACATCCTCTCCGAAGGGTCCTCCGCCATCGATGCCTTTATCAAGGCGAAGTTCGCCGAGGCCGAGCTGGATGTTTTCGAGGGCGAGAAGGAGGAACTGGAGATCAAGCTCAATCCCGGTGCGGACTACGTAATCAAAGAAAACGAGGCCGCCTTTGTGATCGGCGATGCAACCGGGTAAAGGGGGCTGAAGCTCTATGGCAAAAAAACGGGAGAAATCGAACCTGGCCCGCTTCAAGAAGATCGAGATACTGGCCGGATTTTCCGAGACCGAGGTGGAGGCTCTGGGACGCATCGCCAGGGAGGTGAAGGTGCCTGCCGGACAGGTGATCATGCGGGAGGGGGAGGTCGGCGATTCGATGTACCTGTTCGGGGAAGGCCAGGTCATGGTGACCAAGAACCTGACTCTGAAGACGGGCAAGCGGGGCTTCAGCCAGGCGGAGAAATCCATGGTACGCCTGGATGCCCGCTACGTTTCCTTTTTCGGAGACATGGCGATGTTCGAAAACGACGTTCGCAGCGCCACCCTGACGGCCTCCACCGACTGTCTGCTCTATGAGATCAAGAGGGATGATTTCGAAAGGCTCACCCAGCAGAACTGCGCTTTGGGCTACAAACTGGTGCGCAAGATCGCCGAGGTGCTCTGCCACCGTGTCCGTCAGGGCAATCAGGACATCCTCAAGCTTACCACCGCCCTGAGCATTGCCCTGTCGAAATAGGAGGAAACAGCCGATGACAGCCCAGCCGACAGTCCGGAGCCGCAAAATTTTACCGATACCTCCGCTCGTGATCCTGCTTGCGTTCCTGCTTGCCGCCTCACTGGGCGGCGCCCAGGAGAGCACCGTGGAGGGTGAGGCGGGGCAGCCCGTCCCTCAGCCGGGCGCCCCCATCCCTACCTCAGTCCAGCCGCCCCGGGGGTTCCGCTCTATCCAACTCGGTATGGAACTGGAACGGGTCAAGCAGCTGTTGATCGACGATCCACTGTTCGACTATCGGGGGGATCCGGACATCAGCTTCCTGCCCCTTCCTCCCCAAACCCTGATTGAGACCTCGGGAAGCTCTTTCATCCGGCGGGCCTACTTCCAGTTCGATCAGGATCTGCTGTACATCATCATCCTTTCCATGGATCCGGATCGTCTGGATTACTACACCCTCTATTCCACCCTCTCCGAGAAGTACGGACAGCCGACCCGCCTGGACCCCACCGCGGCGGTCTGGCAGTTCGAGGGCCTGCGCCTCTCCCTTGAACGTCCCCTGAACGTCAAGTATATTGACAGTACGGTTTTCGAAGCCCTGAAGGAGGAGGGACAGGTCCAGCAGGACCTGTGGGAGATCTCCAAGGACAACTTCCTCCAGCAGTTTTAACCCGGGATTCGCGGCGTCCGAGCCGAGCAGGAGCAGCTTTGCGTCCCAGAGTTTTCCTCAAGCTGATCGCCTTACTCGTCGGGATGGTGTTGAGCATCAGTGCCGTTCTGTCCTGCAGCAACGGCCTGGAGGAACGGATCAAGGTTGTCATCGGGGGTGAGAGCTTCCGCATCGAGGTGGCCCGCACCGAAGAGCAGAAGCGGCAGGGGCTGATGAACCGCAGGTCCCTCGGGGATCGGGAGGGGATGATCTTCGTTTACGAAACGGATCAGCACCTGGCCTTCTGGATGAAGAATACAACCATACCTCTAACCATGGCCTTTCTCTCCAAAGACGGGCAGATCATGCAGGTCGAGCAGTTGAAACCCCTGTCCCTGAAAAGCATCATGTCCGAGAGGGCCGTACGCTACGGATTGGAGCTCCCCGACGGGGTTCTGGATGAGCTGGGGGTCGGGATCGGGGATCGCGTAGAGCTGCCCGCGGATTTTCCATAGACCTCAAGCCGCGGTGGCTTCTGCCGCCGCTGCCGCCGCTGGGAACGGGCAGAGGAAACCCGTCACTCCTCGGTTTCCTCCTCCTCGGGAAACAACTCCAGGACCGGCTCCGTATCGGAACCGGCTCCCCCCTTTTTCGCGGGCTCGTTCACCAGGATTTCCACCTTGCGCTCGATTTTGGCCAGCTCCTTCTCCAGATCCTTGGCCAGCTTCATGCCCTCTTCGAATATCGATATCGCCTCTTCCAGGGGGATCTTGCCCTCCCGCAGTTTCTCGCTCAGGCTCTCCAATCGGTTGAGGCGATCTTCAAAACTCTTCATTCTTCTTTCTCCTTGACTTCGGCCCGAAGCTTACCCTGGTGCAGTCGTATCTTCACCGTCTCGGCGGTGTTGATCTGCCGGCTGGAAAGAAGCACCTGCCCGGTGCGCTCGCTGCTGACCACGGCGTAGCCCCGCTGGAGCACGGCCAGCGGGGAGTTGGTTAGGACAGCCTGGGAGAGAAGATCCAGGCGATGCCGGCAGGGCACCAGCAGCCGCTCCATGGACAGGCTAAGCTGTTCCCGGCTTTCCTCAACCTGTAGTGCGTAGGGCTGAACGTAGATCTGGAAGTTGCGGACCAGGTTGTCCGGCGTAAACTGAGACAGCAGCAGTCGGATTCGTTCAACCCGAGACTGCAGGGCTTCGGTCATGGTGTGTTGCAGGGTGGTAAGTCGGCCCTCCAGTTCCAGTCGGGAGGCGGAGACCATTTCCGCAGCCGCCGATGGGGTAGGGGCACGGACATCCGCGGCCAGATCGCTCAGAGTGGTGTCGATCTCATGGCCCACCGCGGAGATCACGGGAATCCGGGATTCCGCGATGGCTTCGACCACAACCTCCTCGTAGAAGGGAAGCAGATCCTCCAGAGACCCCCCGCCCCGGGTGACGATCAGAACGTCCCCCATAGCGAACTCGTTGGCCCTCCGGATCTGGCGGGCGATCGTCTCCGCCGCTCCCTCCCCCTGGACCGGGGAGGGAAGGATGAGCAGGTTGAGTCCGGCGTTTCTGCGCTTCAGCACCCGCAGAATGTCCCGGACGGCCGCCCCGGTGGGGGAGGTGATCACAGCAACCCGGCCGGGGAACAGGGGCAGGGGCTTTTTGCGTTCCTTGTCGAACAGCCCCGCGGCGGCCAGCCTGGCCTTTCGTTTTTCCAACAAGGCCAGCAGCTCTCCCTCCCCGGCTTTCTGCAGGGATTCGCAGATCAGTTGATAGGTGCCCCGCTTGGCGTATACGGAGATGTTGCCCTTGGCGCGGACCACCATGCCGTCTGCAGGCTTGAAGTTCAGTCCGAAGATGCGGTTCTTGAACATGACCGCGGAAAGCACCGACTGCTCGTCTTTCAGGCTGAAGTACAGATGTCCGGTGCTGGAGGGACGGAAGTTGGAGATCTCGCCCTCCACGGTGATGCCGAAGAACTCTCCTTCCAGCAGGTCCCGGATCAGGGAGGTGATCTGGGTAACCGAGTAGAATTGTTCCTGTTGGTTGTTCTCCGTTTGCACCATTCTTCTCTTTGTCTTCGCACCCGGCCCCGTGCCGCCCGCGCTCAACCGTGAGGGTACCGCTTTCCGCCGGGATTGGCAATTGAAAAAGTTTTTGAAATGTCGATAATTTCCTTAAGACATGAAGAACCTCGCCGTGGCCAATGCCCTGGCCCTTAATGACTACGCCCGGCAATCCTTGGGCGGTGGAGAGAACAGCCTCAAGCGGGTCCGAGAGTACGCAGCCCGGCTCCCCGGTGTAAAGCGCTGTCTTCTCCTGCTGCCCGAAGGCGGTGCGCCCGAAGGCGGGTATCTCCAGACCCCCGAACCGGGATTCGATATCCTGCGCCTGAAGGCGGACGGCGCGGCCGGGCTGCTCCGCACCCTCCGGAATACGCTTACCGGGGGGGAGTACGACAACCTCTTCTACTTTTTCGCCGACTGCCCGCTCCTGGATCCTTCCTTAAGCACCCGGATGCTGGACAACCACCGCAAGTATTACGCCGACTACACCTTCGCCGACGGCTACCCCTACGGGTTGAGTCCGGAGATCCTCAAACCCGCCGTGCTGGCGCCCCTGCTGGAACTGGCGGAGAAATCCCAACCGGCGGCCGGGGAGGAGCCGATCCGCGCTCGGGACAGAGGCGCCATGTTCGAGCTGATCAAGAAGGACATCAACGCCTTTGACATTGAAACCGAGCTCTCCCCGGTGGATCTGCGCATGCTCCGGGCCGAGCTGTGTGCAGACTGCAGACGTAATCTGTTGCTGGTGCAGCGGGTGGTGCAGGCCGGAGCGCAGGACGCCGAGGCGGTATGTCGGATTCTGGAGAAACAGCCGGAAATCCTCCGAACCCTTCCCTCCTTCTTCTCCATTCAGATCGTGGCCGGTTGTCCCCAGCTCTGCTCCTACTGCCCATACCCGCGTTTCGGCATCAAGGAAACCGGCAAGCAGGGGCAGATGGAGCTGAAGCATTTCAGCCGTATTCTCGAGCAGATAGGCACGTTCTGCGGAGAGGCTACGATAAGCGTTTCCCTCTGGGGCGAGCCGGCCTATCACTCCCAGTTCGCCGATCTGGCCGCAGCAGTGCTGGAGAAGGGCTTCCGCCTGGTGGTGGAAACCTCAGGCATCGGCTGGCCGGAGGGAGTGTTCGCCCGGATCGCCGAGAAAAAGCATCCCGGACCGGACTGGGTCGTCTCTCTGGACAGCCGGGACCCCGGGGAGTACGGCAGGCTGCGCGGGGAGGGTTTCGCGGAAGCCCACAAAACCGTGACGACCCTTCAATCCCTGTTTCCGGGGCACGTCTATCCTCAGGCGGTGCGGATGAATGAAAACGAGGAAGGGCTGGAGGATTTCTACAGGTACTGGAAGAACCAGACCGGCAAGGTGATCGTGCAGAAGTACGATCCCTTCTGCGGATTCCTGCCCGACCGCCGGGTCACCGATCTTTCGCCCCTCAAGCGCTTCCCCTGCTGGCATCTCAAGCGGGATGTAACCGTACTCCTGGACGGCAGGGTGAGCCTGTGCCGGGAGGACCTGCAGTGCCGGCACGGTCTGGGCAATCTTCTGGAGCAGGATCTGGAGGAGATCTGGAACGCCGGAGAACCCTTCTACCGGAATCATCTGCAGGAGCGCTATCCCGATCTCTGCAAGAACTGCGATGAGTACTACAGCTTCAATTTTTAAAAAACGGAAGGTTCCCTACACCGTCATTGGTGGTGCCAAGGTCGACAGAGTCCGAAAATCCCGAGCCCCCCTGGCCGTGCTTCTGCTCAACCGGGGAAGCCGTTTCTACAGGCAGGAAAAGCTCCAGCAGCTCCAGGAAGCGGGGATCGGCGAGATTTTCTGCGTAGAGGGTCCCCGCGTTTCCCATGACGTCGAATCGCTGTCCAGGGAGTTCCCGGAGATGCATTTTCTGCTTCTTCAAGAGACCGCCACCGCCGGAGAGCGGATCAACCTCGGGATAGAGGAAGCCCGAACCCGGCTGGTGTTTGTGATGTGGAGCGACATGGAGCTGGCAACGGGGCTGCCCGAGGAGTGGAGCTCGTTTTTGACCCAGATCGAGGAGAAGCAGATCCTCTGTACCGTGCCCCGTCTGACGAGCTCCGCGGATCAGGAGCTGCCCTGCATCCAGGTTCCCGCCCTGATCAAGGGCAGGCTCAAGGTGATGCCCTGGAAGGCGATTGAGGAGGGCATGTCAAGCCTGTTCCCCTTCGACTACTGCGGGATCTATCACCGAGATCGATTTTCCCTGAGCGGCGGCTTCGATCCGTGGATGAACAATCCGTACTGGCAGAAACTGGACTTCGGGCTGCGTTCGTTTCTGTGGGGGGAGCGCATACTCTGCCGGCGGGATATGGTCGTGCGCTACGAGGGTGGCACGGAAACCGAGGACAGCAGTGCCGACGTAAGTTACAAGCTCTTTTTCTTGAAGAACATGGCTGTCCGTTTCAACGGCGAGATGGGGGTGCTTCCCTCATCGAAGCGCTTCGCCTACTGCCTGCGCTCCGATTCCAGCTGGCTGGAGGCGAGAAACGAATTTCGCGAGGTGCAGATGTGGGTTCATCAGAACCGTTACCGATTCAAGAGCGACGTCCAGAGCCTGGTCAACCACTGGGAGATTCCCGAGTAAGAACGGGAGTGCTGCTGCAGGTTCGCCTGCACTCTCACAGGTTGCCCCGTAAAGCCCTGCTGCCCCTGCAGGGTGTTACCGTGCTGACCCACGTGCTGCGGGCCTTGAAGGGGATTCCCGCGGAGGTGTACGCCCTGCTGACCGATCCCAGCAGCTTCGATGCCCTGGCGTCCCTGGCCCAGCCTGAGGGTTTCTCGGTGTTCGTCGGCCCGGAGGAGGATGTGCTGGCCCGCTACGCCCGGGCTGCAGAACAATACGAAGTGCAGAGGATCATCCGGGCGACAGGGGACAATCCCCTTGTCTCCGCCCGGGCCGCGCAGGCTCTGCTCGCCATCCATGAACGGGAACGCTTTGATTTGAGCCACTTTCTCAACAACCCGCTGGGTACGGGGGTCGAGGTTGTCGCCGCCGGGGCCCTTCTCAAGGCCCACGCCCGGGCCCGGGATCCCTTCGAGCGGGAGCACATCACCACCTACCTGTACCGGCATGCTCGGGCTTTCCGGGTCGGCGAGATTCCCTGTCCGGAGGCCTGGGCCTTTCCCCAAGCCCGGCTCACTCTGGACACCGAGGAGGACTACGCCCTGCTGCAGGAGCTGTTCGCCGATCTGTACAGCGGCAGGCCCATAGAAATCGAGGAGGTGGTGGGGTGGCTGCGGCGGCACACCCTCACAGCAACCACATGAAGGTTCTCCTGGTGCCGTCGATCCGGGCATCGATGGGTAGCGGCCATCTCAAGCGTTCTCTGCGGCTGGCGCAAATCTTCGGTCCGGGGTGCGCGGTTCTTCTCGAGGGTCTGGATGACGCCCTGGGTTCCGGCCAGGCTCACCCCGGCCATTCCTCGCAGCAGCGCAATTTCTCCCGGCACCACGGCTCCACCGTCCGGGATCTGCTGGAGCCC
The DNA here is from genome assembly GCA_964551205.1 of uncultured Spirochaetaceae bacterium. Classification (GTDB taxonomy): domain Bacteria; phylum Spirochaetota; class Spirochaetia; order SZUA-6; family DRHE01; genus JAFGQJ01. The sequence goes on from CAZKCQ010000099.1 coordinate 7,098, forward strand.
CTGGGACTCGATCCCTCAACCTTCAGGATCCTGGAGCGCCCCGATCCGGCGGAGCTATGGGATCTGGTGATCCTGGACAGGCGCCGTTGCGGTGTAGAGCAGATTCGCAGGTTCTCTCCCACACCCGTGGTAGGGTTGGATGAGGGGGGGCCGGCCCGGCGGTACTGCAGCTATTTGATCGATACCTTTCCCGCGCACCGCCGGCGCCACTGTGCCAACCTGGCCGCCTTGAGCCTCATGGACCTTCCGCCGCGCCAACGGACCTCACGCCAGTCGACCGAGCCCCCGGCCGAGAGCCCGGCCGAGAGCCCGGCCGAAGGCCCGGTCGCGAGCCAACCGACGCAGCAACAGCTCCTCGTCCGGGTTCCTCCTGCCAATGTGCTGATCAGCTTCGGCGGGGAGGACCCTGCGGATCTGAGCAGCCGGCTCCTCGAGCTGCTGCTCCGCAGGGGACTGTTCGCACCCCGGCAGATCACGATTGTCCAGGGACCGTTCTTCCGGCGAGGGCACTGGCCCGAAGGCATCACCGTGCTCCGCAGTCCTGCCGACTTGAAATCCAGGCTGGGCGCATACGACCTGCTGTTCTGCTCCTTCGGTTTAACCACATACGAGGCTTTGGCAGCCGGAGTTCCGGTGATAAACCTCAATCCTTCGGCCTATCACCGCAGGCTCAGCAGAGAAGCCGGCATCCCCCGGATCGGGGTTCGCCGGCCTGCGGCCGGAAAGCTCAAAAGGCTGCTTTCCGGTCCGAGGGTTTTTCAGGAACTGCTGTCCCGCTATCCGCCGGAAACCTTCTCCGGACCTCCTTTGCTGTCCGAGCTCCCGGCCCGGCTTCAGCCCTCCGCACCGGCCTGCTGCCCGATCTGCGGACAGACGACCACCCCGGCTCTGGCCCGCTTTGAAAGGCGGTCCTACTTCGCCTGCCGGGACTGCCGGATGATCTACCTGATCGGCTTCGGCCAGGCGGATGTGCACTACGATGAGGGGTACTTCTTTTCACGCTATGAGAAGCAGTACGGGAAGACCTACCTGGAGGATTTCCAGAGCATAAAAAGGGCGGCCGGTCCCCGCTTGAAGCGGATCCGCCGGATCGCTCCGGAGGCACCCACCGCGGTTTGCTCAGAGGCTCCTCCATCCGCTGCTACACCATCCGCGGCTCCGTCATCTCCAGGTTTGCGGCTGCTTGACGTCGGCTGTGCGTACGGCCCCTTTCTGCAGGCCGCCGCTCAGCAGGGCTTTCAGGCCCATGGCCTGGACGTGGCCCGGGAAGCGGTACGCTACGTCCGGGACCAACTCGGCCTTCCCTGCTGGGTCGGGGATTTTGCAGCCGAGGGCGGGCTGCAGCAGATCGATGGCAGGGAGGCGGGCTTCGACGTCATCACCATGTGGTACGTGTTGGAGCATTTTCGGGACACCGCAGCGGTGCTCCGCCGGGTCAATTCGCTTCTCCGGAAGGGGGGCGTTTTCGCCTTCGCCACCCCCAACGCAGCGGGGATCTCGGGGCGCAGAAGTCGCGCCCGGTTTTTGAAAAACAGTCCCCGGGATCACTACACGGTCTGGTCTCCCCGATCCACGGCCGGGGTTCTGAAGCGATACGGTTTCCAGCTTCGCAATGTCGCGGTGACCGGTCATCACGGTGAGCGCTTTCCCTGGCCCGGCCGGTTGGCCCCGGAGTCGGTGATAACCTCGGGATTTACCGCACTCAGCCGGCTGCTGCGGCTGGGGGACACCTTTGAAGCCTATGCGGTGAAGCAGAGGGATCTGTCATGAGGATCCTGATCCTGGGCGGGGGGGTGATGCAGCTGCCCGCGGTCCGGCTGGCGAAACAAAAGGGTTGGACCGTGGTCGTGGCTGCGGCCGGAATCACTGAGGAGATCGAAGAGCTGGCCGACCGCTGTGAACGGGTGGACCTGCGGGACCGGGAAGCGGTGACCCGGCTGGCCCGGCTCCTGCGGCGACAAGGGGGCCTGGACGGGGTGTTCACCGCGGGAACCGATTTCTCCACGACCGTTGCCTGGG
>CAZKCQ010000100.1:0-9110 GCA_964551205.1 uncultured Spirochaetaceae bacterium
CCGACGAGGTAGTTGTTGATCCGGCCCCTGTGCCGTTCGAAAAAGGTGTAGTCGTAGCGGACCTCCACATGCTCTCCGGACCAGAACTCCCGTACGATCGGGTGGTAGACCCGGGCCAGGCTGACCTGCATCGTTGCCAGACCGCCTGAGCCCTCGGTCAGATCGTTGAATCGGACCAGTTTGCCCGAAGGACCGATAAGTCCCTGATAGTGGGTGTGGATCCCCCGAGTCTCCAGCTGTTCGAAGTTGAAGGCGGCCATCACGGCCAGGGCCTGCCCCTTGTCCGCTATATGATCGGGCATCTCCCCCCAATCGAATACGCTGTAGCGATCGGAAAACACGAAATTCCCGACCCCCGGCCGATTTTCGTAGGCCGGTTCCAGTACCAGCAGATCCTTTACGCTTCCCATAACACGGTTCTCCTATTGCCAGCTATTGCTGGTTCCTGAGCTCTTGGTCTTTTGCCTCCAGGTGGCGGATCTTCTCCGCCCTGCTGCTGCTCAAGCGCTCCTTCAGCCGGGGATTGACAGCCGAATAAACCTGGGCGATGAAGCGGGCCGCGTTCTTGGGGCTGAGGATGGTGGCGTTGGAGCTTCCCGGCGGGTTGGTCAGGCAGCTGTGGTTCAATCCGTCCGGGGGACAGCTGATCACCGGCTGATCCGCATGAAAGGCCAGGGTTCCCGAGAGCGCGTCCGTGCCACCGGCCACGGCCACCCAAACCAGGCCGCCCCCCTGCCCTTCGTACTCGGTTATCAATTCGAGCAGCCGCTGAGGGCTTTTGTGGGCCGAACAGATCCTCACTTCGTATGGAATTTCATACATCTTAAGGGCCGAGATAAGCTTTTCGATGTGGCCTTTGTCGCTGTCCGACCCGGCCACGATCACGGCGCAGCCAGTTTTACTGCGCAAATGCGCACGGAAATCCGTTTGGCTCATAGTCGACTATATCGACCCCCTCGAATCCTGTCAATTTTCGTTTCAGCCCAAAGCCCGGTGGCCGATATCCCGCCGGAACTGGCAGGCTTCGAAGCGAATCTTGTCCACACCCCGATAGGCCGTCCGGATCGCCTCCTGGATGGTGGCACCGGTTCCGGTCACGCCCAGCACCCGGCCGCCGCTGCTGAGCACGCGCCCCTCTTCATCCCGGCGGGTGCCGGCGTGAAACACGTACACCCCTTGGATACTTCCCGCCGCCTCCAGGCCCGTGATCTCCTTGCCCTTCTGGTACCTGTCCGGGTACCCGCCGGAGGCCATGACCACGCAGCAGGCCGCGCCCTCCCGGGCACAGCGCGCCTCCAGCCCCTTCAGGCTGCCCGCAGCACCGGCCGACAGCAGGGCGAACAGGTCGCTTTCAAGCAGGGGCAGCACCGCCTGGGTCTCCGGGTCACCGAAGCGGCAGTTGTATTCCACGACCCTGGGCAAACCGTTGTTGATCATCAGCCCCACGTAGAGGCAGCCCCGGTAGGGAGTACCCGCCTCAGCCAGTCCGGCAAGGGTGGGCCCCACGATACGGCGGTCCACGATCTCCTGCACTTCCGGCGTGACGACCGGGGCCGGGGCGTAGGCCCCCATGCCTCCGGTATTCGGACCCAGGTCGCCGTCCAGGGCTCTCTTGTGATCCTGGGAGGATACCAGATACAGGGCGTTCTCACCGTCGCAGAGGGCCAGGATCGAGGCCTCCTCGCCCTCCATGAACTCCTCTATCACCACCTTTTCCCCGGCGGCGCCGAACACCTTCTCCCCCATCAGCCGTTCCAACGCCTGGACAGCCTGCCGCCGATTCTCGCAGACGATCGATCCCTTGCCCGCGGCCAGCCCGGCGGCCTTTACCACCACCGGACCCTCGGCCAGCGCCTCCACGTATCTCCCGGCAGCGGCAAGCTCTTCGAACACGGCGAATCCCGGCCCCGGGATATCGTGATGGGCCATGAAATCCCGGGCATAGGCCTTGTCCGCCTCCAGGGCGGCTGCAGCCCGGGAAGGACCGAAGATCCTCAATCCCTCCTTCCGGAAGGCATCAACCAACCCGGCACACAGCGGAGCCTCCGGTCCCACGACCGTCAGATCGATTCCTTTAGTCTTGGTGAATTCGGCCAGCTCGGCGAATCCCCCCTCCCCCATCACGTCGATCGTTACGTTTCCCGGCGTTCCGGCGTTCCCAGGCGCCGTGTACACGGCTTCCACATCCCCGCTCCGTGCCAGGAAGGTAGCCAGGGCGTGTTCTCTTCCGCCGTTGCCCACAACCAGTACTCTTGCCATCACCGCTCCTCAGCTGTTTTTTCGTCCCGCAAAAACAGATCCGCTACCGGCGCCCCGTCCAGAAGCAGTCCGGCTGCGCTTGCTCCCGGGCGCGGCCTGCCGGCGTGCGGCCGGGCAAGCCGCCCCGATCGCATCAGGGCCGCGACCTGGTCCAGGGTGCGGGGGAGCTCGATCCAATCACCGAGCTGCTTGAGCCGTTCCTGAACCGCTTTGGCGTGGGTCACCAAAAGACTCGATGCCAATTCCGGATCATCCCCGCACCGTGCAGCCCGGATCACATCCCGCAGCTGCATGCCCAGGGGCAGGATGTTGCCCGGCGTGACTCCTGCGGGCAGATCGATCGAAACACCCTGAGACACCCTGGCGATGGGGCCTCCGTCCAGCTCTTCGGTGACCAGATGGGTGGTGGAATGAACCAAACGCTCCCCGGCCAGAATGGCCTTGGCCGTGGGCACCCAACCCAGCCCGATATAGCGCCGGCGGCCGCGGGAATCCCGCACCCGCAGATCTCCGGGATGCACATTGACCACGATATATTCCTGGCAGATAAAAGGAGCTATCACCCAGTCGTAGCCGGCCAGGGCCACCAGCCGCACCCCGTATCCGTGCAGGATCTCCCGGGTACGCCGGTCGAAGCGCTCCCGTCCCGCCGCGTCCTTGAGCTTTGCCCGATCCGCCGGCTCCAGTCCCTGCCCACAACGGGGAACCCCGAAAAATGCGTAGATGTCGTTGAGCTCCGCCGGCAGGGCATGATCCCGGGCGATCCGCCGGTAGTTGGAGTCCGGGTTGTCCGATACGATCACACGGACCTGATAGTCGGGTTCGCTCCGGTCGGGGGGGGCGTACTCGAGCAGTTTTCGGGCATTGGACCCGGTTCCGCTCATCAGGATCGCAGTCGGGATTCTGCCCCGGCGTGAATCTGCAGCGGCCATCACCTCCCCTTTCCCGGCCGTTTCCCCGTGCCCCGGCCGGCCTCGCCCCGCAGGTAGACCACGGCATTGCGGAAGATCGCCAGCCCATCTCCCTCCGGCGGCAAAGCCCGCCCCAGCGCCGTGTCCCGGGTCCAGGAGGGATGATTGTACGGAGAGAGGTAGGCTTCAGGATGCGGCATGAGCCCGAAAATCAGGCCACTTGCGTCGCAGACAGCGGCAATGGCCCGCTGGGATCCGTTGGGATTCTCGGGGTAGTGCTGCGTCGCTTCGCCTTCCGCGGTGGCGTAGCGTGCCACCACCTGGTTGTTGGATTCGAGGGAATCGAGCCCTGCCTGCTCCGCCATGTAAAACTTGCCCTCACCGTGACGCACGGGCAGGAACAGCCGCTTCAATCCCCGGGTCCAGATACAGGGAGACGCCGGATTGACCGTCAGATGCACCCACCGGTCCTCGAACCTGCCGGAATCATTGGCCGTAATTGTCGCGTTTCGCCTCCACTCATCCGCCTCCGCCTGTGCTTCGCCACCGGGAAGAACGCCAGGCAGGGCTCCGGGCAGGATACCCATCTTCACCAGGGTCTGAAAGCCATTGCAGATGCCGATGATCGGCCTGCACCGGGCGATGAAGCGGCCCAGGTCTTCCTTCAGGGAATGACGGAATCGACTGGCCTGCACCGTGCCGGCTCCCAGATGGTCGCCGTTGGAGAAGCCGCCGATGAAGGCCAGTGCATCGTAATCCGCCAGGCTCTTGACCCGGCCCAGGATATCCCCGATGTGCACCAGGTCGCAATCGGCTCCGGCCAGGCTGAAGGCCCGGGCGGTTTCCCGCTCGCAGTTCAAACCGTCGCCGGTGATGATCAATACCCCTGGGTCGGCGGATCGGCGCCGATTCGCCGATCTATCCGGCTTTGTGTTTAAACTCACCGCTGCGGATCGATCCCGCATCTCAGATCCCACGCAACCGCTCCTTCCAGGCAGCTTTCAGAGGCGGCAGGGCCCGGTCCACGATCAATCGACCGTCCCCTCCTCGGATCCGTATCTGCTGCGCCTGCGTAACCGTGCCGATGCGGGCAACGCTGTGACCGCTGAGGGCTGCCTGGAACGCCCGCCCTGCTTCCGGGGCGACCGTAACCAAAAAACGGCCGTTGGATTCGGAGAACAGCAGGGAAACGTCGGTCCGGGCATCCCCGGGAACCTCGGCCAGATCCACCACCAGGCCGAGCTCGCCGGCAAAGGCCTTACGCAGCAGAGCCACGGCCAGGCCTCCCAGGTTGAGCGCATGGCAGGACCGTACCAGCCCCTCCGTCATTGCCCGGTGCAGCGCCCCGTACATCTCCGGCGCCTTGATCGGATCCACCCTGGGCACGGAATTGCCGATATAGGCCCGGCCCCGGTTTACCTCCCCGTAGAAGCGGTAAAACTCCGATCCCCCGAGCTCCTCCCGGGTATCCCCGACAACGTAGAGCAGATCCCCGGGTGCTTTCAGATCCAGGGTTACGGCCCGGCTCAGATCCGAAAGCCTGCCGAGAACGGACACCAAGAGGGTGGGAGGAACCGAGATCGGCGGATCGGTGAGGGTACAGTCATTGGACATGCTGTCTTTGCCGGAGATCAGGGGCACACCGTAGGCTTTGCAGAAGTCGTACAGTCCCTGACAGGCCCGGACCAGCTGGGCCAGTTTGTGGGCCCGATCCGGCATACTCTCCTTCACCACGTTCGGCCAGCAGAAGTTGTCCAGGGCGGAGATGAATCCCGGATCCCCTCCCACGCTCACAACCCTGCGTACGGCCAGGTCCAGGACTGAGGCGGCCATCCAGTAGGTGTCGAGGTCCGAGTAGAAGGGATTGATCGCTTCGCTCAGCACGATCCCCTCGATGCTGTCGTCCGCGGCCGGTCTACCATCCGCTGCCGTAGTTCCGTCCGCAACCATTCCGCCGTACTCGGCAGCCAGAATCGTAGCATCCCCGGGCACATCGAAGCGCCGGCCCACGAACGGCTTGATCACGCTGCGGCCCTGCACTTCGTGGTCGTACTGGCGGGCCTTCTCCTCCCCGGAGCAGATGTTCAGGCGCCGCAGCATCCGCTCCAAACAGTCGCCGAGATCGTCGATCCGGACCTCAGGCTCCTCGTTACTCTTGGGATCGAAAACAGCCTCAAGATGGTAGGGGGGATCCCCGTGATGCAGGAACTCCAGGTCCAGGTAGGCGACCGTCCTTTTACCGTAGCGGATGTGGAACTTGCCGTCTTCGGTGAAGCTGCCCAGGACCGTGGACTCCACCCCCCGGCTCTGCGACAATTCTCCGTACTCGGCCAGCTGCTCCCGGGGTACGGCCAGGGTCATGCGCTCCTGGGCCTCCGAGACAAGGATTTCCCATGGATTCAGACCCTGATACTTTAAGGGCACCCGGGCCAGATCGATCCGGCAGCCGCCGCTCAGGGTGGCCATCTCTCCGACCGAAGAGCTCAATCCTCCGGCACCGTTGTCGGTCAGGGTCCTGTACAGCAGACGATCCCGAGCCTCCAGCAGCATGTCCGTCATCTTCTTCTGGGTGATCGGATCCCCGATTTGAACGGCCTGAACCGGGCTGTCGGCGTGCAGCTCTTCGGAGCTGAAGGTGGCTCCATGGATCCCGTCCTTGCCCACCCGGCCGCCGACCATGACCACCGCATCCCCGGGAACAATACGCTTCTGCGTTGACGGGATGCCCCGGATAGACAGGGGCATCTCCCCCAGGGTGCCGCAGAACACGAGGGGTTTGCCCAGGTAGCGGTGCTCGAACAGCTCCCACCCCCGGGCGTAGGGAATCCCGCTCTGGTTCCCCCCCTCGATCACGCCCCTATGCACGCCGTCGCGAATACGGCGGGGATGGAGCAGGCCCGCGGGGATCGCTTCTGAGGGCATCTGCGGATCTCCGAGACAGTAGCCCCACACGTTGGCGATCAGGTGCGCTCCAAGCCCCGTGCCGAAGGGGTCCCGATTGACCCCGACGATCCCGGTCATGGCACCACCGTAGGGATCCAGGGCGCTGGGGCTGTTGTGGGTTTCCACCTTGTAGACCAGGGCCAGCCGGTCGTTGAAGCGGATCACCCCGGCATTATCGCTGAACACGCTGAGCAGCCAGGGACTGGCCAGATCCTCGGTAACCCGGCGGATGTAGCTCTTGAACAGGGAATCGATGGTCAGCGTCCGGCCCGCGCCGTCCCGATACTCGATCACCCCGTTGAAGACCTTGTGATGACAGTGCTCCGACCAGGTTTGGGCCAGTGCTTCTAGCTCCACATCCGTGGGTTTTGAACCCAAACCCACGGCCCGCCGCTGCTCCCGGACCTCGGGCCGACGATAGTAGTCACGGATGGCCCGCATCTCCTCGAGATTCAACGCCAGGATCCGCTGGCGGCTGATCTCCATCAATCGCCGATCGGACACCTCCAGGTCTATCTCAGCGACCTCCGGCTCATGGGCGGAGCGGACCCGGGAGGAGTCCGCCCGCGGCCCCCGCTCCAGCCAATCCTGGTAGGTCTGAATCGACACCTGTTCGATCAGATCATTGGCCAACAGCTCCCGGGCGATCCTCTGCGCCTGCCCCTGATCCACCCCCGATAGCAGGTATTGGGTGGAGGTAAAGACCCCTTCCTCCGGGGCCAGCTCCCGGCCGATCAGCTCCCCGATAGCCAGGGCCGCGGTATCCCCGACATTGTCGGTCACGCCGGGACGGAAGCCTACGGTTATCGAATAATCGAAGGGCTCGCCTTCCAGGTTTTTGTCGATCCGATATTGCTGGATCACCGGATCGCAAAAAAGCTCCCGAGCCGCGCTATCGACCTGGGCTTGGCTCAAATCCGCCTCCACCAGGAAAAGGGCACGGGTCTCCACGCGCTGCACCGAGATCTCCAGATAGTCCCTGATCTTCCTGGCCGTAGGGGTGCCGAAGGCATCTCCAATGCCGGGCTTCAGCCCCACCTGGATCAGATAGCGCTTCACAGCAGGAGCACCCGTTCATTCGACTCGGCCGGATGCCGGCGCCGGCCTCCCGACCCCGCGCCGCCGGCATAATCGAGCACCTGGCCTATCACTACGGCTTGCTGGCCGCCGCTGCGGAGACGCTGCCGTATGCGCTCACCGTGTTCGGGGGCCACGACCAGCACCAGGCCAATCCCCATGTTGAAGCTCTCGTACATCCCCTTGCCGACGGGATCCTGCAGGGGGATGTTTCCGCAGCGGCGGATCAGCTGGAAGATCGGCGGCGGCTGCCAGCTGTCGATCCGGATTTCCGCACGGACCGTGTCCGGCAGGATACGCTCCAGATTGTCCTTGAGCCCGCCCCCGGTGACGTGGGCGATCCCCCTGATCACTCCGGCGCTGTCCGCATCCGCCAACAGGGGCAGGATCAGGGGTGCGTAATTCCTGTGAGGTTCCAGCAGGACTTGCCCAAGGGTGCCGCCAAGCTCGTCTACATGCTGATCGAGCTCGAGACCACCGCGTTCCAACAGGGCTTTGCGGGCCAGGGAGTAGCCGTTGGTATGCAGCCCGGAGGAAGGCAGCCCGAGAAGGATATCCCCGGGCCGGATTGCCTCCCCCTGGATCAGCCGGCGGGCATCCACGGCCCCGACGATCGTCCCGCAGAGATCGATCTCCCCGGGCCTGTACAGATCCGGCTTTTTGGAAATCAGACAGTCCAGAAGCACCATGCCGTTGCTGCGGCAGCACCGTTCTGCGGCGGCGACTAGCGGCTCGACAAGCTGCTCCTCACGGCTGTGACAGCCGAGGTAGAGCATAAAACCGATACCGCGGGCGCCCTGGCAGAGGATGTCGTCCTGACTGTGATGGATGATGTCCAGGGCCAACCCCGAGGTTCGTCGGGTCGCTGCCCCGATCTTGGTCTTGGTCCCGACCCCGTCCATGCTAAACACCAGGGCGGGCTGATCGAAATCCCGAAGCGTACCCAGGCTGACCGATTGTTCCGCCTCGGCGTCCGCTTCGCCTGCTGAGAAGATCGCGCCTACCACCTCCCAGGCGCCTTCCTCGAAGACATCCGGCATCTCCGCGGTTTCGCCGCCGATAATAGGGATCCGCGGTGGCGCGGCAAAGACCTCGGAAAAAAGTCCCACCAGATCCGCGGCCCGATCAGCATCGAGGTGGGCCGCAGCCAAATAGTCCAGAAACGCCAGGGGCTGAGCGGCAGGGGCAAATCGGGAACGGCTGGACCCGGCAATCTGCCGGCTGACCTGCTCAGGGTTATCCGCCTCGGCAACCACCAACCTGCCGGTCAGATGCAAGTGCTCCAGCGGTTCTGAAAGACCGCTCAGGCGCAGGGCGCCGCCGAATAATCCGCCTCGGGTCAGCACCGCTTCCGTGTAGGTCCGGCGGGTGTAGGCCTGGATCCGCCGGTTGGCTTCGAGGTTCGCCTTTACATCGACACCGGAGGCCCGGTAGGTCAAGGATTCATCGGACATTACGACCGCCCCAAGCGTTACACACGTTGAGAGATTGTATTGGTTTGTCTGGAATCTACAGCAGTACCGACTGCCATAGTACTGATTAGCACGCTTTAGGCAGGGCAGTCAAGCGTAAGGGGCCGTAGTGCGAAAAAACTTCGAGGGGGGAAACGTCGATGACCTCGGCGGAGAGCTGCTTGCCCCGGCCGCGATCGCTGCCGAACCGCTATCGCCTCCGGCCGAAAATCCTCAAGAAGAACAGGAAGAGATTGATAAAATCGAGGTACAGCTTGAGGGCGCCGAGGATGGACAGCCGCATGTAGTCCGCCTCTCCCACACCGTCGCTGTGCTGTTCGCTCCAGCGCTTGATGATCTGGGTATCGTAGGCCGTCAAGCCGATGAACACGGCAACCCCGATGTAGGAGACGATCCAGTAGAGGGTCTCGCTGCGCAGGAAGAAGTTCACCAGAGAGGCGATGATGAT
>CAZKCQ010000101.1:0-9108 GCA_964551205.1 uncultured Spirochaetaceae bacterium
CATGCGGGCCGGGATGCTGCGGATGTTCGGGGATGAGATCGACGACGAAACCCGGCTTCGGGTCTACAACTCATCGATCCTGGGCTATATGTACCGTACCCAGGAGCTGCCCGCGGCTCTGGCCCGGGCGCAGCTGGAGCGTCTGGATGAGTACAACCAGATCCGCATCCTGCACTGCCGTTATCTCAGTGAGCAGCTGAACGAGATCCCGGGTGTCCACACCCCCTATGTGCCGGAGGACCGCAAGTGCGTGTACTGGATGTACATCGTGGAGTTCCACCCCGAGGAGGTCGGTATGGAGGATCTAAAGCCTGAACAGTTCCGGATCGGGATGGAGAAGGCCCTGTTCATGGAGGGGGTGCAGCTGGGGCAGTGGCAGACCATGCCCGTTCCGGCCCAGGATCTTTTCCAGACCAAGATGGGCTTCTCCGGAAGCGGCTATCCCTGGAAGTTTTCCCAGGCGGGCAAGGATATGGTGTATCGCGCTGAAGACTATCCCAACGCTCTGGAGCTCTGCCGTCGCTACACTGCAGTTGTGGGCTACCATCCACCCAATGGGATGCAAGTGGTGGAAAAATACGCCGAAGCTTTCCGTAAGGTCTTCTCCGACCTCGATGCGGTGCGCCGGCACTGGCAGGACCCGGTTGCGGCTCACTACCGCGGCTCCCTGTTCCGGGCCAGGTGACGATGAGCGCGGTTTCTGCGAGGGGCCGGCCGGCAGAGGCGGGAGATTGCAGGGGAAGGAGATTATAACAGATGAAAGCTGCTTTTGCCCGTTCCCCCTTCGACATCCAGATTCGCGAGCTGGAACCCAGAAAACCCGGGCTGGATGAAGTCCTGGTTCTGGTGAAGGCCTGCGGGGTTTGCGGCACGGATCTGCACCTCGCCCGGGATTGGCAGGGCGAATATCAACCGCTTGGGCACGAGATCGCTGCCGAGGTCGTGGAGGTGGGAAGCGGGAACATCCCGTACAAAGCGGGTGCAAAGGTGATCGTGGAAGATGTGGCCCAGTGCGGTATCTGCGGGCACTGCAAATCTGGAAAGCCCTACCTCTGCCGCAACATGTACGACCTGGGCGGTCAGCCGGGCATGGCGGAGATGATGACGGTGAACTACCATCTGCTGGAACCTTTCGACGGGATCGAGTGGGCTCACGCCAGCCTGGTGGAACCCATGGCCGTGGCCTACAACACGGTGCTGAACGGGCGTATCCCCCTGGGCGGCAGCGTGGTGGTTACCGGCCACGGGCCCATCGGTCTGATGTGCGTGTACTTGGCCAGGATGCGGGGAGCGGGGAAGGTGCTGCTGGTCGGTTCTTCCCGCAGACGTACCCGGGGCCGGGCCCGCCTGGAGGCGGGAGTGAAATTGGGCGCCGATGCGGTGGTGGAAGCCCTGGAAGTGGATGCGGCGGAGGCGGTGAAGAGGGTCTTTGCCGAGGGAGCGGACAGCGTGCTGGTGACCTCCTCTCCCAGCACCCTGCCGCAGAGCCTGGACATGGTGCGCTTCGGCGGCACCGTATCGTTCATCGGGATCGACCTGGGCGGGCGGAATACGATCGAGATCGATGTGAACAAGCTAGTCTTCGGCAAGATCTCACTGATCCCGACCTTCGCCGAGCCGGCTCAGAACTTCCCCGATACGATCCGCATCCTTCAGAGCGGCCGATTCGATGCTTCCCTGCTGGTGAACAGGACTTTATCGTTCGATGAGCTCCGGGAGGTGTTTCTGGCCAGCGACGGGGGGGAAGCCCCGATCATCAAGGCAGTCCTGGTGCCCTCATGACGGTGAGGACTCGGGAGATGCGTGAGCGCGAGCGGTGCCCAAAGTGAAGGGGGTGAAGTATGGCTGACAGGAAAGTTGTAGCGATAGCCGGAGCCTCGTCGGGAAGCGGCAAGGCCATGGCCGAGATTCTGGCCGGGGCCGGCTACCCGGTCGCCCTCGCGGCCCGGCGCGAGTCTCTGCTGAAGGAAATCGCCGCTTCCATCACCGCGGCCGGGGGCAGGGCCGTAGCCATTGCGGCGGACATGGGGGTCTGGGAGCAGGCCCGGGCCTTCGTCCAGCGGACGGTGGATGAATACGGGCGCCTGGACGTGTTGATCAACAATGCCGGCTGGGGGATTCGCTCCGCCGAGTTCGACGAGCTGACCCTCGAAGAGGTGGACCAGGGTCTGGCGGTCAATCTGACATCCGTACTCTACGGCTGCAAAGCGGCCCTGCCGGTGATGAAGCGGCAGAAGAGCGGGCACCTCATCAATGTCTCCTCGATTTTAGGGAAGCGATCCCGCTCCGGGCTGGCCGTGTACACGGCCTGCAAACACGGGGTAGAGGGTTTCTCCCGATCGCTGATGAACGAGGTCAACAAATACGGGATCAGGGTGAGCATCCTGGCTCCCGCCGCGATCCAAACCTCCTGGGCGGAAAAGGCGGGAATCACCCTTTCCAGGGACGTCCGCTTTCTCCAGGCGGAAGATGTCGCCCGGGCCGCGCAGTGCCTCATCGAGACGGCGGAGCAGGTCAACATATGGAACCTGGATCTGATCTCTCGTGAGCAGACCATCGATCCGATTTGAGGAGGAAGTTATGATCAAACCCACCGCCGGATTCATCGTTTTCGGGGTTCACAAGGACGGCCTGCAAGATCCCATGGGAACCCCCTTCATCGATCAGGCGATCATCGCCCGCTCCAAGGCGGCCCTCCAGCGGGGGGGGCTGCAGCTGGTAGTCCATGATACGATCATCGCCAGCAAGGCGGAGGCGACCACCGCAGTGAGGGCGATGAAGAGGGACGATCGGGTGGACTGCCTGATCCTGTTCTCCGGGACCTGGGTCTGGGCGGCTCACCTCATTGCCGCGGTCAGGGATTTCTCCCTGTCCGGCAAGGCGATCGTGCTCTGGACGCATCCGGGCTCCCAGGGCTGGCGGCCGGTGGGGGGACTGGTGATGCACGGGGCGCTGCTGGAGGTGGGGATCAACCACCAATTCGTGTACGCGGCCGCGGAGGATGCGAAAGGCATCGACCGGATCACCAGCTACTGCCGGGCCTCTCATCTCAAGAACCTGCTCAACATGGCCACGATCGGGACCTTCGGCGGACGCGGCATGGGGCAGACCTGCGGGGTGGCCGATCCGTCCCAGTGGATGCGGATGTTCGGCGTGGACATCGATTCCCGGGACACCACCCAGCTGATCCGCCGGGCAGAAAAGCTGCCCGAGGCCGAGTTGGAAGCCCTGGGTCCCCGGCTGGCAAAGCTGTTTGGCAAGAAACCACCTCGGAACATCGTCAATGAGCGTTCGATCCGTCTGTACCTTGCTTTGAAGGCCATCGTGGAGGAGGAGGGCTTCGATTTCTACACCATCCAGTCCTTTCCAGGGCCCGGTGACGACTACTCGGCCACCTGCTTCGCCCAGAGCATGATGCTGGAAGACGGGGTTCCCACCTCCACCCTCGGGGATTTCAACACCGCCCTCAGCGTGTTTCTTCTCATGAAGCTGAGCCGGGATCCGGTGTACTACGGGGACCTGCAGCACATCGACAAGAGCACCCGGGAGATCAAGATCATCGGCGACGGCGCGGTTCCCCCCTCCCTGGCCGGGAAACTCGGGCCGGCGGGATTCGCCGAGCACGGTATTCCCACCGAGGGCGAGGCCGGGGGATTGTCGGTGAAACTGATCTGCAAAGTCGGGGAGGGCGTGCTGGCCCGGCTGGGCAGGTTCAGCGGCGAGTTCCGGATGGTGATTACCCGCTGCTCGATCTTCGAGCCTCCGGCGGCGCAGCTCGAACAACGGCTGGCCGAGTGCGGGATCCCCTTCTGGCCCCACGGATTTGTCACCGCCCACTGCGATATCGAGCGGCTGCTGGAGAACTGGACCAACGAATACGCCTGCCTGGGCTACGGGGAGGATCTATATCCCGCTCTGGTGGATTTCTGCGAGCTCACCGGGATCGAAGCCGTAGCCCTGTAGAGTAGGCGGATCGAGGTTAAACGGATGAAGGATCTGCTGGTCAGAGAGTTCAGACCCAAACCCCTGCTGAACGCCGCGGACAACACACCGCAGCGGGCGCGCTTTCCGGTGATCGATGCCCACAACCATCTGTTCGGGGACATCCCGGCCTCGGAGCTTCTGCAGGTGATGGATGAGGCGGGGGTAAGGGTCTTTCTCAACGTCACAGGCAATGTCAGGCTGCCCTACGACGAGTCGGGCTACACGATCGAGCGGCGCGATCTGGGGGTGTATCTGGACGACTACTGCCGGGTCCATCCCGGACGCTTCGCCGCCTTCACCATGTCCGATTTCGCCCGCTGGGGCGAATTCACCCTGTTTCGAAGCACGGAAAACCCGGAGGGATCGCCGGAGAGATGGGCGGCGCTGTGCATCCGGCACCTGGAGGAGGATATCGAGCGGGGTGCCCTGGGACTGAAGGTCACCAAGGAGTTGGGCCTCCGGTTCAGGGACAACGACGGATCGATGCTGCCCGTGGATGACCGCCGCCTGTTCCCAATCTGGCGAAGGGCCGGGGAGTTGAACATCCCCGTTTTGATCCACACCTCGGATCCGCTGGGATTTTTCCTGCCCTTCGATGCGGACAACGAGCACTACCAGTCCCTGCAGGAGTTCGTGGATTGGAGCTTCCACGGCGCGGAGTTCTCAAAACAGCAGCTCCTCGAACAGCGGGACCGGTTGGTTGCCGAACATCCGGGTACGCGCTTTCTCTGCCCCCATGCGGCCAATTTTCCGGAGGACCTGGAGCAGGTGTCCCGCTTCCTCGACCGGCATGCCAACGCCTGGATCGATATCTCGGCGCGTATCGACGAGCTGGGACGCCAGCCCTATACGGCTCGGGAGTTCATCATCAAATACCAGGACCGCATCCTGTTCGGAGCCGACATGCCGCCCCGGCCGGACATCTACCGCTGCTATTTCCGTTTCCTGGAGACCCGGGATGAGTACTTCGAATACCCGGATTACATCGGACGCTGGGGCCACAGCCGCTGGCGGATCTACGGCCTGGGTCTGCCTGACGAGGTGTTGAAGAAGATCTATCATGAAAACGCCCTGAGGCTGATCCCGGGCCTCGCGTCGATCTACGGATGACCCGGGACTGCGCTGGCGAACGGGGACAGCTTCGGGGGGTTTGAACAATCAGTAGCCAATCAAGGAGAGCTTGGGCATGGCGGTTAGTACAAAAGAGCTGTATCGGTGGTGCAAAGTTCCCTATCGGGAGCTGGAAGGACACCCGGACTTGAAAGTGCCCTTCAGGCTGGTCGAGGACTCCGCCGGCATGGGCCGGCTGATGGCCTTGGAGCTTGTCCGGGAGATCAAAGCAGCCGCCGACCGGGGGCAGGAGTTCCGGGCGATCATCCCCTGTGGACCGAGCTGCTGGTACCGGCCCTTCACCGAGCTGGTGAACCGGGAGAGGGTATCGCTGAAGAGCTTCATCGTGTTCCACATGGATGAATGCCTGGACTGGCAGGGACGGGAGCTTCCCCGCGGCCATCCCTACAGCTTCCGCGGCGCTATGGAGAGGCAGTTCTACGAACCGGTGGATGCGGAGCTGCGCGTGCCGGAGGGCAACCGCCGCTGGCTGCGCCCCGACAACGTGGAGGAGATCCGGCGGGAGATCGCCTCGGCGGCGATCCAGCTCACCTACGGCGGCTGGGGGCAGGACGGGCATATCGCCTACAACCAGGCCCGGCGCCATCCCTACAGCCCGATCGCCCTCCGGCAGCTGCGGGCGAGCACGGTTCGTATCCAGGAGAACAATTGGGATACGATCCTGGCCCTGGCCCAGCGCAGCTTCGGGACCGCCTATCAGTTCGTTCCGCCCATGTCGGTCACCCTGGGCCTGAAAGAATGCCTGTCCGCGGCCAGGGTGCGGCTGTTTTCCGACACCGGGGCCTGGAAGCAGACCGCCCTGCGGGTGGCCCTGTTCAGCCGGCCCGACCGGGAGTATCCCCTGACCCTTCTCCAGGAACATCCGGATGCCCTGATCACCGCCACAGTGGAAACCGCCTCACACCCGATCAGCCTGCATCCGGAGTGGGATCTTGGAATAGATGGGTGAGATCTTGCGGGGATCAGTGCCGCCGCCGGGAAGCGGCACGGAGGCTCTGCTCAACAGCGAGGGGAGAGAACTGCGCTTCCAAACCCTCATCGGTACCGGTGGGATCGGCACGGGGAGCTTCTTCCAGCTTCGCGGCGACCATACCCTGGGGCGGGAGGAGAGCCGCAGCGGGCGGTTTCTGGACCGGCGGGATTACTGCAAGCTGCACATCCTCTGCCACTACGTAAAGGTGCTTCTCGGGGAACCGATGGCGGTCACGCCGATCGGCAGGGTCGGGGATGATGAGGCGGGGACCCGCCTGCTCGCAGATATGGAGGAGGTGAATCTGGATCTGCGCTTTGTGCATACGCTCCCGCACACACCCACCCTCTACTCCTTCTGCTTCCTCTATCCCGACGGGTCGGGCGGGAACATGACCACGGAGGATTCGGCCAGCGGGGAGGTGAGCGCCGATGCGGTGGCCGCGGCGGAGGGGGAGTTCCGCCGGGCGGGTAAAAACGGCATCGCCCTGGCCGTGCCGGAGGTCCCCCTGAAGGCGCGGGCGAAGCTGCTCGAGCTGGCCACGCAGCACGGTTCGTTTCGCGTGGCCTCCTTTGCGAGCGGGGAGATGGAGGCGATCCGCCGCAGCGGGCTCCTGGAGCGGGTGGATCTTCTGGCCTTGAACCAGGATGAAGCTCGCAGGCTGGCGGAGATCGGAGATGCACCTGCCGATCCGGGTGTCGTCGCGCAGTCCGCGATCGATCGGCTCAGCCGCAACCATCCCCGGCTGATGATGTCGGTGACCGCCGGGGCTGCGGGCAGTTGGAGTTGGGACGGCCGGGGTCTGTTCCGCCTGCCGGCGATCGCGGTTCCCGTGGGGAGCACCGGCGGTGCCGGAGACGCTCATCTGGCCGGCATCATCGCCGCTCTTGCCGTGGGACTGCCGCTGGCTGCAGCCCACGGGCTGGGGGTGCTCCTGGCCGCAGCCTCGGTGACCTCGCCCCACACGATACACAAGGGGATCAACCGCCGGAGCCTTGCCCGGCTGGCGGCCGGGGCGGGCATGCGGGATGAGGCTCTGCTGCGGCTCCTCGAATAACGAAGGCGGGTGGAAAGGACCGGGAGGATGAATCCGACGGCACGGATAGTCACCAATGCCTGGAAAGCCGGACTGCTGGTTCCGGCCTTCAACATTCCCTATCTTCCCATGGTGGAACCGGTTATCCGGGCCGTCGTGGACGAGGATGTGTTTGCCCTCCTGGAGGTGGCCCGGGTGGAGTGGCAGAAATTCGAAAGCCGCAGCATGGCTGCGGTGTACGGGGAATTCCACAGATATGCCGACCCCGCTTATGTGTGCCTGCATCTGGATCACATCCCCGTGATCGACGAGGATGGCCGCAGGGTCGATCACCTTGACATCATCCGAGAAGCGATCGAGCTGGGATTCGATTCGGTCATGGTCGACGGATCCCGGCTGGACCTGGAGGAGAATATCCGGGAAACCCGCCGGGTAGTGGAGCTGGCTCACGAAGCCGGCATCCCCTGCGAAGCTGAATTGGGGGCGGTGCTCGGTCATGAGGCGGGACCCCTTCCGGCCTACGAGGAGATCTTCCGCTCAGGCCGGGGCTTCACCGATCCCCAGGAAGCCGCGAGCTTCGTCACCGAAAGCGGCTGCGATTGGCTATCGGTGGCTTTCGGCAACATCCACGGGCGGATCAGCCAGGCGGTGCGGGATGAGAAGAAGGTGGCGGCCCGACTGGACATCTCCCACCTGAAGGCGATCGGGGAAGCAGCTGGGGTCCCCCTTGTCCTCCACGGCGGGTCCGGGATCCGGCAGCGCTACGTGCTGGAAGCGATGAAGCGGGGAATCGCCAAGATGAATATCGGAGCCGATATCCGGCAGGCGTACGAACGGTCGCTGCGGGAGGGCGGGCGGACGGTGGAGGCCCAGAACGCGGTGTACCGGCGTGTTCGCTGGTTGCTGAAGGGTTATCTTCGACTGAGCGGAAGCAGGAGCGGTTTGTTATGAGTCTCATGGGCATCGATGTGGGAACCAGCGGCTGCAAGGCGGTGATCTTTTCCCGAGAAGGAAAGATCCTCTCATCCGTCTACCGGGAATACGCCTTCGTGAGCCCGGAACCGGGCTGGGGCCAGCTGGAGAGCCTGGCGGTATGGGGGAAGATCAAGGAGGCGATCGCCGAAGCGGCGGCAGGCTGCAGCGAAGCGGTAACCGCTCTGGCCGTTACCTCCCTGGGGGAGTCTTTGGTCCCGGTTACCGGGAAACGGGAGGTCCTGGGAGACTCCCTCCTTCTGTTCGACCCCCGGGGGGACGAATTCCTGGAAGAGCTGGGCTGCCGCATGGACCGGGAGAGCCTGTACCGGATCAGCGGCAACACCCTCGGTAGTCCCTACAGCCTGAGCAAGCTGATGTGGATCAAGCGGAACTGGGCGGAGGTTTATGAGCGGGCGGAAGTGTTCCTGTTCTGGAGCGGATTCGTGGCCTTCATGCTCGGAGCCGAGCCGGCAGCCGACTACTCCCTGGCCAACCGCAGCCTGCTGTTCGACGTGGACCGGACCGATTGGTCGCCGCGGCTGCTGTCGTGGAGCGGACTGGATCGGGACAAGCTTCCCGAAACGGTGCCCTCCGGCACCGTGATAGGCCGGGTATCCGGGGAGGCCGCCGAAGAGCTCGGCCTGCCGGAGGGGGCGGCGATCTGCGCCGGAGCACATGATCAGTGCGCCAATGCCCTGGGGAGCGGAGTAACCGAAGAGGGTGACGCCATGTTCGGCATGGGAACCTACCTGTGCATCGTGCCCGTGTTCGCCGAGCGGCCGGCTCCCGCGGTCATGATCGAACGGGGGTTGAATACCGAGCACCACGCCCGGCCCGACCGATTCGTCAGCTTCATCTACAATCAATGCGGTTCGGTGGTGAAGTGGTATCGGGACAACTTTGCCGCAGAGGAACACCGCCGGGCCCAGGCCGAGGGGACCGACGTGTATGACCGCTTGTTCGCCGAGCTTCCCGCGGATCCCGGCGGCGTGGTGGTACTTCCCCACTTCGC
>CAZKCQ010000102.1:0-8977 GCA_964551205.1 uncultured Spirochaetaceae bacterium
TCGTCGGGCTCATAACCCGGAGGTCGCAGGTTCGAGTCCTGCCCCTGCTAATTTTCAAGATTATCCGCAGGGGGCCGATCATCTGCATCGGGTCAGCCCCTCATTCTCAGTCAAGAGGAAAACTGCGTAGAGGGCGCCGTCCCTTTTCAACAATCTGAAGAAAGACATCCTCACCGAATGGCTTCTCTGGATGCAACACTATCTCCGGCCAGGCGCGCCACTACGGCCAACGACGGACCTATAACTGCCGTCGTTCCCGCACCGTGTGCGACAATAAAATTACGTGCCCCAGTCAGCTTAGTTGGTCGTCTTTCATCATGAGATGTACACCGGCGCACTTGAAGGTGCGAGGGAGAGCAAGAATATTCGGATTCTCACTCACATACATCCTCTTGGCATCGGCAAGGGCGTTCTCGAATGTAGCCATGGGCTTCATGCCCATTCCCCGCGCATACCCCGGTGCCTGTGCTCCCACAACGTAGACGGCTGAGCAGTTCAGGTGCGCCACCTGCCCGCAGCTGATCATGGAGAAACAATGATACGGGTGAAATCCATACCGAAATCGATACTTCTTGATATATTCCTCTTTCTGACAAAAGTACTCGCCATACTTTTCAACGTCCGGGAGTGTGTTGTGATAGTCCTGCTGGAAGATCTCGTACAGCTCGCGATACGCCGGAAACTCCTCGTCATGAAAGTAGCCGTTACATAGGGACGAGCAAATAACCACACTTCTATCACTCAGCACGCGTCGGTGTCGGATTACGTTTGCCGCGATTGCCTGCAGGATGAGAATCGGATTCGTGCCATGTCCGTTTCCATAATGGAAGAACTGGGGCATTCCGAAAACCATCACCTCGTACTTCTTTTCTGCCCAGGGTATGTATGTCCGCTTGTCTGCGATCTCCCAGGACAGCGGCTGCATTTCCTTACCATAACCACTGTACACGGCGATCTGCCGACCATATGTATCCAACACTGCATCGCAGAGGAAGAACTTGTGTCCCATCTTCTTTTCCATGTGCATTCCGATGGCGTTCATCTTCTTACGCATGAGGCTCCGGCCGCTCACAGGTGTGAAATCGTCCCTGTGCATGATTGCCGGCACATGATGCGCGGCTATGGACTTCCAGTGGGTGATACCCGTGGCCACATGCTTGTAGCCGCCTGAGTACCCGCCGTAGGGGTTTCCGAGTGTGTGTCCAATAGCGATGGTGAGATCACTCTCGAAAACCTCTTTATTCATGATGATGTGGTCGTTCAACTCATCGTAGCCGAGATCAATAAGGTTATCGTAGTCTTCAGAATCATGGTTGACGATCTGATGGGACCACCAATAGTCGTTAAAGACCTTGTCACCTAGAATACGTCTGATCTCATCCTGTTTGTTCTTTCGGTGAAGTCCGTTGGAGCAGATCAGTTTGATGTTTTCATTGCGCACGCCGGCCCTGTCGAGCTCCTCCAAAATGATCGGAATCGATACCTTTCGGTGGCTGTTGGCCTGAAAGCCGCCTTTGACGCGGTCCGGGAAAATGATGCATACTTTCGAACCCTTAGAGACGAGATCTGTTATAGAAGGCATCCCAATCGGGTTATGGATCGACTTTCGCGTTTCTTCGACCAGATTGTCTTCCGGGATAATCGGCGGGTCCGGTACCGTCTCGCCTGGCAGGAAAACGTCCGTGTTGTCCGGCAACTGTGCGCTCATCAGCCCCTGGCCGTATTCAAATTCTAAGGTTTTCATATTTCTCCTCGTTTCTCCATATATTTGTCTACGATGATGCGAAGATCGTCGGGGTCGAAACCGATGGGTTGTGTGAACTTGGTTAGAGCAACCAGGCCACCGTCGATGGGCGGTACGGCCCCGATCATTCCGGCATTCTCTTCCTTGAGGCCCCCACCATATACCACATCGGGTGTGAAGCCGTGGGTCCGCTGGGTCGCCTCTTTGATATAGGTGGCGACGAATTCGATATACTCGGCACCCGGTGGTGTCTTTCCCGGCCCTATAGCCCATATCGGCTCGTATCCGATAACGATTCGACGCTCTTCCAGGTGTGAATTGACACCGCGCAGTCCGATATCGACTTGGGACTGGATCGCCTGCTTGATACGCGGCTGCTGCTCGTCAAATGTTCCGTCGCCCCGTTCATCTGCGGTCTCGCCCATGCACAGAAGCACATCGAGGCCGCTTTCGAGACCGCGGAGCACCTCCTGGTTTATGAGCTCGTTAACCGTCCGAAGCGCCTTCGCGCGTGCCCCACCCGGCCCGCCCACTTTATCGTCATAGGCCTCCAACATCCCGATCTTGTCTTTCCGTTCTTCCGAATGACCGATAATAGCCCAGCTCGCTCCGAGCGTTTTCGCCGCGGCCGCGGGCAAGTTCGTCGTAAACGCGCCGAAATTACCGCCCGGGGAAACATTTTCTCGGAAAACTCCCTGGCAGCCCACGGTGAGGCAGGAGGTCTCGGCCGCGGGAGACCGCTCCAACTCTTCCAGAGCAGGAAGAATAAGCGATTCCGGTAAAAGGTAGACAAGCTGAACGTTTTTATTTTTCCCCAGCCCGGACTCCACGGACTTTCGTATAACCCAACGTATCCACACATCAGGTCGCTCCTGCGGGCAGATACCGCCCAGAGAACGCGGCACATCGAATCGCTTCAAGTTGACAAATATCTTTGCCATGCTTTCACCTCAATTTCACGTTATTTCTTGATCGCCTCTTTGGAGCTCATGAACTCTGATCATGTTGTATAGGGATGTCTACGAAATAATCCCTCAGTACGAGGAGCGCTGCCCCGCGTGTATGTCCATTGGGATTAAAGGGAAAGTAGGATAGATTGACGTTGACCTTAGGCAAGATGTCGGTTCGAATCATCTCTCTCAGAGGGTCAAGGATCGCATCGCCATCAGGTCCGAAATGTCCACTGATGATGATGTTGTTGATATCCAGGACAGTTATTGCATTGGCAATACAGTGTCCTAAGTAGCTGGCCGCGGTGTTTACAATCGCGACTGCGGACTCTTCGCCTCTCTTTGCCCGGGTGAACAGATCGGCCAGACCTTCGAAAAGAGAAATCTCGC
Organism: uncultured Spirochaetaceae bacterium; assembly: GCA_964551205.1. GTDB lineage: Bacteria > Spirochaetota > Spirochaetia > SZUA-6 > DRHE01 > JAFGQJ01. The sequence continues at coordinate 3,085 of CAZKCQ010000102.1, forward strand.
TTGCCCCGCTTGACCAGCCTGCCTCCTTGATAACATTCATCCTGTACTGCTGGAAAAGGTAATTCTGATTGACAACTGTTTCCATACACCCGGAGCTTCCGCATCGGCAGAACGGACCGTTAGGTACAACCTTCATATGACCGATCTCTCCAGCCAGTCCGTGGGTGCCGTTAAAAAGGTTCCCCAGATAAAAGATGCCGGTACCTACTCCTGTTCGAATTGATACAAAAATGAAATCTCTGTAAGAGAAGGTTTCGTTTCTCCATTTTTCGAATACCGAATAGGCCTTGGTGTTGGTTTCGATACGGATAGAGGTATGAAACACCTCGCTCAAGTGTCGTTCAAGTATTCGTGCCTTCTCAATATTGTCCCTGCGGGAGCTGGTCGGAAAACCGATCCCGGGTATTCCGATCCCGATTCCGTCTAGATTTGCTCCTTGGAGGTTGTTCCTCTCCATGAAGTCTTCAATCGAACCCCTGAGAAAATCCTTTGCTTCCTTGTCGTTCACGTGCTGTGGAGTCTTGTACGTTTCTTGGGCGAGAGTAGTGCCGGATAGATTCGTTAATACGATTCGAGTCGTTTTGTACTCTACATCCACACCGATAGCCAGCGGTTTCTCCGCTGTCAGCCCGTAAAGATAGGCATCCTTACCTTGACGTTTCTTCTCTCTCCGCGCAATTCCTGAACATTCGATAATACCTTCGTCCATTAACTGGGTAATCGCCTTCACCACAGTAGCCCAGCCCATATGGCCTTTTTCTTTAAGCGCGCCTTTCGTCTGGGGCCCATCTTTGTACAACAGTGTGATAATCCTCCGTTTGCTCTCTGTGAGTGGGCCGTGTTCTCCCCTATCCACGGGTAATGCTCCTGTCATTATTTTTGTAAAGATAATAGATAGATCGGGGGCCGCTTCTATATCGTCGACTTGCCTCCACCCCTCGAGCTTCCGGATATTCTTGCTCCTCAATAAATCGCCAGCAAAGGGTGGAGAAGGACTCTCCTTCGGATTTGCCGATTTGCCGTTTCCAGTAAATCATTAGATACTTCTGTCTACACCGATCGATCCAAGAACCAGCGAGACAATAATTTATCATATAGCGATATTAATATTCTCCGAATTTGATGTCAAGCTGTTGATTTTCCAAGAATATCTCTCTCAACGAGGATCGTCAGGGAATGATATACAAAGAAATAGTATTGACGGGGTGAATTTTTTATGTTAATATCGTACCAAGATACAAAAATTTGAAGGAGGTTTTTATGAAGAGATCCATCTTAGTGCTTGTTCTATTACTGCTTGGCCTCTGCATTTGGGCGGGAGGCCAACAGCAACCAGCCATGCAGAACAAAGAAGCGGAGATGGGGGGCTTTGACTGGAGACGATACGACGGGCAGAGCATCCACTTCCTTGCGAACAATAATCCCGTAGGCCAGCTCATCGACAAATACTCCGACGAGTTCACGGCGCTGACCGGTATAGACGTCACAATCAGCCTGTTCAGCGAGCAGCAGTATCGGCAGCGGCGCCAGACGATCTTCCAGGCCAGGAGCGACGAGGTCGATGTGTATATGTCTTTAGTCTCTCGCCAGGGGATGCTTTTCGAGAGAGCGGGCTGGTACGAACCGATTATGCCGTTCGTGAACAACCCGAGTCTGACTTCACCGGATTACGATTTCAATGATTTCGGCGCGGGCGTCATCGACTCCAAGACCGTGAACGGCATCCTCACAGGAATCCCCGTGAACATCGAGGGTCCGATCCTCTACTACCGGACGGATGTATTCGAGGAATGCGGGTTAGACAAACCTTCCAGCCTGACCGGGCTGGTTGACCTCGCTGAGAAGCTGAAGCAGTGCCACCCCGACCTGATTCCGTACGCAAGTCGAGGACTCGCACCGGCGCTTCCATACACTTTCAGCAATTTCCTGCATAACTTCGGGGGCGAATATCAAGGGCCGGACGGCAAATCGAATCTCTCCAGCCCGGAAGGGATAAAAGCGATCGACCTTTACGCTAAGTTGATGCGGGAATACGGCCCAGAGGGGGGCATCAACTACTCGTTCCCGCAGTTGACAGCGGTCAACACCAATGGGCAGGCCGGAATGGTCTTCGAATCCAGCAATGAGTTCGGAAAGGTCATGGCCACGGAGGCTCGCCAGACTGATACGGACCTAATGGTGCTTCCTCCGGGACCTGCGGGGAGCACGCCGGTTGTAATAGGATGGGAACTTTCAATGTCGCCCTTCTCCTCGAAGAAGAATCTGGCATGGTATTTCATCCAGTGGGCCACCAGTAAGGAAATGCAGGTCAAGCTCGCACTGGACGGTCTTGCTCCCCCGCGTGATTCGGTGTGGGACTCGCCGGAATTCCAGAGTTGGCTGAACGAAGTAGCGGTGCGCCGCCAGTGGACCGACGCTTTGTCGGAGCTGGCCGCAACCGGAAGCTCGATCCTTGCTCCGCAGATTGTCTTGCAGCCGGAGGCGCGGCAGATCATAGGCGACCAGGTAGGCTCCGTGATTCTGGGCGAGGCAACTGCTGAAAAAGCGACCCAGATTGCCGACGAACAGATAAACAGGCTTATCGAACAGTCGCAGTAATCCACCTGCATGTGGATTGCACCATTGCTCGAACCAAAGCAACGAAGACAGGACAGCCTGGGGAGTCGGCACATTCGTGCACGGCTCTCCAGGCCTATATATTCGGACAGGTTTTCAAATAATTACAAATACTATAGGATGATCCACGATCAAAAGCCTCCGCTTGTGAATATACATGCAGAGCGGTAGAGAGGGATCCGGGTATGAGTGCGCTTACGAGCATAGCAGGAACGAGTAAGAACCCCTTCATCCGTTTCCTCACATCCCCGTTCATATGGCTGATAGCCCCGGCGGTGATCTTCCTGCTTGTCATGATAGCTTTTCCCCTGGGATATGTGCTCTACATGAGCACCCAGGATTTTCTGGTTGGCCTGCAGGCTACCGCCGTGGGATTGCGGAACTATCTGCAGATGCTGGCAGACCCGGTCTTCTGGATCGGTTTGCGCGTAACATTCACACTGTACATCATTTCCCTGGCGGCGCAGCTGGTGATCGGTTTATGGATAGCCCTTCTGCTGAACAGGAACTTTACCGGAGCCCGCTCCCTGCGTACAATATTGTTGTCTCCACTGGCCATGCCGCCGGTGGCCGTCGGCATGATGTGGCTGATCCTTCTCGACCCTGAGTTCGGTCCGATTAACTATCTGCTGAAGGTGCTGGGCCTGCCCAATTTACTTTTCCTCGCCTCTCCGCATCAGGTTGTACCGACTCTGGCCGCTATCGATACGTGGCAATATACACCCCTGATCGTTCTCATCCTTCTCGGCGGGCTCAGGTCACTACCAGACCAGCCGTACGAGGCCGCTGTGATCGATGGGGCTTCAAACGTACAGCAGTTCTGGTATATTACGCTTCCGTTGCTGCGGCCCGCGATAATTACGGCGGCTGTACTGCGCAGCATCGACCTTCTCCGTTTCTTCGATACGATCTATATAACCACGCAGGGAGGACCCGGCACAGCATCCACAACTCTGAATATCTATGCGTATAAATCCGGTTTCGTGTTCTTCCATATGGGGTACGCAAGCGCGTTGATGATTGCTCTTTTTGTCATCGTGCTGGTGATGGTATTTGCGCTTTCCCTTTTCAGGAGGTCGGTCCAATGAGCGACGCCGGCGTACGACGAGGAAAACCGGCCAGTCTCTGGACAAGGATTGCGTTGTTAGTTCAGTACCTGGTGGTCTCCCTGATCATCCTCCTCCCGCTTCTGTGGCTCTTAACCTCGAGCTTCAAGCCCTCCGCGGAGGTCACGCGATATCCTCCAAGTCTTGTGTTCCAACCGATTTTGGACAATTACGTTCGACTGTTTCATACGCTGCCCTACGCTCTCTATACCCTGAATAGCATCATTGTAGCGGGTGGATCGACCGTGCTGGGACTCTTTCTCGCAGTTCCAGCCGCCTTTGCGGTATCGTGGTACAGGTCCAACTGGCCTGCGACCGTTTCCTTAATGGCACGCATGGCTCCCGGCGGACTCTACCTTCTTCCTTGGTACATCATCTTCAACAGGTTGGGGCTCCAAGGTACATACCTTGCATTGGCCCTAACGCATACAGTGATCACAATGCCGATCACCCTGTATATCATGTCCTCGTTTTTCGATGGTATTCCGCGCGAGTTGATCGAATCCGGGTTCGTCGACGGCCTTACAATGATCGGGATCGTTAGACGCATCGCCATTCCACTGGCCGCGCCCGGCATGGTGGTGTCGGTGATTCTCACATTCATTCTTTCATGGAACTACTTTCTCTTTGCGCTCGTGCTCTCGAATATCAACACGAGCCCCCTGACCGTTGCCGCGTTCCGGTTTGTGGGTGAAGGAGTCACGGACTGGGGTATGCTGATGGCTGCAACCATGGTCCTCGCGCTTCCGCCGCTGCTGCTTGCCTTTGTCGTGCAGCGCTGGCTAGTTCAGGGGCTGACCTTAGGCGCGATCAAGGGTTAGAAAAGTTGTCCCGTGCTTCCGCAGGTACGAAGAACCCCATGAGATTCAAAGGCAAGATCGCCATAATAACCGGCGCTGGCCGGGGAATCGGGAGCGCCATCGCAATGCGCCTGGCCGGAGAAGGAGCGAATATCGCCGTGTGCGACGTAGACGCCGATACGGCGGCGAAAACGGCTGCCCAGATCAACAAACGAGGCGTCGAGGCGATTGGGTTACAGCTAGACGTGCGGGACAGGGAGGGGATTAACGAGATGGTCCAGACGGTCATCGACACCTGGGGGCGGATCGATATTCTCGTCAACAACGCCGGCATTACGATTTCAAAGCCGGTGCTCGAATTTGAGGAGGAGGAGTGGGACCGGACGCTCGATATTAATCTCAAAGGAGTGTTTAACTGCTCGCAGGCGGTAATGAGCAAGATGATCGAGCAGGGAAGCGGGAAGATTGTGAATATCGCTTCGGAATCAGGCAAGACCGCAAGACCAGAGTTCAGCGTATACGCCGCCTCGAAGTTCGGCGTTGTCGGGTTCACCCAGGGCCTGGCTCAGGAAGTAGCCCGGTTCGGAATCAATGTCAACGCCGTGTGCCCGGGCATCGTGCACACCGCGATGTGGGAAGAGCTGGACAAAGTGCTCGCGAAACGCAAGGGTATGAAAGAGGGAGAAGTTCTGGCAAGCAGGAAGGAGCTTATTCCACTCGGACGGCTAGAAACGCCGGAGGACGTGGCCGGTGTCGTGGCCTTTCTAGTGTCCGACGACGCATCGTACATGACCGGCCAGTCCGTGAACGTCACAGGAGGAAGGGAGTTTCACTAGCGCCGGTGGAGACCAATTCCTGCTGGTGCAGAAGGGGCTCTCGCCCGCCCTTTTAGTTATAGAACAATCGGTAAGGAAAAGAAGAGCGGATCAACGGGGATCAACAGCGAAGGACCAGTCATGAGCATAGTGAGCAGTGCGGAAATCGTGAAGAAAGCGTGGAAAGAGGGTTATGCCGTAGCCGCCATCAACTGTCAGGGAGGCAACTACGACATTGTACGCTCTGTTATAGAAACGGCCGTGGAGGAGCGGGCGCCGGTTATCCTTATGGCCTACGCTGCCAACACCGCCTACTACGGATTAGGTTGGCTTCCGAAGCTTGTCTCTGCGCTGGAGGAGGACTTCGACATACCAGTTGCGGTGCACCTAGATCACGGGCAGAATGTGGATCTGGCAAAGCGGGGAATGGAGCTAGGATACAGCAGCGTCATGATCGATTTCTCGACGAAGCCCCTGGCTGACAATATCGAGGCGACCAAAGCGGTTATCTCCGCCGCCCATCCCAAGGGGATTGCGGTGGAGGCGGAGTTGGGCG
>CAZKCQ010000103.1:0-5979 GCA_964551205.1 uncultured Spirochaetaceae bacterium
ACGCCAGCGGCGATTATCTGCTGTTCACCGATGCCGACACGATCCACTCTCCGGAAAGTCTGGCCTGGGCGGTCACCAATATCAATGACCACGACGCCGATTTTCTCTCCGGCTACGTCCACCAGGATCTACAGTCCTTCGGTGAGGCGCTGATCGTTCCCACCACCTATATCATGAGCGCGATCGTCATGCCCTTTTGGCTCATCCCCAGGTCCAATTCCAGCATGCTCACGATGGCCGTGGGTCAAATGGTGATGTTCCGGCGGAGCGCCTTCGAAGCGATTGGCGGGTACTCCTCGGTTGCCGAGCAGATCAGCGAGGACGTCTTTGTTGCCAGGGCCGTGAAGAAGGCCGGATTTCGTACGGTCTTCCTCGATCTCCAGGACCATGTGAGCTGCAGGATGTACCAGGGATACAGGAACTCATTCGAGGGAATCGGCAAGAACATCTATGATTTTTTCAAGAACCAGCCGACTTTCTTCGCCTCGGTGGCCTCCGCCCTGGTGGCCTTCATCGTGCTCCCCCTGATCCTGGTTCCCATAGAGATGCATACGGGAAATCCCCTGCTGCGCCTCTCGGTCTTCAGCGTGCTTTGTTTCGTCGTAGCCTGGTCACTGACACTCTACGACCGCGGCCTGAAGTGGTGGGTGCCGCTGCTCTATCCCCTGACCTTCGTGCATCTGCTCTATATGGCCTGGAAGAGCTTCGGCAGAGCCGCCGCGAACGTGGGCATCGTCTGGAAGGGGCGGGTGTTCAAATAATCATGGCCTACAAACGGGGCCAAAAAATCGCAGCCTTCGGCTCTTCCTTTATCCCGGCAAGGGTGATATTTCACTTCACCCTCCTGCTGGTCCTGTTAGTTGACCGGCTGATCTTCCGCTTGAGAATCGAAGGAAGGGAACGGCTGCAGAGGGTAGCCTTCGGCCTGTTGGTGAGCAATCACACCCTGGTGCTGGATCCGGGAATCATCGCCCACGTGCTTCGGCCTCGACGTACCTATTTTACCATGTTGGAGGAAACCGCCTGCATCCCGCTGCTCGGGACCTTCGTTCGCCTGCTGGGAGCCGTCCCGATACCGGCCAGCTCCGGGGCTATACGTATCCTGGAGAGGGCGATACGCACGAACCTGCGGGATCTGCCCTTCGTGCACGTCTTTCCCGAAGGGGAATGCTACCTCTGGAATCAGGAAATCGAGGAATTCCGGCTGGGAGCCTTCTACCTGGCCTGCCGGCTGAGACTGCCCGTAGTGCCTGTCACCACCGTGCTTCATCAGCGGCACTGGCTGGGGCGTGAATCCCTCCACTTCGCCGGCCGCACCCTCCGCATCCCCCCTCAGGTTACCGTCGTAGTAGGAGAACCCGTCTATCCCAACGGAGCGGAGAAATCCCTCAAGCGGGAGGCCACGGAGCTGAGCCGCGAAGTTCGTTCGGTCATGCAGCGTACGATCGATCGTCGCGGCGGAAGTAAAAACATGTCCAAAGGCAGGATGCCCCGCCTGGCGGCTCAGCAGACCTAACCGGCGGATGGCGCCGGGAGTGCGAAACGGTTAGTCGGTGACGGGTCAGGCCCGCGGGAGAATCACCGTGAAGGTACTGCCCTCGCCGAGGCGGGAATCGACCCGGATCGATCCATTGTACTCGCCGATGATCCGCTTTACCGTGGCCAGTCCCAAGCCGGTGCCGGGAATGCCGGAAGTATGGGGATTCTTTATCCTGTAGAACTCCGCGAAGAGTCCCTTCATCTCCTCCGCGCTCATACCGATCCCCGTATCCCGGGCCTCCACAGCCACCGACTCATCGTCCTGCCGCATGATGAGCGAGAGGGATCCCCCATTCCGGTTGTACTTGATCCCGTTTGAGATCAGGTTCATGGTGATGCGATCAAGATCCTTCCGATCCATACGGACCGGATACTCCGCTTCCCGGGCTTCCAGGGTCAGGGTTATTCCGCTGCGATCCGCCTGAGCCTGGAAAAACTCCAGCTGGTCCCGAAGAACGGCTTTCAGGTCGAGCCTTTCGATCGATTTTTCTACCTTGCCCGCCTCACTCTGATTGAGAAACAGCAGGTCCCGAATCAGGTCCAGAAGAGCCTCCCCACGGATCTTGCTTCGCTCCATCATTTCGTGGATTTTGTCCGCCTGGCCGTCAAACATCCCGGTCAGTATGATATTGATGTAGTTGATGATGGCGGCGATCGGGCTTTTCAGCTCATGTGCGACCATGGAAATAAAACGGGTCTTGTCCTGCTCCGCCTGCCACTGCCGGGTCACATCGTCCAGTATGACGATAACTCCCGCGTTCTCTCCGTCCCGCAGGTAGGGATTCACCCGGATCTCCAGCATTCGCTCCCCTACCTGTTCCCAGCGGATCGTCGCCTCATCCCGGGGGGATTCGGAATCAAGGATACCATCGATATTTTTCTGAATTTCCTCGCTCAGAGCGAGCTCCTTGAGGGTCAACCACGGTTGGTAGCGGACCGAGAGGAAACTCTCCGCCTTCGGGTTCATGAGCACCGGCTCCCGGTTGATGTTCAGAACCACAACACCCTCGTGCATCGAGTTGATCAACTGGCTGGAGAGGTTGCGTTCGCTGGCCAGCTCCGTCAGGTACTTCTCCCGTTCGAGAATCAACCTGCGCTGGCTGACCGCCCGCTGCACTACCTGTTTCAGATCCTTTGGCAGAAAGGGTTTGACCAGAAAATCGAAGGCGCCCTGACGCGTAACCTCCATGGCCGCCTCAACAGTGGCCAGGGCGGAGACGATAACGATCACTGTCTGCCGCCCGAGGGTTTCTTTGATGTAGCGGGTCACCTCGAAACCGTCGATTCCGGGCATCTTCAAATCGATCAGAGCCAGGTCGTAGGGGTTGGCCTTGAGGAGCTTGATCGCCTCCTCACCGTCTTCGGCCAGGTCCACCTGATAGCTGTTGCGCTCCAGCACCCGACGCATACCTTCCCGCATGCCCTCCTCGTCATCCACTACCAGGACCCGCAAGGTTTCTTGCATGAAATTCACTCCGCCAGGTATTGTTCGATTGTATTCAGCAGATCCTCCAGCGGCACCGGTTTGGTGAGGATCCGGTCGGCCTTCATCCAGCTTCGGGCTTTTTCGTCGTACGAATCCGGAGTGAAGCCCAACTTGTCGCGGGCGGCAGTCTGCATGATGATCGGAACCTCCGCGAGCTCCGGGTTGTCCCGCACCTTGGCGCAGAACACGAAGCCGGCGTCGTAGTGTTCCATCATCAGATCGACGAGGATCAGGTTCGGGGTGAAGCGTCGCAGAATCTCCAAGCCCTCCGCCGCCCCCCCGGCTGTCAGCACCTCATAACCTCGAGCCTCCAGAAAGACCTTCTGTCCCTCCTGAAGGTCGGGATCATCATCAATTATTAGAATCTTTTTCAAAGAGTCATCTCTCCCGTACTTGTGAGATTCACAGTCGGCCGGTCGGTCCCGGGACTAGAGGGAATCCAGCATCGATTCGGCTCTCCGCCCGGTTTCCGAGGACGGATCCAGAGCGTATGCCTTGCGAAGCAGCGCTTCAGCCTCGGCTTTCCGCCCGAGTTGGTTGCTGCAGAACGCTGAGAGGAAGTAGATGGTCTGGCTGTTCTGGTGATCCGGGAAACGCTGCAGGAAGGGATCGAAAAGCTCCAGGGCGGCCTGGTAGGCCTGCCCCTCCAGGAGTAGTTGTCCCTTGAGCAGCACGTAATCGCCGTAGTGAGCCATCAGATGGGAGGGCTCGGTCTCGTTCAGGTAACGCATGGACAGTCCGGTCTTGCCGTCCATGGCGTAGGCATACCCTATGTAGAAAAGGTACAGAGAACGGCTGGGCTCATCAGCCAGCTCGAGGGCTTCATCGAACTGCTCCACTGCTTCCTCGTAGCGTTCCTCCTCCAGCAGGGCCTTGCCCCGATCCGCCGCTTCCTCCTCCTCATCCATCCAGTCGAAGCCGAGGTCATCGGTGGCTTTCTCAGCGCGTATTCCCATGGCGGTGCTCTCGATCTCCGGCTGTCCGCGGAAGAGGTTGCGGATTTTCCCTCGGACTATCTGCACGATGCCCCAGGAGGAAACCTGCCGGGAGCTGTTCGCCAACTCGGAAACGAGGTACGTACCCTCCTCACTGAGGGTGATCCGTATGCTTCCGGAGGACAGCTCGGCCACCGAACCGGGACCGATGCGCAGGCTTGAGTCTGCCGAAACAACCGTTCCCATCTCGGCAGGCTGCCAGCGATCCTCCGCCTGCACCTCGACGGTCCCATAAACATAGTCCACCGAGTAATCCAGACAGAAAACAGCGGTCGGGATCAAGAGCGCGAGCAGCAGGACCGTGGTCTTTAGCTTCATCGATACACCAGCCTTATCATCATTATAACCGATCTTTCCCGCTCAATGCCACCGGCCTGAAGCGCGTTTAGTGCCGGATCTCCTGACCCCGGCTCAGCAGCAGAAATACGCCGATACAGAGGACCACCATCACCAGGAAGCCGGCTACCAGAACAATCACACTGCCGATCCCGAAGCTCTGCTGCACCGCGCCGACGATCTTCACGGCAAAAGCACCTGCACCGAAGGTGATCGTGAACTTGATCCCGTAGCTCATAGAGCGCCAGCGCGCGGGAGTTAGATAGGCGAGCAGGCTGTTTTCGATGGGTTGCACCCCGACTGTGAAAAGTACGAACATGCCCGCCGCCGGGATCAACAGAGCGTTTTCCAGAAATGCCGTGGCCAGGATAAAGGGCAGGGCGGCGCAGAAGAAGATGAAGTAGGCCCATTTGAGGCTGTGGCGATCCGCCACCCGACCGCCAAGGGCCTGGCCGAAAATCCCCAGAACATAGACGCCCGTGGCGATGAGGGTAGCCACCAGGGTTTGGAAGGCCGGCAGATCCTCCACTGCGGCAAATCGCCGGGTCAGGAGATCGCGGAGGAATCGACTCACATCTCCGAGCCGGGATTCGAGAAAAGTCGGCAGGATCACCGTAAAGCTCCTGTACATCAGCCCGGCAAACAGCACCCCCACGCAGAAGATCACGAACAGGCGCAGGGCGGTACCGGAGGTCAACTTCTCAACCTTCTTGACCTCGGTTCCCCTTTCAACGGAGAATGGAGTCACCACCCCTGCGATACCTACCAGCAAACCCGCGGCGCCCAGAATGATCACCCCTCGGCGCCAACCGATCAGATAGCTCAGCAGTCCGGCAACGAAGGGTGCGCTGGCCATCCCGACGTTGCCCCACACACCGTTGATACCCATAGCCCTGCCCCGTTTCCGGATCCCCTGAGACACCAGGGCCAGCCCCGAAGGGTGATAGGCCGAGCAGCCGATCCCCACCAGGGCGAAAGAGGCTGCGATGAGGGGAAGAGAACCCACCAATCCGGCCAATATGATTCCCGCGGCCGCCAGGAGCATTCCCGTGTTCATGGCCCACTTGTGTCCCAGATGGTCACTTATCCAACCCCAACCCAGAGCCAGAAGTCCGTAGAGCAGATACATCCAAAAACTGATGTTCAGCACAGTGGCAATCGGCAGCTGCAGATCCCGGCTCATGGGCATCACCAGAGCGGGGAACACCAACACGTAGAAATGAGAGAGAAAATGGGTGGCTGAAGAGAAAAAAAGGATCCGCCGTTCCTGTGGATTCATCGGCTGCCTCCGCTGCATCATCTAGGCCGTCCGAGGGATTATAGCCCGATCGGGCATGGGAGAACAGCGGGTAGGCGCACAAGATTGACAGCTGCGATCTTTTAGGCCACTATCGCAGAGGCAACATCCATGAAAGAGCCGCTGGTACAACGTCTGGTCGATTTTTCCGTCCGTCGTTCATGGATCGTGATCCTGATCACCGCCATCCTCTCTCTGTTCCTGGGCTACCATGCCCTCCACATCCAGGCGGACGCGGACATCTTCAATATGATCCCCCGCAAGACCAAGGTGATCGAGGACATCGACAGGTACAGCACGAACCGGGATACCGGACAGATCCTGAT
>CAZKCQ010000103.1:6079-8945 GCA_964551205.1 uncultured Spirochaetaceae bacterium
AACCAAGACCGCATTGCTGGGGGATGTGCCCAAGTTCCTGGTCTTGTCCGTGATCGTGATCCTGGCCATCCTCTACCTGAGCTTTCGGTCTCTGCGTTCGCTGGGGCTGCCCCTGATCGTAGTCGGGTTGGGCACGCTCTGGGCCATGGGAACCATGCACCTGCTCGGATTCAAGCTCACCGTGGTGAGCATCATGGTACCTCCCCTCGTACTCACCCTGGGCAGCGCCTACAGCATCCACATCCTCAACCAATACTACCGGGAGGCCAGAGTCAAAGGGGAGGACAAAGCCTGGATTGCCCAATCGGTGGGACACATCAACCAGACCATCCTGCTGGCCGCCCTGACCACGATCATCGGCTTCTCCAGCCTGGCCTCGGCCAACCTGTCCCAGATCAAGGAGTTCAGACTGGCCACCAGCATCGGCGTCGTCTACTGTGCACTGCTCACCCTGTTTTTCTTTCCGGCGATTCTTCGCCTGCTACCTGTTCTCCCTCACCCAGCAGCTCAAGCTGATGAATCTGAAGCTGACCGGGAAGTTCGCCATCCCGCAAAAGCCGGGCGCCGATCCTGCTCACCTCTCTGTCCCTGGTGGCCGGGTTATTGGTGCTGTGTTTTTCCCACTTTCTCCCGATCCTCTACTTCGGGATCCTGGTATCCCTGGCTCTGGTCACCACGACTGTGGGTGCGCTGATAATTCTGCCGGCGCTTCTATCCTTCGGGAACCGATAGGAGTAATCGATAGAATTGGTCGACGGGTGCCGGTTTTACTACTGCCGGCCACCGGGAGGACCGAGGATCTCGGCCCAGACCACGGCTCGTTTCAGGGGCGGCAGTCTCTCGAGCCTGGCCGTGATGGAGGAACGCTCCCCGGGCGCTGCTTTGACGGCCCGATGATCCGACCGCGCCCTCGCCTCCATCCGCTCCCGCAAATTCTGTGTTTCCCGGGGTACGGCCATCCGGCTTGTGCCGTCCGGCAGGCGGGAACCGCGGTCAACGGCCACCCGGCTTTGCGCCGCAGGTCCAACCACCGGTCGTGGCACCGGTGCACTCCGTGGCTGCATCGTGGCTGTCTGGGATTTGAAATCATTCAGAGAAAGGGGTGGCGGATAGGCGTAGCTCTCCCGGGAGGTGACTTGGGGCCTTCGGGGCTGCTGTGGTGTGAAGGTCGCCGCTGAGGCGGGTGTCCGCTGTTCGGCTTCCGGGTATTGTTGGGTTTCCCGCTGCCAGGGGAATTGGGTGGCACGGGTTGGTCCCGGCGCCCGGGCTGTCGCGCCCGGGGCTGTCTCCTCCCGGCTGGAAACAGACCGGGGTGCCGGCCCGGCACCGGCGGTCCTGGTCGCAGCCGCCGATGGATGCGTTCCCTCTGCAGCCCGAGCCGGCGCGCCCCCAGCGGCACCCTCCCTCTGTTTCCGCCTTCGGGCGGCCCGGGCGCGCAGGAATATCGAGATCACCGCGACCAGCAGGATCGGAACAATGGTGAACAGACCTTCAAAGGCTTGGGCGCGAAGCACGTCCTACTCCTCCTCCGGCTTTGCCTGACCCTCTTCTCCGATGCTCTGCCGCATCTGCGTGTCAGCCTGGATGTTCCTCAAGCGGTAGTAGTCCATGATGCCCATGTTGCCGCTGCGGAAGGATTCGGCAATGGCTTTGGGAATCTCCGCCTCCGCCAGCACAACCTTGGCCCGATTCTCCCGCACCAGGGCGGACATCTCCTGCTCCCGGGCTTTCGCGGCGGCCCGCCGCTGCTCCGCGATGGCCTGGAAGCGCCGCTTGTCCGCCTCGGCCTGGTCGGCCTGAAGCTTGGCGCCGACATTCTCCCCCACATCCACGTCGGCGATATCGATGGACAGGATCTCGAAGGCTGTTCCCGCGTCCAAGCCCTTCTGGAGCACGGTCTTGGAGATGTTATCCGGATTTTCCAGCACATGCTTGTAGGATTCCGCCGAGCCGATGGTGGTGACGATACCCTCGCCTACGCGAGCGATTATCGTTTCTTCAGTGGCGCCACCGACCAGCCTCTCGATATTGGCCCGCACCGTAACCCGTGCCTTGGCCTTCAGCTGGATGCCGTCCTTGGCCACCGCGTCGATCGTGCCCCGGCTCTTCTCCGGATTGGGACAGTCGATGACCTTGGGATTGACGCTGGTCTTGACCGCTTCCAGAACGTCCCGCCCGGCCAGATCGATGGCCGTTGCCCGCTGGAAGTTCAGGGGAATGTTGGCCTTGCTGGCGGCGATCAGGGCCTTGCTGACCCGGATCACATCTCCTCCGGCCAGATAGTGGGTCTCCAGCTGATCCGAATCCACCTTGATCCCGGCCTTGGTGAGCATGATCCGGCTGTCCACGATCAGGCGGCCTTTGACCCGCCGGATCCACATTCCGATCAGCCGGCCGATGCCGATATGGGCACCGGAGAGCAGGGCGCGGAACCAGAGTCCGAAGAACTTCAAGAAAATGGCGATAAAGGCGATGGCAACGATTGCAACCAGAACGTATAGGATGATCATGTTATCCTCCTTGCCGCACCACGATGCGGCTTCCCTCTACTTTCACTACTTTGATGGGTTTGTCTTTTTCGATGAACTCCCCGCCGGTCACGGCGCTGTACTTCTGGCCGTCGATGCGGACCATGCCGACCGGACGCAGGATCGTCAGGCTGGTTCCCTCTTTCCCGACCAGATCGACGTACTTTTCAGGGGTGAAGGAGGAGTAGCCCTTCTCGGGTTCCTGCCGGTCCTGGCTGATGAGCCAGCGGCCGACCGGAGAACGGGGAAAGAACCTGAAATACAGGACGATGAACACCGGAACCAGAACCAGGACCACGGCCAGGTAGATCGATCCGATCAGATTGCCCAGCCGCTGG
>CAZKCQ010000104.1:0-8892 GCA_964551205.1 uncultured Spirochaetaceae bacterium
GCTTTCTCGAGATCCAGGAGGAGTTCGGGAGCTTCGACGCCTACCTCTGGGGCTTCGTGGGGGGCTCTCCGCTGGTGAACCGCTGGAAAGCCCTCTCGGAAATCCCCGCCCAGACCGAACTGTCCGACTCGGTTAGCAAGGATCTGAAAACCAGGGGATTCCGTTTTGTCGGTTCCACGATCATCTACGCCCATCTTCAGGCAGTGGGCCTGGTGAACGACCACATCACGAGCTGTTACCGTTACGGCGAGCTGGGCGCCCACTGGTAACCGTATCGATCAATGAAAAAGATTGCCGTCCTCACCGCCGTTCGATACTTTCTGGATCAAATCCTCCGTGTTCACTCGATCCAATCCCAATTTCCGCAGATCTCTGGCTTCCGCTTTCAGATCCTTCCCCGTAAGCTTCAGTCCCAAGTTGATGATAGAACTGATAATCGGTGTCCTCACGCTGATAATCTCACCGAGGGTTTCCATTGGAATCATGCCGTAAGGGATATCCTCCAGAAAAAACCGGTGTTGCAACGTCGGCGGAGCATCGTCCCATTCATAGGCTGGATTCGTCCGTAATACCTCCGCTAAGGTTTGCCCTTGTGCGCCTTGGTGTCCGTACCATTTGAGAAGGGTTTCTCGGGAAGGTGTGAGATGTACGCCTAGCTCCCGCCCTAGGCTCATACGCTCCTCCTCAACCGCCTCAACTACCCGTCCGACCGCCGGTGTAACAGCATCCCAGTAGAAGAGGAATTTTCCCTTGGTGTGTTCGACCCATCCCGCATTCAGCGCCAGAATAGGCGCATGGACCACCGTGTTGATGTTACTCAAACCGGTTTCTAATATATTGTCGGCTCTGTCCAATCCAGGGTATATTTCCGTGAGTTTCGCGATGACCCGGTCAGTATATATTCCGGGGTAGGCAGCGGCTTTAAGTCCCTTTTTGAAACCGCTCACCCAAACTGATCCGCTGTCGCTTTTGAATCCCGAGTAAATCATACACTCAAGTTCAACTAGGACCGGTAATTCCTTTATCCCTTTTTTCTTCAGTGTTTCCGCGAACTCGAGCGAACCACCGAAATTCCCCGGTTCCAAAACAACAATCTGATCAGGGGAAAGCGCGTTGGCGGAAAGCTCTGCAAAAATTCGTTGGGCAAAAGCGGGAACAATAACAAACACGATATCTCTATCGCTCAACGCCGTTTTGAAGTTTGTTGTAATCAAATTCAGCCCGGCGAATCCTGCGGTCAATCCGGGATTACCCCGAACCTCCAGTTCAATGCCCCCTTTCTCTTTGGCTAATTGAATACTGTCCTCCATCTGAGGAACTTCGCATAGATTGACATCGAAACCATTGAGACTGAGATCAGCCGCAGTAATAAACGCTCCATTCCCGCCACCTAAAACCGCTATCTTCAACATAAATCCTTCTCTTCTTATTCGATGACAGTCAGTTCTTTCGACCTAGGACCGCCCGTTAACAATCGATAGCCACTCCCCGTGATCACCAGTTCATCCTCAAGTTGAAAGCCCATCTTCTCTGGTACTACATGAATCGGCTCGATACAGAAAACCATTCCGGGTTGGAGTATGGTCCCCCCATATTTTCCAAAATACGGCTCCTCGTGCAAACCCAGACCCAAACCGTGACCCACGAAGTCAATGGGTGTAAGATTTCGCCTTACTGCAAAATCCCGGTATTTCCCGTATACCTCTTTGGTGTCCGCATCAGGCCGGATTTCGCTCAGCACCAACTCTCTTGCCTCCACGATTGAACTCCATATATCAGAAATCTCCTTCGTTGCTTCGCCTACAACCGCTGTTCGGCAAACGTCGGAATAGTAGCCCTGCTTTGTACCAATCAAATCAACTCTGATCACATCTCCCGCCTCTATCCTTCTGTCTGTGGCGGACGCATTTAGGAAGCTACTCCTCTCGCCGGTTGCCACTACCAATATTTGAATTTTTTCCCCGCCCCGAGTAAAATACTCCCCCACCAACAATTTCGCCAGATCCTGCTCCGTCATACCAGATCTCAACTGGCCGAAAGCACTGTAAATAGATTCTTCTGCGGCTCTTCCGATATCTTCGATGAGCGCGAGCTCCTCCTTTGTTTTGATTGTACGCAGTTCGTAGAAGTGTTCTTCACAGCTTATGAATTCGGTTTCAGGCATCTCTTTTTTCAACAGTTCGTAACGTCTGGCCGGGAGGTAATCGAGCTCGATGCCTATTGTTTCTTTCTCAAGGCATTTCTCCTTAAGCACTTTAGAAAGCATGACAATAGGTTTATCTGTGAATTCGTTGTAACTACGGATATCCTGAATGAAACTCTGACTCTTTACCAAATTCTCTTCAATGTTTACGACTATTGCCACGGGATCACCAGTGGCCGGAGTGATGCAAAGAGCATGACGTTCTCTGATGATCGACTGTGTTGGAATCATAACTCCTGTGGTATAACGTATGATCTCCGGAGAGACCGCAACCAACGCCGCCAATCCTTTTTTTTTCATCAATTCTTGTTGCTTTTTAACAACCTCATGTACCATGATAGATGTTTCCTTTCTATGAGAGTATACTCATTTACCTTCTCGAACGTAGGTGAGCAAGCGATCTTTACTGAAACCAGCGATACCCATTTTCTCCAGGTTCAATCCTTCATTCAAGAAATCGATGCCCACAGCTTGACTTGCTAAAGTGACAAGGGCCTGCATTACCGGGGTTTTCAGATTCAACAGGCCTGCAATTTCCATCATGGGCAACAACCCGTATCCTATATCTTCATGAACATAACGATGGTCGAGTGATTGAGGAGCCTTAATAAAACGATTCGGTTCACTCTCCTGGAGCGCAGTGTAAACAGATCCGCTTTTATATCCCTTCTCCGTGGTTAAGCCGGCTCTATAAAAAAAATCCAGAAACGGCAGAGTCGAATAACCAAAGGTTTTGAAGATGTTGAGCCTCTCCCGATCTACGGCTTCGATAATGCGACACACCGCAGGGGTGTTTCCCTCGTAATAATAGGCAAAATCTCCCTTGGCAAATTCGACCCAACCAATATTCATAATCGTACCAGCCGGATGCATGATCGCATTGAAGTTGGACAGGGAAGTAACCAGCACATTCTCCACGGGAATTATTTGAGGATAGATGATTCTAAAGATGTCAGCGCATCGTTCAGTGTCTGTCGCCGGAATTGTCGAGAATAGAAGATTCTTCTGATGCAATGTGACCTGTACAGCCGATTCTCCGACCAGCCTACAGACGTAAGTAAGGGTATTGGTTTCGCCTATTGGCGGCACGTATCCACCTCCCAGCTGTCGCAAACCGTGCAACAAATGGAGAGCACCTCCTGTGGAGCCTGGATTCAGCACAATGATTTGACCTTCTCGCAGATGGGGTGCGCACATTTCGATATAGTAGGAATGAGCCACCGCTGGAACGGTGATCAGCACAATTTGGGCGTCCTTCAATGCCTCCTCAATATTTCGAGTTACGGCACCAATAGAGACGAACTCCTCGGAGTGGTTTTCGACCAATCTGATGCCGCCCGCATCCAGAATCGGCTGCAAAGTTTCCTTTCTTCGACTGTATAGACCTACAGTAAAACCTCGTCGGCTTAAATCAGCTGCCGCGGCGCAGCCCCCGTTTCCAGCCCCAAGAACAGCTACCTTCATAGCCTTCCTCTCTTCCGTTCAATACTCAGACGTCTTAAGTTTATAAAAACATCACTGGTGCGAGAATGCAGCACAAACTACAGGTTATACTTTTGATAATAGTATCCCACTCGTCTGTCCTCGCGTCCGGATACTGAATCCACGGTCAGGGTCTCTACGTCTCCCTTCGTGGTACTCAGCGTGAGCTGCCAGTACGGCGAATGGATAAGTTTTACACTCTGTACAGCAAATTCGAGATCTTTCAGTAAAAACACTTTACGAAGAATAAGATCTTTTATAGTTGCTTTGGCTTTCTCGATCGCCGCTTCTCGGTCGACCTTTGGGTCAAGCACGTCAATACCGTTTGAGTCATTAAAAGGAGAAAAATCGGGGAGAGCTGGAGACAATCCAGCACTCCCCTCGATCCCATCAACCAACACGCATCTTTCGTAGACTTTGTCCGCCCTCAACATCTGCCTGATGACCGTCCGAAGACAAATATGCCAGAAGGTGTGGTAAAAAAGCCGTTTCTCTACAACACTGGCATCTCGGTCACGCCTTAAGAATCGTTTCTTTGTGATTTCACTCAGAATCGATTCCGAATCCAGACGTATTGAAAGAATGATTTTCTCCGTTCCTATCATAAAAACAAATTCGACACAGTCACAGATGTCAAAGGTACTGTATATATTTTCTACTTACGCCCGATGCGAGCCATGAACTCGTTGACTCTTTCAGGCTCAGGTTTGGTCACCAGTGTTGCCAATACGTAGACAACAGCAGAAATTATGATCCCAGTCATAATCGGGTGTAGCGGTAGTAAATTGAACATTGTGAAGACAAATGTTCCTATAAATCCGCAAACTATGCCGAGAATTCCACCGACTGAGTTTGCCCGTTTCCAAACCATCCCGATATACAACGGTACAAAGAGTCCAGCGGCAACGGTACCGAAGACATAGGCGCCAAGGAATACGAGTGATTTGGGGTAGATGATCGCAATTATCAAACCAACGGCTCCGACGATCAATGTTACGATACGACTGATGGTGATAAGCTGCCTGTCCGTCGCATCCTTGTTGATAAATCTCTGGTAGAAATCTCGGCCGATTGTTACTCCTGCCACCAGCAGGAAGGAATCAGCCGTGGACATGATGGCGGCAATAATGGCAGCGATAATAAAACCACCCAATAATGGGTGCATCAGCCTTGTCACCATAATCGGAAAGGCGAGGTCTGCTTTGGGCAGATCTCCACCGATGATCACTCTTGCCGCTAAACCGATGATTATGCCGCCACCTATGCAGAGAACGTTGGCGACAGTACCGACTCCAAGGGCGATACGGATTGAACCAACATTCTTTGCCGAGAACGCTCTGGCCAGATAGGATGGCTGAGACGGATTCCCCAGGGCGAATGCTACTGCCATTCCGATGATGACCATTGCACTTCCATAGGGTCCGAGAGGAGATACAAATCCAGGATCGACTTTGGCTGCAGCTGTATTAAGGGCTGCCAGACCGCCCGTTGCCGCCAGAGCCAGCCCCGCGGTAATGAACATACCTGCGACGAGCATTATGAATTGCAGCACATCCGTCCAGGCAACAGCAATCATTCCACCTAAAACCGTATAGATGATTACAATCCCGGCACCAATTATCAGGGCGATGTTGAACGGAATGCCCATTATGGCGTTGATAACCGTGCCGATAGCCATGGTTTGCACTGCTGCATAACCAAATGAACCGAAAAGAACCACAATCGCTGCGACAGGTCTCGATTTCGGACCGTACCTCGCTTCAATGATATCTGGGACGGTGAAACCGACGAAACGAACGAAATAGGAAATGAATAGAACCATGATAAGCGGACCGATCCACGTTCCGTAGGCAAGATTCCAGAAGCTCCAGCCAAACCGGTAGCCCCCGGAAGGAGAACCCATCATGGTGAAAGCACTGATAAAAGTGGCACCGAATGTTCCGGCCAGAATACCAGTACCGAGTTTTCGTCCCGCAACCCAGTAATCCTCAGCGGTTTTAGTTCGCCGGGAGGCAAGATAGCCGATTACTAATAGAATCGCCATGTATACAGCGATTACTGTTACGTAGATCCACCTTCCTTCAACCGCAATAACCTCACCCATGCTATTTCACCCCCTTTGCGAACTGGACAATGCAGGATGCAACCAGCAGTGGCACCCCCGCCCCAAAGGTAATCATTA
This sequence comes from uncultured Spirochaetaceae bacterium, assembly GCA_964551205.1. Lineage (GTDB taxonomy): Bacteria > Spirochaetota > Spirochaetia > SZUA-6 > DRHE01 > JAFGQJ01. The sequence goes on from CAZKCQ010000104.1 coordinate 5,868, forward strand.
GCAGCGTCAACTTGGTCCATTGAGGCAGGACATCCTCTCCGATAATCGCGGTAGCTATGAAAACACCCCAGACAATGTAGTAGATAATCGATATCCAAAACCAGATATCAATCCCCGCAACTTTGAGCCCTTTATATGGCTCTTGCTGCCAATCCTTGCGCGCTAGCATTTTCTTAACTTTTTCGTCGTACATACAAACCTCCAGTATGATACGTGTAATAATGGGATATCGCTCCCGGGAACGACACAGATAATTATATTTGACATTATTAAGTTGTCAAATTAAAAAATGAATATTCATTAAATTTACGTAACTAATTCCACCTCTTCATCACTTTCTGCGGTGGAATCGTGGGTTCTTCTCATTATATGAAATCTTCAATTCAATTATCTCTTGCAAGAGCAGGATACCCTCTTTATTATTGCCAGAGTTGCCGATAGGGGCGCTCCTTCATCGAGAAAGAATTGCGTAGAGAGAAACTTGGCGTATATTGGTCAAACTTGGAGAACAACTGATGAGCAAAGAGGTGTTGGTCGTGGCCCTGGGCGGAAACGCCATCAAACAGGCGGATGAGCGGGGCACAACGGAAGAGCAGTTTCACAATGTCGACGTCACGGCGAAACAGATCGCCAAGATCGCCAAGTCCGGATATCGCCTGGTCGTGACCCACGGAAACGGTCCTCAGGCCGGAGCGCTGCTGATCCAGCAGGAGGAGAGCGAGGTCCTGGTACCGGCGCAAACCCTGGCCGTCTGCGGCGCCATGACCCAGGGACAGATCGGTTGGATGATGCAGAACAGGCTTGCATTCCATCTCATGCGGGAGGGCCTGGACGCGCCGATCTGCACGGTGGTTACGCAAGTGGAGGTCAGCGACCAGGATCCGGACTTCCAGGATCCCAGCAAGCCCGTCGGACCGTTCTACACCAAGGAGGAGGCCCTCCATCTGGCTGAAATAAAGGGTTACATCGTCAAAGAGGTGAAGCCGGGCATCGAGAAGAGCTGGCGCCGGGTGGTACCCTCCCCAGAGCCGGTGGATATCGTGGAGTCCGAATCGGTCAACGATCTGCTGAACGGCGGGGTGATCGTCATCGCCTCCGGAGGCGGAGGAATTCCGGTGAAGAAAAACGGAGACGGCAGCTACAGCGGGGTGGAGGCGGTGATCGACAAAGATCGGGCCGGCTTCAAGCTGGCTCAGGCGGTAAAGGCGGACAAGTTTCTCATCCTCACCGACGTGGAGAAGGTTTTCCTCAACTTCAACAAGCCGGAACAGAAGGCTCTGGATCGAATCACCGTGAAGGAGGCCGAACGCTTTGCGGCGGAGGGTCACTTTCTGGCCGGATCCATGGGACCGAAGATCGAGGCGGCCATACGTTTCGTCAAGTGGAGCGGAAAGGAAGCGATCATCACCTCCCTGGACAAGGCTCTGGAGGCAGTCCAGGGTAAAATCGGTACCCACATCGTGCCGTGAAGCCGGACGTGATGCTGAGCCAGGGCACCTACCTTGAGGCTTGTTCGGGCTGTTGAATCATGATCGACAATTTCTCCTGGGTTATCCGCGATAAACTGGCCGGCTCCGCTATCCCGGATGAAGCGTACGCCGGAAGGAGCACCCTGTTTGGTGGAGGCGGTATTACAGCTACCGACCTGGCCGATCTATACGGCCGGGGGATCCGCTGCCTCGTATCTCTCACCAGCAGGGCCGAGGATCTCGGCCCTCTCTGCCGCACGGCCGGCTTGAAGTGGCTCTACTATCCGATAACCGACTTCGGGATTCCGGACAGCGTCGATTCGTTCGACAAACTGATCACCGCGATCATCGACTCCATGAATCGGACCAGACCGGTTTGCGTACATTGCTTCGCCGGAATCGGCCGCACCGGCCTGGTACTGTGCTGCACCGTGGGCAGATACCTGCGGCTGCCCGCGGCCCGGGCAATCGTCACGGTTCGCAGGACCCGCTCCGCCCTGGAGACCCGGGAGCAGGAGAGCTTCGTCCGGCGATACCTGGATAGATTCTGAATCCTCCTCAGGCACCCGTTTTTTATTTGTTAAAACATTACTAAAATAGTATTATATAGAGCATTGCACGGTGCTCATTATGTTTGAAACACTCGCTCTGAATGACAAGGAGTATCTGAGTCTCCTTGGTACCGATGGAAATCTAAAAGACACAGCTTCTCAAGCGCCCCTGCTCTCCGACCGGGATATACTGTCCGCCTACCGGCTGATGCTCCTGGCCCGCCAGGCGGATGATTGGGCGGTGAGCCTGAACCGTCAGGGAAGGATGGCCACCTATCCCCCGAACAAGGGACAGGAGGCCAACGCCGTCGGAGCCGTACTGGCTCTTCGGGAGGATGACTGGCTGGTTCCCGCCTTCCGCGAGCTGGGCGCCCTGATCGCCAAGGGGATTCCCCTTCACCAGGCATACATGTACTGGTACGGAAACGAACGGGGCAGCAATCTGGCGCCGGAGATCTACCACGCACTGCCGATCGCCATCCCGGTCGGCAGCCAACCCCTGCACGCCGTGGGTATCGCCTACGCGGAGAAGTTGAAGGCAAGCGGGCGAATCGTTTTGACCTTCATGGGGGAGGGAGCCACTTCCCAAGGGGCGGTGCATGAAGCCTTCAATCTGGCCGGCGTCTGGAACGTCGGGGTGGTGTTCTACGTCCAAAACAACCAATGGGCGATATCCCTGCCCACGGAAAAACAGACCGCCAGCCGCACCCTGGCGGAGAAGGCCTGCGCCTACGGCTTCGAGAGTATCCGGGTCGACGGAAACGATCTGCTGGCCGTCTACGCCGCTACGAGTGCCGGCACCCGGATCGCCAGGGAGAAGGGCCGCCCGGTGCTGATCGAGGGCTATACCTACAGGCTCGGTGCCCACACCACGGCGGATGACCCAAAACTCTACCGGGATGAGATCCAGGTGGCCGACTGGCTCGACAAGGATCCTCTGACCCGGCTGGAGAAGTATCTGGCGGGCAAGGGATTGCTCACCGGCAAGGCTCAGGCGGAGCTGGC
>CAZKCQ010000105.1:0-8812 GCA_964551205.1 uncultured Spirochaetaceae bacterium
GTACAGGAGGTGAAAAAAAATCTGAGAAAAGGTCTTGACTTTACTTAGGAAATATAGAGGGTCGCTATCTAGGCGCCCGAGAACATATTCGGTACCCGACTGCCGTCCGAATCAAAAGAGGAGCTGTGTCTCATCGACAGGCTCAGTTATTCCGGCGGATCGACGCGGGGCAGACCGCGGAAAAGAGAATCACGATTGTACTCATCGAAGAGGAAGGGACTCAGGATGCAGGACCAATCAAATCCACCTCCACACTGGTACGGACCACAGGGTCTGTGGAGCGCATGCCTTGCGGATAGACATAGGCCATATGCATAAATATACCGACCAACGAAGTTCCTGATTAAAGTCATGAAATACTAGAAGATAAATCTATTGCTGTTTTTTGCCCTGCAAATGTCAGGTCAGCTATAGTCTATGCCTATCTGTTGTTAAAAGGATTTCATGATGTCCGCATAGTTGAAGGCGGCTATTCTGCTTTAACAGATGCTCTGAAACCGAGTAAAGTTCTTAAAGTCGTACAGGGGGCTAAAAGGGGCAATTTAAAAATGACAAGTTTGGTTATCGTTGGCTTACTTATTTTAATTGTTGCTATATCCATGACCATGGTCGGCAAAGGAGGCGGCAATTTCTATGTTGTAATTCTGGCAATAGCTAACATACCCATGCACGAGGCAGCGACAACTGGTCAGTTTATTCTTTTTTCAGCATCTGTTGCGGCGATGATAATTTTCCAAAAGAATAAATCAGTATCATGGGCATTGGCTGTTTTAATTGGAACGTTCACAGCATTGTCTGCGCTGGGAGGGGGCTATTTTTCTCATTTGTTCAGTGGTTTTTCTTTAAAACTGACATTCGCTGTTATGCTGCTAATAGCAGGAGTTGTAATGATTATTCCTGTTTCAGAGAATCAAAATATTTCAGGAAATAAACATTTTGGCGTTATAAATATTAAAGCTGCCGGTAAAATATATAGTGTCAACTTGTGGATTGCATTGCCGGTCACTATTTTAACGGGCTTTGGCTCCGGGATGGTGGGTGTGTCAGGAGGGTCTTTCTTGGTTCCGCTGATGGTATTGGCCTGCGGTGTTCCGATGCATACAGCAGTTGGAACGGCATCCACATTAATAGCGGCAACTGCTTTTATGGGTTTTACTGGGCATGCTATTCAGGGAGATTTCAACCCTTCATGGGCTATTCCATTGGCCATTATTACAGTTGTTGGAGGAATACTTGGAGGAAAACTGTCATTGAAAACTGGGCCCAAATACCTCAAAAAGCTATTCGCTTTTACGAACTGGCTTGCAGCTCTATTTATGATTATTAACGCACTTCATACAAAGGGAATAATATAAATGCGGCGGGCATAACAAGGCGCTGCACTGGATTTTTGCTCCGCTACGCCCCGTAAAAACCAGTGAGCTTGGCCGTTAGGCATATTCTCGAAATAAATAAGCCAAGCGAGTTGCCTGGAGGCATTTAGGAAACATTTGACACGTGAATTGATAACAGAGTAGAGAACAGTATGCGCATTCAACACTCAGCAAACGCCAGGACCTTGAAAGAGGTATCCAAGCGCGTTGAAGACATATTGGCATCCATTCCCGAAGATTATTTGCAGCACGTTCTCGAGACAATTTCGGTGCCTCGGCATTATAGCACGGAGAAGGCGAATAATGAACGGATTGGCCGATGGATTCGACACCAGTTTGAGACATTCGGATTCCAGTCATCCTTTCGCGGGCGCTTTCAGAATATTGTCGCCCTTCCGAGAACCCCGTTAGCCTCCTCAAGTCTGCTCGCTGCCGCGCATTATGACACCGTTCCAGGGTCTCCAGGCGCTGATGATAATGGCAGTGGAATTGCCGTCCTGTTAGCGTGTGCACGAGCGTTGTCGGCGTTTCAGATTTTCACATCAACCATTTTCATCGCATTCAACCGCGAAGAAGATTGCTTGATCGGTAGTCAGGAATTTGTGGCAGACTCTCTTCACGAGTTCGAAACGACACTCTCCGAAGTCCATGTGCTGGAAATGGTCGGGTATTGCTCCCATGAGGCGGGATCGCAACATCTTCCCCAAGGACTTCCGATCTCCCTTCCGGATCGCGGCGATTTCTTAGGATTAATCGGCAATCACCGCTCAGCCACGCTTGTTGATGCCACAATAAAGACCGCGAAGACGTATCTTGACGGTTTTCCTGTGCTTGGACTGAGCGTCTATTTGGGGCTAGAGAAATATTTTCCCCATTTCCAACGCAGCGATCACGCCCCATTTTGGCATGCCAAAATTCCTGCGCTCATGTGGACAGATACGGCAGAATTCCGGAATACACATTATCACAGCGCTTGGGATACGCCGGATACTTTGGATTATGCATTTATGAAGCAGGTCGCCCAGTTACTTCTCTGTCGAATTGTCCTTCATGAATCGAATGGGTAGAACAGTGACCAACATACGGATAACATCTTGTAAATAGTTTGTGCCTAACAACACATTGCAACGGCCATGGTCCCGCCTCGCCTTCTATATTATTTAAATCGCGTGAAGGCTCAGTGGCAGCACCGAGCGTGGCCGCGTTTGGTGAACGGCGGGGTCACGCCGCTGAACATGGGCGTTAGGCGGAAAATAGGATTGTCGCCCAAAGGCTTGTTTCCTTTAGATCTGGGAGGATCTCTCTAGAATGAAATCAAACAAAGCAGAAAATACGGCTCAAATTGTATATTTCTCCCACGGCGGGGGCCCACTGCCCATCCTTGGGGACGTGGGCCACAAATCTATGGTGGACTTCATGCTGAAGCTTCCAGCTCAACTAACAAAGCCAGATGCTATCCTCGTCATTAGTGCCCATTGGGAGGAAAGCTATGCAACCCTATTAGGATCCAAAACGCCTCCCATGCTCTATGACTATTACGGATTTCCCGCGGAAGCATATGAAATTACCTACCCAGCAGCAGGATGCCCTGACCTTGCGAATCGAATTGTTAGAGTGCTTGAAGAAAACAAGATCCCTGCTCAAATCGATACTGAACGAGGTTTCGATCATGGACTATTCATCCCATTGAAACTAATGTATCCTCAAGCGGACATTCCAGCGCTTCAGCTATCATTGTTACGTGGTCTAAACCCTGCGGCTCATATCGCGCTTGGCAAAGCATTACGTGAATTGATTAAAGAAAACATTCTTGTCATTGGATCAGGTTTCTCGTTTCATAATCTAAGAGCATTTTCTTGGAATGGCGGAATTGGACTTGATGCAAGAAATGATGCTTTTCAGGAATGGTTAATCCAAGTATGCACAGGCCAAAGCCAACAAGATCAACTCGAACAGCAGCTAATCAATTGGGAAGATGCCCCTTATGCCCGCTACTGCCATCCACGGGAGGAACATTTATTACCACTGCATGTTTGCGTAGGTATGGCGGAAAAACCTGCCAAATTGATATTTGATGACGATATCTTTGGAAAACACGCAGTTGCATTCTTGTGGTGATTTCAGGAAATTTCCCGCCTATCATGGCGCTGGAGTTGACCGCGAGCTGCGACCTGGATCAATGCCTGTCCACCTGCAACAAACTGAAGGTTGATCTAAGACGGCGCGGCGGGTCAACTCATCGTTGAGTGGACATAGCCGTGTGGCCTGTATAACCTATTATGAGAAGGAGAAAGTACATGGGAAAAAGCGTTGTCATAGTCGGGGCTGGCATTGCGGGTCTTTCGACCGGCTGTTACTCCCGTATCAACGGCTACAAAACGGCCATCTTCGAAATGAACAGTATCCCGGGCGGCTTGTGCACCGCTTGGAAACGGAAAGGATACACCTTCGACATCAGCATGCACATGCTAACCGGTTCAAAGGCTGGGCCAATACGACAGATGTGGCAGGAGCTCGGCGTGGTTAAGGACCAGAGATTCTACTACCACGACGAGATGGTGCGCATCGAGAGCGGTGAAAAAAGCCTGAGCATTTGCACCGACCCTCGTCGGCTGGAGGAGCAGATGCTTGCCCTGTCGCCGGCCGACGCCAAGCTCACGAAAGAGTTCATACGCCTGTTCGCCGGCAAGGGCATGATGGGTGCGATGTCGCTCAAACCGGCAGAGATGGCCGGACCCTTCGACACTCTGAAGATGTTGGCGGCTGTTCTGCCGCTCATGGGGACTTTTCGCAAGTATGGAAAGCTGACAATCCAAGAGTTCGCCCAGCGCTTCCAGGACCCCTTCTTGCGCCACGCCGTCCGGTTCTTCATCGACTCGCCGGGCTGGCCAATGCTGCGGTTTCCGATGCTCGGCCTAGCCGGTTTCCTGAAGTCGGCGGTGCTTGAGGCTGGCGCGCCTCTCGGAGGATCACAGGGGGTCGTCTTCCGGATGGCTGAATATTATCAGAAACTCGGCGGCGAGATTCATTACAAAAGCCCGGTCAAGGATGTGATCATTGAAAACGATAAAGCGGTCGGCATACGTCTGGAGGATGGCACCGAGCACCGGGCAGATATCGTGGTCTGGGCGGGCGATGGCCACACGGTCATCTTTGACATCCTTGGTGGCCGTTACCTCGACGATGAGGTCCGGACCATGTACAACGAATGGATCCCTGTTCTACCACTCATACACGTGATGCTTGGTGTCGGTCGAGATCTGTCCAAGGAGCCGCATCGCATTGTCTTCGAGTTAGAGAAGCCAATCAACATCGCCGGAGAGGAACATCGCTGGCTGTGCTTCCTGCATCACTGCTTCGATCCGAGTATGGCGCCTCCAGGCAAATCGGCGGCTGAGGTCTGGTATGCGACCCGCTACGACTACTGGGAGGAACTGGCGCGCGACCGTGTCCGCTACGAAGAGGAGAAGAAGCGCATCGCCGATTTCACCATCGCAGAGCTAGACAAGCGGTGGCCAGGTTTTGCGTCTCAGATCGAGGTCGTGGATGTGCCGACGCCCTCAACATATGTCCGCTACACCGGAAACTGGCAAGGATCGCCAGACGGCTGGTACATCATGCCGGAGAATATGAGGAAACAGACCGCACTACGGAGCTTACCGGGTCTTTCCGGCTTCCACATGGTCGGTCAGTGGACCTTGCCGTTCTCCGGCACTGTGATGGCGGCGCTTTCCGGCAGGCAACTCATCCAGTTGCTGTGCAAGCGGAATGGCAGACCCTTCGTGACCTCCACGCCATGAGCGCCGCGGCGCAGTGGTATGCTCCCAGGCTCCCGGCCACATTACCGGCCGCATGAGCCAGGATGCCCCATAACGGCAAGGAAGCTTTGTAAATTGGTCGATGATCTGACCTTTGATTACAAGTTTCGAGCTCTTGTAAACTGAAAGAAAGAATGCATTACGGTCACCTGACATTAACTGAGAGAACATACCAAATCGGTATTAAAAAGTTGTCTTCTCGTGATAATCATTTGGCAGGAATAATCACGAAGTGGGGGAACCCGCCCTTTTGGACGCATCCGCCCGGATTTACCGGTATTGTACTGGCCATTCTCTCCCAACAAGTCTCATTAGAATCAGCACGATCAACATTCTGCAAACTCGAGCAATCGGTTGATTCGGTTACTCCCGAGGATTTCTTATCTTTGGACGACAACAAATTGCTCGGTATTGGTTTTAGTCGCCAGAAAACTTCGTATGTTCGAGGGATTGCTGAGAAGATTATCGTTGGAGAGTTTGAACTGGATAATCTTGAGACTTTGAACAATGACAAAGCTCGAGAGAGATTGATGGAGATTAAGGGGATTGGACCATGGACAGCCGATACATATCTGCTTTTTGCCTTGCGAAGATCGGATGCTTGGCCCTCTGGCGATCTTGCATTGGAGAAAGTTGTTCGAGAGGTGGAAGTATTGTCAAGAACTCCCGGCAAAGCTGAGGTGGATAGCATCGCAGATCGGTGGAGACCATGGAGGGCCGTCGCTGCTAGAATCCTTTGGCATTTCTATCTCAGCGAGCTTGGAAGAAACTCATCAGTCTGACATCTTTTCTTGCCCCATTGAAAAAACGGATACACTAAAGTTGGGCTTGGTCCGTCGATATGGATTTACACCATGGATCATGATCTGTCATCCGTAAACTTGGTCCTATCTGGAACGAGGTGAAGATACGGTGGTAACCGAAGCCAGTTTAGCGGCCGGGCTTGCCGCCTATCTGAAATCGCCTCAGGATGGGAGACGTTTCCCCAAGAGCATCCATTCCGTTGTTTTATTGAGCACCATCATTGGTCCTACACACTTCTGGTTCCGATACAAACCCCGCTATGCCGCAATCCTGCAACTGAACGAAACAAATGAAAAGCTCGATGAGCTGTTCCTGAAGCAGTTCAGCCGAACATTGATGAGTTTTTAACAACCCCGAGCTGAGGAATCAATGGGCACAGTAGCTGCCAACAACATATACAGGTGGAGCCAATCTCCCCAGAGCGGATTCGGCGAATGTTCAGAAGTACAATTTGTGTTATCATACCCTTGTACACCGATAACCCAACTCAGGAAGGGAGAAAAAGATGGCAGATTTCACTTTTGATGGAAAAACCCTGAGGAATCAGTCCGGGCAAAAGATGGGAGAAATCGACAGGACCTCGATCAGGGCGTGGAACGGTTCTCTGCTCGGCGGAATCGACCGGAACAACATCAGGGATTCCCGTGGAAAAAAAGTCGCCGAGTTTGACGGCAAGAACCTCAAAGATGATTTGGGGAACAAGATGATTTCTCTCGAGCAAATCAAGAAGGCAATAGACGGTGAGGGCGGAATCTCCCTGGCCGCAATGTGGTATTTTTTCGTAAAGAAATAGCAGTACGTTTTCCGCTCTGCCAGAAGGGCAACCGGCCCTATTCCTGAAGCAGGCATGCGAGGCACAAACATGAACGCAGACAACAGTTGGCGGGGTCTCTACTTGATTGGCGGTATTGCCGCTCTGCTCGCTCTTGCGGGAACACTGAGCGACATCATCCTGGCAATGCTGCCGGGTTGGGAAGCTTCTACCGTCCCGGCCACGATCAAAGCCTGGTTCAGGCAGCTGGAGACTAAGCCGCTTCTGGGTCTGCGAAATCTCGACCTGCTGAACGTGGCCATCTCAGTCGTCCAGATTCCGGCCATCCTGGTATTATGCGCGGCTCATCGACGCGCCAGCCCGGCCCATGCGGCGCTGGCCTTGATCGTGGTGCTGGTGGGAACTACGGTCTTTGTCAACAGCAATGCCGCCCTGCCGATGCTGGGGTTGAGCAGGCAGTACCCGCTCGCTCCGACGGATGCCGAACGGCGTGCGCTCGAGGCGTCAGGCCTGGCTCTGCTTGCCAGGGGAGCTCACGGGAGCATGGGCATTTTTCTTGGCGTATTTCTGTCGAGCCTCGGAACCCTGCTTTTGTGTCTGGTGATCTTGGCAGGTCGGGTGTTCAGCCGGCTCACGGGCTGGGTTGGGATTGTAGGGATCGGTCTGTTGCTGATCTACACGATCGTTGTTACATTCGTGCCGGAGCCCGGACCGGCGATGATGGTATTTGCCATTCCCGGAGGGATCCTATTGATGTTATGGAACGTCCTGATCGCTAAGAAGCTGTTCCAGATGCTTGGCGCAAGCGGCTGAAGTGCAGCAGCCGCTGTTCTAGGTGGGTTCCACCTTGCTCGTGGTGGGATACGTGGTCCGGGCAACCTGGATAGGGCGGTTGCTGCAGACTTCGAGCATAGGGGAGAAGGACGTGAGTATCCAACAAAAAAGTATTTCCCCGCGCCTGATCATCCAGTTGCTGTTATTCATCGTGGTCATTCCCTTCCTGCCGCTGTTGATCTCCTGGAACTGGAAGTGGTGGGAGGCCTGGGTGTACGCAATCCTCTGCATCCTCGGTTTTGCTGTCAGCCGGCTCCTGGCTGGCCGCCGTCATCCGGACCTGCTTTCCGAGCGGGCCCACTTCATGCGCCATGAAGACGCCCTGGCGTCCTGGGCCCTGATCGAGAACCGCTACTTCTCCGGGATGGTGCGTATACAGACCGATCGAGGTCATCGGTAGTGTCCAGCGGACCCTACCGCTGGATTCGGCATCCGGGATATGCTGGAGCCCTTCTTACCTATCTGGCCACTCCGCTTTTTCTGGATGCGGTGACGGCGTTCCTGCCGGCGGCAATTCTTCTGGTCTTGCTAGTGATCCGAACCTACCTGGAAGACAAAACGCTACAGGAACGGCTGGCCGGTTACAACGAGTACGTCGAGGGGGTGCCGTACCGTCTACTTCCGGGAGTCTGGTAAGAATCTTCGTCCGTACGGTGCGCACAGACCGGCCCTTCGTATCGGTTCTCCTGAGCATCTGAACCGGGATTGCATACGACATCCGAGAAGTTGGTCGGAAAAAGTAGTGGAGGGTGTAATTATCATGAGCAAGAATCGAGCGACAAGAGCTACCGTCGCGGTTTTAGGCATCCTTATCGGGCTGGCGGGGATCGACCACGGTCTCTTCGAAGTGCTTCAGGGCAATGTTCGACCGGACAGTGTAATGATCGAAGCCATCGGCCCGGCCCAGAGGTTTTGGCAGTACGGCACCGAAACGGCATTGACGCTCATCCCCAGCTTCCTGGTCTCTGGCATCCTGTCAATCGTCATTGGGATGTTAGTCGCGGTATGGGCACTTGCCTTCGTTCACAGGAGATACGGGGCCGCGATTCTGCTGCTCCTCACGGTTTCCCTGTTCCTGTTAGGCGGAGGCTTTGCCCCGATAGTTCTATCGATCCTGGCAAGTGCTGCCGCAACTCGGATCGACAAGCCGCTGAACTGGTGGCGATCCCATCTGCCCGTCACGCTGCGAGGTTTTCTGGCCAGGCTGTGGC
>CAZKCQ010000106.1:0-3165 GCA_964551205.1 uncultured Spirochaetaceae bacterium
ACAGGCCTCCGATATCAGTACCTATCATATACAGACAAGGTACCAACACCAACGTCAGCGGGGTAGCCAGGAGAATACCGTATCCCAGGGCCAGAGCCATCGGCTGCATGTACAGGTCTGTTCCCCCCAGGCCGTAAGCCAAGGGAAGCAGACCGGCCACGGTGGTGAGCGTGGTCAGCAAAATCGCCCTCAACCGGTGGGAGGTTCCCTCGGCAATCACTTTGCGGATGTTCCAGTCGGGATTCCACTTTCGCAGGTTGTTCAGGTGATTCACCAGTACCAGAGAATCATTCACCACCACGCCGACCATGCCGATGATACCCATGACGCCCAGGAAACTCAGAGCTTCGCCGTGGAGGGCGAAGGCTATGATCACACCGATTAGACCGAACGGTACTGACACCAGAACGAGGAAGGGTTGGGTGTAGGAGTTGAACAGAAGCACCAGCAGGAAGTAGATACCGACCAGGGCGATGGCGAAGGTCGTCATCAACTCCACGATACTTGCCTGGCTCTCCTCAGCCTCTCCCCCAATTCCCAATCTGATTCCGGACCATCTGTCTTCGGCATCGGCGAAGTGAGTCATCACCCGAGTTGTTGCTTCCAGGGGGGTGATGATATCCTGATCCACATCGGCTCCGACAGTGGCGGTCCGTTCACCGTCGTAGTGATGAAGGGCGTTTGGGCCCGAAGCGGTTTCCAAGCGGGCGACCTCTCGAAGCTTGATCAGGCGATTTTGGGCATTGGGAATCGAGAGGTTGTACAGATAGTCCACATCCCGCCGCGCACGCGCCTGCAGTTGGACCCGGAAGTTGACGTCTTCATCACCGTCGCGCATACTGGTGACCACCTCCCCGTCGTAGGCGATGCGCACATTCTGTGCCACATCAGCGACTGTGAGTCCCAGGCGCGCCAGTCGATTGTAGTCCAGCTTTATTTCTATCTGTTCTTTTCCCAGCTTTTCATTGCTGTCAATATCCTTTACCCCATCAATAGTGGCCAGGTATTCCATGATCTCCGCCGTGGCCCGGCGCCGCAGTTCTGTGTCGTTCCCGGTCACGCGAATCGAGATAGGTTTCCCAACAGGGGGTCCACCGGCATCGACGATGAAGTTCGTTTTTTCCACACCCTCTATGGCTTCGATCTGCGGACGCAGCCACTCGATGATATCGTCCACCGTACGCTCCCGTCGTGAGAAGGGAGTCAATCCGATCAATGTGTAGCCGAAGTTCTCCCCTTCACCGCCGTTGAGTCCCATACCGATCCTGGAGATGAAGGTATCCAACTCATCGCTCGGTAGCTCATTGACAAACCTCTCAACCTCTGTGATTTTTTCCGCTGTAGCCTGCAAGGACGTGCCGGTGGACATCTCTACGCCTACTGCAAAGCGGTCGGCTCCTTTGGTGGGAAACATGATAAACTTCAGATTCCTCTGTGCGTACATCAAAATAAATATCAGAGCAACGATAAAAAGAGCCACCAGCAGGTAGCGGACTTTCAACAGGTGAAAGGCGACCTTGGCGTAAAAGACCTTCAAAGCCTCAAACCACTTTCGTACCGACTCCCGCTGTGCGCCCCGTCGAGAACGCTCCATACCGTGGGCCAGGTGCGAGGGAAGGGCAAAGGACGACTCGAACAGGGAGATGAACAGTGCCAGGCTGATGGTCAGGGGAATGACAAATACGAATTTACCCATCATTCCCTTCATGAAGAACATAGGAGCAAAAGCCAGGAAGGTGGTCAGAATCGTGGTGAGCACAGGAAAAAACACTTCGTTGGTTCCATTCACCGCCGCTTCAACAGGAGAATCCCCCATTTCCCTGCGGCGGTAGATATTTTCCGAGATGATGATTCCATCATCGACGATGATCCCAATGAGAAGGACCAGGGAGGTGAGCGAGATGGAATCCAGGAAGGTTCCGAACATCGGCATGAGGAAGAATACCCCCAGTATAGCTACCGGTATTCCCATGGCCACCCAAAAGGCCGTCCGCAGGTTGAGGAAAATCGACAGCATGACTACAACCAGTAGCAACCCGATCAAACCATTGGTCAGGGTGATCCGAAAACGATTCTGTACGATTCGAGACAGATCATTGGAGACCAGAATTCGCACCGGTCCGTAGCGGAAGATATCCTGCTCAAAGGTCCCGATACCGAGGAACTTTTTTACCCGCTCGATTATCATACGATCCCCCGGATCCGGCACCGCGACCGTGGATGTTCCGCCGATCAATCCTCTACCGCTTTCTTCATGTATCAATTCCTTTACCGCCCGGACGGTGCGAATGATGTCAGCCTGCTCGCTCTTGTAGATCACGAACGAGATGGCCTTCCGTCCCTCCATTCGGGAGATGATGCTCTCCTCCTCGAAATCTTCCCGGACCGCGGCCAGATTTCTGACCCTGATCGAAGGTCCTTCGAAGGTTGTCCGCACGATCACCTCCCCGACCTCCAGAGGATCGCGGAACTGGGCCAGTGTGACCACGTTTTTTTCGCTGGTGAAGGACTCAAACGTCCCACCGGTAGCTCGAATATTGCGGGCTTGAATGGCCCGAATTATGTCGCGGAGCGGAATTTGATATTGATCCATGGCCCGTGGATCGACCTCGACTTTTATTTCTTTGGCTCGATATCCCTGTTTCTCCAGCCGGGCAACGCCCGGGACCGTCTTCAGCTTGGTCTCGAAATCCTTGGCGATATTTCTCATCTCTTCGTAGCTGAGCTCTCCGGTAATACCGACTTCCATGATCGGAATAAGAGAGGTATCGATCTCCAGAACCAGCGGCGCCTCGGTAACCTCATCGGGAAGATCGGTTACCCGGCTCACGGCGTCACGGATATTCCGTTTGACCTTTTCCATATCCTTTATGTCTGATTCGATGAGCACATCGATGGTGGAAACGTTCTCCAGAGAGGTAGAGGTGATCCTTCTGATCCCGGTGATATTCTTCAGCTCATCCTCTACCTTATTCGTAACGTTCAGCTCCACATCTTCGGGAGAAGCACCGGGGTACACGGTCTGGATGATGACCTCGCCAAAATCCACGGTTGGAAAGGTATCTCGCCGCAAGGTCCGTAGAGAGTTTAGTCCCAGCAGCACAACCATGATGGTGAACAGGCTGGCCAGGATATGGCGCCTGGCAAAAAACTCGAAGATCTTTC
>CAZKCQ010000106.1:3265-8811 GCA_964551205.1 uncultured Spirochaetaceae bacterium
GGATATACCTGGCTGCAAGATCCTGTCACCGCGGAACAACATTCGTTTGAACACGGGGTTGAAATATCCCTGTCCTGGCCGCTCTCAGTCGACATGGAACGTCTGGCCCGGTTGGGCTATGACCTGCAGGAATATACGATTAAAGCCAAAGAGGTTGAGATACAGGAAAGCAGGGAAAACTTCCTGGTAGAGCCGGCCACCCTGTTCATCGATTGGGCCTACGCCCTGGAGCTGGTAGAGATCTACCGGCAGCGCCTGGGGCTTGCAGAGGAGCAGCTGGCGATGACGAACCGGATGTATCGAGCAAACCTGGTTGAAAAACTGGATGTGATGCGGGCTGAGGATGCAATCCGCACGGCTCAGCAGGCGATATTTGAATACGAATCCCTTGCGGGATCGATTCAGGCGGTCCTGGCTACGCTGTCGGATTCGGAGATTATCTACGATGAGAAGCCTGACTTCCAGTTCTATTCCTTTGTCGAGCTTCCTCCGGCCGCCGAAGCAGCCGCCCGGGGGAAGGTTAACACCCGGTTGAAAAAACCTCTATTGTTCGTCATCGAACAGCTCAGCTTTAGAAACGACGCCTACCAGGAGGATGAGAAACCGACCCTTGATCTGTACTTCGAGGCGGGAATCCATGGGCCGGAAGGCGCTTTCATCGATTCATTGAGTATTATCCATCCCCAAGCCACCGTCGGTCTGAGTTACTGTCCGCCAACCGGAAAGCAGCAGGTGGCGGCGGAGAGGGAGCTCATCCGCACCGAGATCGGCCAGTTGAAGAAGGAGATCGAGACCTTGGAAAAGACTGTGGAGACCAACGTGAGATCCCTGTTGATCCAGGCCGCTGAGCTGGAGAAGATTATCGAGCTGAACAAGGAGCTCATTGTATCTGCGGAAGAAAAAGCCTCAGAGGAGGCCAGGCTCTACAGCCAGGGCAGGAACATGCTCACGAATGTCATTCAAAGCCGGGACGGCGTTCAGGACCAAAAGGCCAGGCT
This sequence comes from uncultured Spirochaetaceae bacterium, assembly GCA_964551205.1. Classification (GTDB taxonomy): domain Bacteria; phylum Spirochaetota; class Spirochaetia; order SZUA-6; family DRHE01; genus JAFGQJ01. The sequence goes on from CAZKCQ010000106.1 coordinate 4,264, forward strand.
GGTCGATAGTTTTGCCCGCTATCACCGTCTGATCGTGCAGTACCGGGACTTCATGGATGAATTGATGAACTAGCCTCCTGTATTGGAACCGAGGAGCAGCTCTGGCTTACGACTTTTTCGGGTCGGGCAATGCGCTCAGCCCGCAACCTTCGCCATCCTTGCGGGCGATCCTGATCAGCTCTTTTTGAACATTCGGCTCCAAGGGACTGCCCGAGTAGCTGCGGATCAGGACATCCGCACGCTCCGCGGCCCGCTCCCCGATGCTCCTCTTCCCCTCTCTCAGCCAATCCTCTACATTCGCGCGATCGATGACAGCGGAGGGGAGGTAGTGCTCGCTCTTGAACCATTTCAGGGTATGTTCATGGTCGAGCAGCTGCTTCTCCGAGATCAGGTTCCTGAGCAGATCAACAGCAATAGGCCTGTCCCGCTGAGCGATGCCCTCCAGAAAGCGGTAGGTCATTCCACAGATCTCATTGTCGACGACCAATTTTTGAATGCTCTGGGTGGATTCGAAGTTGAGCATGCCTGCGCCGGAAACCATGTTGATTCCCTTGATTCCGGCCAAAAGGCTGCCCATCCCCGATTCCAGCCCGCTCTGGGCGTCGAGAAGCTTGGCGTCGCTCATGCCCATGTAGGCATGGGTGGGAAGGTCCAGATGCTTTCCGATCTCCGCGTATCCCACATCGATCATCATGGTGTCGATGGAACCCATGGGCGTGGTGCCCCGGTGCATATCGAAAGCCGAGGGAGATCCGCCCCAGATCACCGGGGCGCCGGCCTCCACGCTCTGGGCGATCACCACGCCGGCCAGGGTCTCGGCAGCGTGCTGCACGATCGCTCCCAGCAGGGTGATCGGCGCGTTTGCTCCGGTGAGGGGCATGGAGACGAACTCCGTGGGAATGCCGGAGCGGGCCGCGTCGATCAGGCTCTGGCAGGTCAGGTCGCTCCACTTGAGCGGGGGAGAGGGGCAGGCGTCGAAAACGGCCAGGGGCTTTTCCCGCAGCGCCGTGGCGCTTCCCCGGACCGCCACCAGCATCTCCCTCATGATGGGGAAGGATTCCTTGGCAAAGGTTCCGGTCACCACGGGCTTTCTGCAGTACAGCAGTGCCAGAAACAGCCGGTAGCGGTCGGCCATACCTTGAGGAACGTCGCTGCAGATCACGGCGGTGCTCTGCGCCTTGATATGCTCAAGCTGCTCCACCACCTTGCTGAAGGCCACGAAATCCGCAGTGCGGGCCTGACGGATTTCATTCGTATCGGGATCCAGGATGTTCAGGGCAGCGGACCCGGGATCGAAGCAGACGCTGTCGCCCCCCAATTCCACAGCCGGATTTCCCGCCGTGTCGTACAGCCGAATTGTCGACGGGGCCGAGGCCACGGCTCTTTCCACCATCTCCGGAGGAAGAAAGACCCGGCGGCTCGCTTCCTCCTGGCGTGCACCCGCCGACAGCAGGATCTCCAGGGCCTCTCGATTCTCCAGGTAGAAGCCCAGCTCCAAGAGAATCCTCTTGGCCTCTTCGATGACCTCCCGGATGGTGGTATCATCCAGCAGCCTGATTTGCGGTCGAATCGTTGCGTTCACGGTCCAGCTCCTCTCAGCGGTTCCAGGGCACCGGTGCCCGGTAGCGCAGCTGAAGCTCGGCGGTCTGCCCCACCACCTCACCGTTTTCCAGCTCGGTTCTGCTCTTGTTATAGCAAAGATGAGGTGAAGCTGGTAGTATAGTTCCCACCAGGTGAGCCACGTTTCGTTGTTACTGCGGGTGTTTCAGGAGGAGAAGAACGGATGAAGATCGTCGTGCTGGACGGCAATCGACTCAATCCGGGGGACAACCCCTGGGATGAGGTCGCGGCCTACGGAGAGCTCGAGGTGTACGACTGGAGCGATCCCGATCAGGTGGTGGAAAGGGCCAAAGATGCGGACATTGTGCTGACCAACAAATCCCTTGTCCGGCGGGACTCGATCGAGCAGCTGACCAAGCTCAAGTACATCAGCGTTCTGGCTACCGGTTACAACAGCGTGGACGCGCAGGCGGCCAGGCTGCGGAACATCCCGGTATCCAACGTTCCTGTATACGGCACCGACTCGGTCGCCCAGTACGTGTTCGCGCTTCTGCTGGAGCTCTGTCATCACGTCGGAGAGCACGGGGTGGTGGTACACAGCGGTGAGTGGGAGCAAAGCGGCACCTGGAGCCTCTTCAAAACGCCTCTTATCGAGCTGGTCTCCAAGACCATGGCCATCGTCGGCTTCGGCAGGATCGGCAGGCGGGTCGGTGAGCTGGCCCACGCCTTCGGGATGCGTGTTCTGGCGGTGGACATCCGGGAGGAGAACCCGCCGGGGTATCAGCCCTTTGCCTTCGTGTCCCTGCAGGACGCCTTCCGGGAGGCGGATGTGGTGAGTCTGAACTGCGCCCTGACCGCCGACAACGAGGGCATGGTCGACAAGGACCTGCTTACGTCTATGAAGGCCAACGCCTTTCTCATCAATGCGGCCCGCGGTCCCCTTATCCAAGAGGCGGATCTGGCCGAAGCCCTCAGCCAGGGTGTGATAGCCGCAGCGGCTTTGGATGTGGTTTCCACCGAGCCGATCCGCGCTGACAACCCGCTACTGAAGGCCAAGAACTGCATCATCACCCCTCACATCGCCTGGGCTTCTCTGGAAGCGCGGCGTCGGCTGATGAAAACCACGGCCGACAACATCGGGGCGTTTTTCCGCGGGCAGCCCCAGAACCTGGTGAACTAGCGGGAGGTGAAGCACCATGTCCTTAGTACCGGTTTTCAGAATAGGCGTGTGGAATGCCTGGATTCCCACAACTCTTTTGTTCCCTTTTATCATGCTGTCGGGGCAACTCCCTAAGGACATCGGCAAGAAAATAACTCCGGCAAAAGAAATTAAAAAAACCAGCAACATAATATCCATAGTGTTCTTTGCCATGATCGCATACTCCATTTTTCTGCCGCTTAAAATAAAGACGATATGGTTCTATGCAGGACTTGCCGTTTATCTCTTGGGATTTATCATCTGCATTGCCGCTCTGCGCAGCATCGCAGCTACAAAGCTCGGTGAGCCGTTCACTACCGGGATGTATCGTTACTCGAGGCATCCGTTAGCTCTCGGCACGGTATTGCCGTTTTTTGGTACCGGCATAGCATCCGCTTCATGGCTTTTCCTGTTCCTATCAGCAGTTCTGATGGTAATATCACACTTCAATGCAATCATCGAAGAGGGCGCAACTGCAAAGAAATTCGGAAATGCCTACCGTGAATATATGGAACGAACCCCCAGATGGATAGGGATACCACGTAAGCGAATATAGCCCCGTAGAAGAAGCCGAGAATCCCGAGGTGTTTTGGGACCCCTGCCTGCCCCGAAAGCCATACCTGCCAGTTGCAGAAACGGGTTGCTGCCTATACCATAGATACCGGCTTGAGTTGCGGGGCTGCTCGAACTCGTGCCAGAAGGATCGCGCCAGAAGGATCGAGGAAACCTGCATTGAAATACCGCAGCATCAGGTTTAAGCTACTCTTCTACTTCGTGGCCGTCATCCTGTTGCCTCTTCTCACCCTTGGAATCCTCAGTCCTCTTATTTCGGTCAACACCATAGAAAAGGAAACCACCAACCATGTTAGGATGCTGATCCGCCAGGTCACGCGGAACATCGAGTTCTACGTCCAGGAAATGGAGGGGGTGGTCTCCATGCTGGCCGATGATTCCAACATCCAGTCCTTCTTCGGGCTCGAAGAGGCCGGCTCCCCTTTTACGGAGACCCACGCGGCCGGCGTCCGGCGGCTCCTGCACACGGTCTCGAGCGTGTACCCCGAGATCGCCGGCGTGCTCCTGGTAAACGAGCACGACGGAACCTTGAGCAATGAGATCCAGCGCGTAACCCGAGATCCCCTCCGGCAGGAGCCGTGGTATCTCAGCGCGATACAGAGCCCCCTCGCAGTGCAGCTTCACCCCCGCCCCATCGGCAGAAACCTCAGGATGGACTACAGCGCCGGCGACGTGGTATCCATCGTCAAGGCGGTCGTGGACCCCCTAACGGGAAGCTTCCGCGGGGTGGTGCTGATCGACATGAAGCTCGAGGTGGTCAAGGGGATCTTCGTGGACATGACCCTCGGCCAGGGAGGTTTTCTCTTTATCGAGGACGCGCAGGGCGATATCGTGTACGCACCGGTGAACGCGATCGTGTACCGCGTGCGCACGGAGTGGCTTGCGAAGCCCGAGAAAGGCGCTCCTTCGTACATGTCCGCGGAGCCTGGCATCTCGATCGTGCGGGAGATCAAGGGAGCCGACTACCAGATCATCGCGCAGGCCTCCGCCGTCACGGGCTGGAAGACCGTCGGCGTTTTTCCGCTGAACGAGATCATGCGCCAGGTCAGCTCCATCCGCTTCTATGCGCTCATAATCGCAGGGGTGACGGTTTTCTTCGCCTTCATCGCATCGATCTTCTTCACCGGATCGATCGCCCGGCCGGTCATCAAGCTTCGCACCTTGATGAAAGAAGCCGAAGAGGGAAACCTGGCCGTGCGCTTCGAGGGGCGCCAGGA
>CAZKCQ010000107.1:0-8740 GCA_964551205.1 uncultured Spirochaetaceae bacterium
TACGTCATCTATGAGAAGCATGTCGACGGAGCGGTACTTGTTCTTGAATCGATGAGTCGTGTTTTCCTTGATCGAAAGTATGAACTCATTGGTAAAGGTTTCGGCCGTGACGTAGGAGATCTTGGTGTTGTCGAACTCCTGGTGGGTCAGGTTTCCGATCGCCTGAAGCAGGTGGGTTTTCCCGAGACCCACGCCGCCGTATATCATGCAGGGGTTGTAGGCTTTGCCGGGGTTTTTGGCGATGGCGTAGGAGGCCATATAGGCGAAGTCATTGTTGTCCCCGCGGACAAAGCGGTCGAAGTTGTACTCCTGTTTGAGCTGCGGATGGGGGCGTCTCTTTTTCTTTGTAGAGGTTTTGCCGCTTTTCTTTTCATTTTCTTCTTTGATCTCCGATTCCTTTTGAGCCGATGTTTTTTGTACCTTGAACATCACATCGAGTTTCTGTCCAGATAGTTCGAAGAGCTTGCTTTCCAGGGTCGGGAGGTATCTCTGGGTGACTTGGTCTTTGTAAAAGCTGGAAGGGACGGCGACGAATATGTTGGAATCCCCCGATTTGAGGTAGTCCATGTTGCGAAACCACATCAAGAACTCCTGCTCGCTTATCTTCTCTCCGATTTGATGAACCGCCTCCTTCCAAAACACTTCGTAGCCGGATTCCCCGTTGCTCATAGATCCTCCAATTTATACGCAACTTATTAACAAATTATCCACAATCACTGGATTTGCTTATTGCAGAACGAATTAGCGTGAGGTAGATGAATACCGGATTGTTCTTGACCATACAGTAATATTTCTATATATTATAAAGAAATAAACGCCAAATATAATAAAATAGGTACATGATAATATCAGTGCGATTATTTCATATTTGTTAAGTAAAATTCTTTAAGGACAGTAAAGTTATCCACAACTTAATAACAATCACTTAGTATTCTATTTTATCGCAAATTCTGAGCGGGCGCAAGAGATCCAACGTCATTATCTTTACTTTTTCGAGAATTTCCCTGTATACTTTTACCAAAGTCGGGACATACGAAAAGTAGAACACGGGTCAACGAAACGACGGATTGTATCCAAGGTCTCTCTGAAGCTTGATAAGAATAGATACCTGCAATCGGACGATTTGTTTGAGTCGGAGAATAGCAATTTAGGTTTCAGGAACAATCGCATGAAAGACAGCTATAGTGCTCAACATATACAGGTACTCAAAGGAATGGAGCATGTCCGGAAACGGCCGAGCATGTATATCGGTTCAACAGGTCCCGAGGGACTTCATCATTTGGTGTACGAGGTCGTTGATAATTCGATAGACGAAACCCTGGCGGGATACTGCAGCAACATCGCGGTAGTTGTCGAGAAAGATGACGTGGTCTGCGTGAAGGATAACGGGCGGGGAATCCCGGTGGATAACCACCCCGTGGAGAAAGTCAGTGCCCTGGAAGTGGTGATGACCAAGCTTCATGCCGGCGGCAAGTTCGACAAGGCTACATACAAGGTCTCGGGAGGACTTCACGGTGTGGGAGTCTCCGTGGTAAACGCGCTTTCCGAGTGGTGTGAGGTCGAAGTTCATCGGAACAAGAAGATCTACTATCAGCGCTATCAGAGAGGTCTGCCGGAAAAGAAGGTAGCGATCACCGGTCAAAGTGAAAGCACGGGAACCAAGACCCGCTTCAAAGCAGACACAAAGGTTTTCGAGACGACCAACTACAGCTTCGATACGCTTTCCAACCGACTGCGAGAACTTGCCTTTTTGAACAAAGGTGTCGAGATATCCATCGTTGACCAACGAACGGCAAAGACGAAGTCCCACAAGTTCAAATTCAACGGGGGAGTCCGTTCTTTTATCGAGTACATAAACAAGAACAAGAAGACAATCCACAAAGAGCCCGTCTACTTCGAGACCGTGAAAGACGAGGTCATGGTGGAGATCGCCCTGCAGTACAACGACGGCTACAACGAGGCGCTGTTTTCCTTCGCCAACAATATCAACACGAGAGAAGGGGGAACGCACCTGGTTGGTTTCAAATCCGCCCTCACCCGGAGCTTGAACGATGCCGCCAGGAAGCTGAACCTGACCCGAAAACTCGAGGAAAACTTGAGCGGTGAGGATGTGCGCGAGGGTCTGTCCGCAGTTATCTCGGTGAAGCTTCCGGAACCTCAGTTCGAGGGACAGACCAAAGCGAAGTTGGGCAACAGCGAAGTCAAAGGGATCGTCGAATCGAGTGTAAACGAGCAGCTCACCGCGTTTTTTGAGGAGAATCCCTCGATTGTGCGAAGCATCCTCGACAAATGCATCGTGGCTGCCAAGGCACGAGCCGCAGCCAGAAGGGCCCGGGAATTGACCAGAAGGAAGACCTTTCTGGAATCCACCGGGCTGCCCGGAAAACTTGCCGATTGCTCCGAGCAGGATCCGGCAAAATGTGAGCTGTACATCGTGGAGGGAGATTCAGCGGGTGGCAGCGCCAAGCTGGGCAGAGACCGCCAATTTCAAGCCATTCTTCCCCTGTGGGGGAAGATGCTGAATGTCGAGAAGACCAGAATCGACAAAGTGCTATCCAACGAAAAATTGATGCCGATCATTTCAACCCTCGGCACCAGTGCCGGAAGCACCTTTGATTTGAGTCGACTGCGGTACCACAAAGTCATCATCATGGCGGATGCGGATGTCGACGGGTCTCACATTCGCACACTGCTGTTGACCTTCTTCTTCCGCTACATGCAGGAGCTCGTGGAAAAGGGACACGTCTATATCGCCATGCCGCCGCTGTACAAAATCGCGGTAGGAAAGGAGACCTTCTACGTGTACAACGACGCGGAGCGGGACAAGATCATGAAAAGGTACAGCAAGGATTCGAAATCGATAACGGTTCAGCGCTACAAAGGTCTCGGAGAGATGAATCCGGATCAACTGTGGGAAACGACCATGGATCCGGACCAGCGTAATATCGTCCACATTACCCTGGAGGACGACGTAGAGGCGGAGGAGATATTCACGACCCTGATGGGAGATGCGGTGGAGCCCAGAAGAAGGTTCATCGAAGAAAACGCTCTGGCGGTCTCCAATCTGGATGTTTGAACAGATCCCGCATTACCTAAACATTTGAGCAGAATTCGTACCGGCGCTTTGAAGGTAGAGGAGTTCAGAAGTGGCAAAAAGCACAGGCCAAGTTATCCCCGTCGCGATCGAAGATGAAGTCCGGGAATCGTATCTCAACTACGCTATGTCCGTTATTGTCAGCCGTGCGCTGCCGGACGTGAGGGACGGGCTGAAACCCGTACATCGACGTATTCTCTACGCCATGGATGAAATGGGCTTGAGGCACGATCGTCCCTACAAGAAGGTGGGACGGGTCGTCGGGGATGTTTTAGGCAAGTATCATCCCCACGGGGACCAATCGATCTACGACGCTCTCGTCCGGCTGGCCCAGGATTTCTCCATGCGCTATCCGGTTGTGGACGGGCAGGGGAACTTTGGATCCGTTGACGGAGATCCACCGGCTGCGATGCGCTATACCGAAGCCAGGATGGCGCGGTTGGCCGAAGTCATGCTCAACGACATCAACAAGGAGACCGTCGACTACGGACCGAACTACGATGACTCGATGCGGGAACCTCTCGTTCTTCCCGGCGCACTTCCTTTTCTTCTGGTCAACGGAGGCAGCGGGATTGCCGTGGGGATGGCCACGAATATGCCTCCCCATAATCTCGTGGAAATTGCCAACGCCATTGTGGCTGTGATAGACAAACCAAAACTGTCATTCCGTGAGCTGTGCGGCATCGTCAAGGGACCGGATTTTCCAACCGGAGGGATGATCTTCGGAACCCAGGGAATTCTGGATGCCTTCAAAACCGGAAGAGGTAAAATCGTCGTACGGGCACGGATCAGCCTGGAGACGGCGAAATCAGGCAAGGAACGTTTTATCGTTACTGAAATTCCCTATCAAGTAAACAAGTCCAATCTGATCGTCCGCATTGCCGACCTGGTCAAGGATCGAAAGATAGACGGTATCAGCGATCTGAGAGACGAATCGGATCGAAACGGGATGCGTATCGTCATCGAACTGCGCCACGGCGCGATCCCAAAGGTTGTACTGAACCAGCTTTTTACCCACACCCAACTGCAGCTGAACTTCGGGGTTATCAATCTGGCACTGGTCGACGGCAGGCCGAAGGAGCTGTCGCTTCGAGAGATGATCGATTATTTCATCGATCACCGCAAAGATGTCGTAATTCGACGGACCAAGTATGAATTGCGAAAAGCCGAGGAGAGAGCTCATATCCTGGAAGGGTTGAAGATTGCTCTACAGAACATCGATGCGGTCATCGCCATCATCAAGAAATCTCAAAATGTAAACACGGCTCGCCAGAACTTGATGCGTCGTTTCAAGCTATCCGAGGTTCAAGCTCAGGCGATATTGGACATGCGCCTGCAGAAGCTTACCAGCCTGGAGACCAAGAAGATCCTCGATGAATTGCGGGAAGTACTGGAAAAGATAAAGAACTACAAGAGCCTGTTGGCCAGCGAGAAAAAAATACTAGGTGTGGTGAAAGAGGAAATCCAGGAGCTGGTAAAAACCTACGGGGACGAGCGGCGCACGGAGATCATCGCGGAAGAGGTTCAGGAGTTCAACATCGAAGATCTGATCGCCAAAGAGGATATGGTGATTCTGATCTCGCACAAGGTTTTGATCAAGAGGGTGCCGGTATCAGCCTACCGGAGACAGGGAAGGGGCGGCAAGGGCTCTTCTTCGACCCGCCTCACCGATACCGATTTCGTAGAACATCTATTCATTGCCTCCACCCATGATTACATCATGTTTATTACCAGTGAGGGCAAGGCCTACTGGCTCAAGGTGCACGAGATCCCGGAAGCCTCGAGGGCCTCGAGGGGACAGAGCATCAAGACGCTTCTTTCCATCTCCAACAACGAGGAGATCGCCGCCGTAGTCTCTCTGAAAGATTTCAGCGACGACAAGTACTTCTTCATGATGACCCTCAAGGGGATCGTCAAGAAAGTGAAGACTTCGGATTTCTCCAACGCCCGTACCCGCGGGATCGTAGCCATCAATCTGGATAAGGGTGACAGGCTGATCGGGGCAATGCTGACCGGGGGAAAGGACGACGTGGTCTCGGTGACCCGACAGGGCCTGGCCCTGCGCTTCAACGAGGATTCAGTTCGGCCTATGGGAAGGGCGTCCCGGGGGGTGATTGGCATCCGTTTGAGCAAGGAGGACGAGGTGGCCGGCGTAGTGGCTGTTCGCAAGGGTGCGGAGCTCTTTCTGATCACGGAGCATGGATACGGAAAGAGAACGGAGTTCGACAATTTCAGTCCCCACGGGCGCGGAACGCGCGGGCAGACCTGCTACAAAGTGTCCAAGAAAACAGGAGAGCTGGTCGGGGTTCTCACGGTCAACAAGAGGGATGATCTGGTTTGTATAACCTCTCAGGGAAATACGATAAAGCTGCGGTTGAAGGAAATACCGGTGCTGGGGAAAGCAGCGATAGGGGTGCATATCGTCAACATCGCAAAGCCGGACATGTTGGTTGCCGTTGCTCGAGCAGCCAAAGAAACCTGATTCTGCCTCGAGTGTTCCACGTGGAACATTTGGTGGAAAAGCGGCGGTCTGACCAGTAATGGGTAAAATTGTAGTATTCGCAAATCAGAAAGGCGGTGTGGGAAAAACGACAACCGCTGTAAATCTTGGAGCCTACTTGGCCGACGCAGGGAAGCGGGTGTTGTTGATCGACTTCGACCCTCAAGCCAACTCTTCTTCCAGCTTGGGCATGGATGGACGAGGGCGGGGTATCTACGAGCTTCTAATCCGGAAAAATCGGCCTGAAGAGGTCATCCAGAAGACCAAAATTTCGGGTTTGTACATTATCGCATCCAGCATCCACCTCACCGGCGCCACCGTGGAACTGATCAATACACCCGGCCGCGAATACTTGTTGAAAAATAGCATCGACGAAATTCGCGGGAAATTCGATTATCTGTTCATCGACTGTCCTCCTTCCCTCGGTCTGCTCACCGTCAACGGCCTGGTGGCGGCGGACTCGGTCATAATTCCCCTCCAGTGCGAGTACTTCGCGATGGAGGGATTGAGCAAACTGTTGAAGACGATCCAGCGGGTGCAGCAGAGGTTGAATCCCACCTTGAAAATCGGAGGGATCCTCTTTACCATGTTTGACTCTAGGACCCGATTGTCCAACGAGGTGGTGAAAGAGGTGAGCGGATATTTCAAGGAAAAGGTGTTCACCACGATAATTCCCCGCAACGTCCGCCTGAGTGAGGCCCCATCCTATGCCAAGCCGATAAATCAGTACGATCCGGAGTGTATCGGCGCTCGCAGCTATCGAAGATTGGCTCAAGAGGTATTGGAGCATGTCTAAACGAGCTCTCGGCAGAGGCATCGATGCCCTCTTGTCTGCAGAGGCGGAAGGTCCGGCATCGGTAACCATGGTTCCCGTAAGGGCGATCAAGATCGGCGGCCACCAACCCCGGAAGAACTTTCCCGCGGATACTTTGGAAGAGCTGGCACGTTCGATCCAGAACAAGGGCGTTCTTCAGCCGATCCTGGTGCAGCCTGCCGGCAGTGATGAATATACGGTGGTGGCGGGGGAGCGCCGTTTTCGAGCGGCCAAGCTTGCCGGATTGATGGAGATTCCGGTCCTGATCCGCAGCTTCTCCGATCTAGAGAAAATCGAAATTGCCCTGATCGAGAATCTTCAACGGGAGGATCTGTCTCCGGTGGAAGAAGCTCACGGGTACAAAACCCTGATCGATATCGGAAAGCTGACCCAGGAAGAAATAGCCCAAAGGGTTGGGAAGAATCGGGCAACCGTGGCCAACAGCCTGCGCTTGCTCAAGCTCCCCGATGAGATCCTCGAGGCTCTTGACAAAGGAAGGGTTTCCGCGGGGCATGCCCGGGCGCTCCTCGCCGTCCAGGACGGAGCCGTTCAGGCGGAGCTGTTTCGACGCATCCTCAAGCAGGAGCTGTCCGTGCGGGAGGTGGAGAAGGAGGCGGCCCGGCTGCAGAAACAGAACGGGGAGAGGGTTCCTCCGGAGCGAGCAAAAGAGCCGGCCAAGTCACCGGAACTCCAGGCATTGGAGCAACGGTTGATCGAGCGACTCGGCACCAAAGTCAACATTCGCGGCAGCCACACCAGGGGGAAGATCGAGATCTCCTACTACTCGATGGAGGACCTGGAGCGAATCCTCTCCCTCCTGGCCGGTGAAGAGTAGTTGCCTGCAGGTTCAATACAGGCAAGGTACGATAAACCAGCCAGCTCATCCGAGGGACGGATCGCACTTCTATGCGGATCATCAGGAAGGTTATATCGCCTGTTGTCTGCGGCTCCGTCCCAGCAGTTCTGCCAGGAGCCGTCCGACGTTCAAGGCGTCGTCGTCTCCACGGTGAGACCTTCCAAGAAACTGCAGCCCAATCTTTCCCAGCGCAGTCTTGAGCCCCACTTCATAAGGAAGAGCCAATATTACGGCGAACAGTGATTTGACATTCAAGTGACCGTGACCGAAGGGATACGGAACGGACAGTTCACTACAGCACCTTTCGAACATTCGACGATCATAATCGCCGTAGCTGGCCCATAATCTATGTTTTGCCTCGTATTCATCGCGGAGCAGCGAACAGGCTTCCTCCAAAGACACTCCCCTTTGTACCTGTCCCTGTGTCAGCGAAGTCAGTTTGGTGCAAAAGGCACTGACGGTGGATCGTGAAGGTCTGATGAGAATACTTCTCTTTTTACCCAGGCGCAGATCTCTCACATTGAGGGTGACAAGCCCAATTTCGATGATATCGCTCACTTGGTCGGCAGGAGGTTCTTCTTGCCAACAGGTGGCTTCAATATCCACAACGATGATTTTGTCGACTAGCGGGGCCATTTCAGGACTTCTATAGTGTAGGTTATACCTGCGTTCATTTACAGGATAGATATTCGTTTACTACCATAGTTTTCCTTCTCCTAAGTCGAGATAGATCGGTGCGGAAAGAATTGTCTTGCGATTTTTCTTTGCTTTCCCAGAGAAGAAGTGAATAAGTGTCAATTTTCCAAGCCTGTCGCTTGGAAACGGTTTTGCCGGTGTGCCGCCTACAAGCGGCGTTTTTTTCGCTACTTCCCAGCCGTAACTGAAATAGAAGTTCTCCAAGTAGGGATCGCATGTAAAAATCCCGATGTCCGCTTTTTCCTGCTCCATGTACCGGGTGGCATACTTGAAAATCCGACGACCGAATCCCCGTCTGCGAAATGACGAGTCGGTGACAACCGAACTCAACCCGAACGCCAGGTAGCTTACTCCACAGTGATTGATGGTCTTCTTCAGTACTGCACCGTGACTCGCAACCAATCCGTCTATCATCAGTACCAAAGAGATCGGATCCAGTTCCAATGATTCCGTGGGCCACTCTGGTTTGTTCTTTACGAAAGTCTGAGGCCATTCATTTCGCAGTAGGTGGATTATTTGCTCTCTGATATCGCTGGGACAATCCGCCTGAGCGTATATTATAACGGTTGCCATTTGTTACCTTAACGAGCAGAGGATGTCTTCGTGAAATATGCACTGACAATGCCTCGAAGTCCATGAATTACAACCGATTTACTGTATAGATGGAGCGGAAGGTCCCCACTAGGCACATTTTTCTTTTGCTTCGCTGAGTTTTGCTCGAAATCCACATTGATTGACAATTCCTACCGCTGTTATTATAGTCTTAGAGGTTTGGTAGGT
>CAZKCQ010000108.1:0-8711 GCA_964551205.1 uncultured Spirochaetaceae bacterium
CAGCACCTGAAGGCGCTGCCTTTTTTATGCCCGGAAGAGGACTTGAACCTCCACGACCTTACGGCCACTAGACCCTGAACCTAGCGTGTCTACCAATTTCACCATCCGGGCCGATATGGGGAAAATAGCAAATCCCGGCCTTCCTTGTCAAGATCCATTCTGCTGGGGAGTCCATACCGGAGTGGGGCGTGGGCGTTGCATCGGGATTTAGCCTCCCGTTTAAAGATATCCAGCCAGAAACCATGGAAACCGAGTCTTCCACAACAAGGCTTTCTTTAGTATCTTAAATTCCGGGACCGGGAAGGGTATGATGGACCGACGGGATGAAGCATCCGGTACCCTCGTCCCTGGAAAGGCCTGTGCAAACTTTTGAGAATCCTCTACATCGGTGAAATCGTCGGCTCTCCCGGGGTATTCTGCGTGAAGAGCAGACTGGCAGAGCTTAAAGAGGAAAAGAGCATCGATTTCGTCATCGCCTGCGGGGACGGCGCTACCGGTGGATTCGGGATCGGGAAGAACCACTCGATCTATCTGCACAAACTGGGGGTGGACGCGATCACCTCCGGAGAGTGCATCTACTACAAGAAGGATATGGTCACCCACATCCCGAAGGCCTCCTACGTCCTCAGGGCGGCGAACTACCCTTACGGCAATCCCGGGCGGGGATGGAACGTATTTCGGGTGGGGGAGCGGAGCGTCGGAGTCGTGAATCTGCTGGGACAATCGGGATTCAACCGAGTGCACCTGAACAATCCCTTTCTCATGATCGAGGGCATCCTGGAAAAGATCGCCGCTGAAACCGAAACGGTGATTGTTGATTTTCACGCCTCCACCACGGCGGAAAAATACACGATGTTCTACCACCTGGACGGAAAGGTAGCCGCCGTTCTCGGCAGCCACACCAAGGTGCTCACCGCGGATACCCGGGTGCTCCCCGGCGGCACCGCGGTTATCGCCGGCACCGGACGGACTGGAAGCCGCTACTCGGTGGGTGGATTGGATCCGGAGATCGAAATCCGCAAATTCCTGACCCAGATCCACGAACAGTCCCGGGTCACCTGGAAGGATCTCGAGCTGCAGGGGGTTGTTGTCGAAGTAAACGAGGAAGGAAAAGCCCTCGCCATCGAGATCGTGCGCGAGGCCTGCGAGGCAGAGGATCATGACGGAACAGGGCATCGTCAAGAAGGTTGAGGGACAGCTGATCTGGATCTCCGCGGAACAGTGCGCGGGCTGTGACCACGAACTGCACTGCGGCAGCTGCGGATCCTCCGAAAGGGGTCCAGAGCAGTCCCAGCACTCCGGTCATCACGAACTGACGATATTCGGAACACGAAAGGAACGATTGTTCGCGGCGCAAAACCCCCAATCCCTGGCCGTCAAAAGCGGAGACCGGGTGGAATACTTCATCGCACCGGGCAAAGCCATTAAAGCGGGATTCTTCGTGCTCATTGTTCCCATCCTGGCATTCTTTCTGTTCTACTACCTGACAGGTAGGCTGTGGCCCGATGCCGGGGAAACCCTCAGAGTCCTGGTCGGCGTCGGCGGCATCGTAATGGGATTCGTGATGAATTTCGCTTTGAAGAACAGGATCCGGGAGTATCCGGAGATTACCAGGGTGCTCTCCGCCAAGCCGTAGCAGACTTCCAAAAACTTTATCGAAAAAACCCCCCCTTCGGTAGTGATTTCCAAAGTTCGGGCTATACTTCAAGTAAAAGAGGTGTGGCAATGGTTGAGCTTCACATCAAGGGTTTCTTTCTCGATTCCGATCGAATGCCGGTGGCGGTGTTGAGTGATGCGACCGGTAAAAGGGTGCTTCCCGTTTGGATAGGGCCTTCGGAGGCCAGTTCGATCATCGTTGAGCTGGAGGAGATCAAGAGCCCCCGACCCCTGGCCCATGATATACTGGCCAGTTACTTTCAGCGTCACGGATTCACGATGGACGGGTTGGAGATCTATGGACAATCCGGAGAGTTCGGATACAACGCCCGGATCAAATACCATCGGCGATTGCGGCATTTCGACATGGAGGTGCGTCCCAGTGATGGCCTTGCCCTGGCTGTGAGGCTCAAAGCCCCCGTGCTGGCGGAGGACAACCTGCTCAGCTCCGCAGACCTGTGCACTTTTCTCTCCTCGCTGCAGGATCCCTGCAAGGGTCTGATCTTTTTCGCTCCCGAGGCAGAAGCCCACCTGAACACAGACATGCGGCAGTCCAACACCATTGCGGCCGATACCCGCCCCCATAGCAACTGACGGCCAAACCGGTCAATTTGGGCGCTTCTGAGGGACAGTTTCAATTGACATCTCGCGACCGGGTGTGAATAATTCTACCCATGAGCGGCAAGTATATCTTTGTTACCGGAGGCGTGTGTTCAGGCCTCGGGAAGGGTGTGGCCGCTTCCTCCATCGGCAGTCTGCTTGAGCATCACGGACTCAAAGTTCGAATGATAAAAATCGATCCCTACATAAACGTGGATCCGGGCACCATGAGCCCCTATCAGCATGGGGAGGTCTACGTCACCGATGACGGAGCCGAGACGGATCTGGATCTGGGCAACTACTCCCGATTCACCTCCTCCCCGTTGGGCCGGATCAATTCGGTGACGACCGGACAGGTCTATCAGGAGGTGATTCGCAAAGAGCGGGAAGGGCGCTTTTTGGGGCGCACCGTGCAAGTCATTCCCCATATCACCGATGAAATCAAGTCCCGGATATTCAAGGTGGGTGACCAACCCGACGTGGATGTGACGATCGTGGAGGTCGGTGGCACGGTCGGCGACATCGAGTCGATTCCCTTCCTCGAAACCGCCAGACAGTTCATCCACGATCTGGGCAGGAAACGGGTGCTGTTCATTCACCTGACCCTGATTCCCACGGTCTCCGACGGAGAGATGAAAACCAAACCTACGCAGCACTCGGTGGCTTCCCTCAGGCAGATTGGCATCCAGCCGGACATGGTCCTCTGCCGCGCCCCCCTGCCGATCTCAGAGGAGCTGCGAAGAAAGATATCCCTGTTTACGAATGTCGAGGATGAAGCGGTGATTTCCGCCTACGATGTCTGCTCAACCGTATACGAGATCCCCCTCATCTTTGCCGAGCAGAGGCTGGATGAGATCATTCTGAACAAATTGCAGCTGCCCGACACACCCTGCGATCTCAGCGATTGGAAGCGGGTTGTGGAGGCCTACAACACCGCGAAACGTTCCGTGCGTATCGGCCTGGTCGGCAAGTATACGGAGCTTCTCGATTCCTACAAATCGATCTATGAGGCCCTATATCACGGCGGCATAGACAATCGCTGTCAGATCGAACTGGTGAAGGTGGACTCCGATCAGCTTCCCGACAGCCCTGACGGCGATTTTGAGAAAATCCTCGGGGGGTTGGACGGAATCCTGATTCCGGGAGGTTTCGGGCAGCGGGGCATCGAAGGCATGGTTCAGGCGGCAGCATACGCCCGCACCAATCAACTGCCCTGTTTCGGAATCTGTCTGGGCATGCAGGTCATGGTGATCGAGTACGCCCGCAACGTGTTAGGCTGGACAGATGCCAACAGTACCGAGTTTGCTCCCGATTCCAAGCACGCGGTGATCAGCCTGCTGGAGGACCAGATCGACGTCAAAGCCTATGGGGGCACGATGCGCCTGGGTGCCAGCCCGTCCCGGATTGTTGCGGGAACATGCCTCCACAGGATCTATGGGAGCGACGAGATTTTCGAACGCCACCGACATCGTTATGAGGTGTCGAATGTTTTTAGGGAGCAGCTGGCAGAGGCGGGTTTGATCTTCAGTGCGTTTACCCCCGACAACAGTCTGGTGGAGGCCAGCGAATGGCCGGCGCACCCTTGGGGGATCGGGGTGCAGTTCCATCCCGAGTTTAAATCCAAGCCAGTGTCACCCCATCCGCTGTTCGCCACCTTCGTTGCGGCATGTATGCGCGATGAATGAGGCAAGAGCCGTTCTGTTGAGCATCCTCGTACTGTTCGGTCTGTCCTGCAGTCTGGACTACGAGCAAGCCCGAGTGGCTGAGAGCATTCCCGGTCAGATTCCGGAAACGATCCTCTTCGAGTTTACCCACACCGTCGTGTCCGACGGCAGAGTCTGGGTGATCCTGGAAGCCAAGCGGGCTGAAACCTACGGCGAACGAAATGAGATAATTCTCGAGGATGTTTTTTTTCGCGAATACGGAGAGGAGGGCAACCTGCTCACCGAAGCGCGGGCCGAGCGGGCTGTATTCGCGACGGACAGCGAAGATGCTACGGTGAGCGGATCGATCCGGATCTACTCCCACGAAGAGCAGGCGTCTCTGCAGGCCGGCAGGATTTCGTGGATCAGTGAGGGCCGGCGCCTGATCGCCGATGATGGACAGACCGTCCGTCTGCAAAAGGATGACGGTTCCTACGTAGAGGGGGAGGGCTTCTCCGCTGATTTTCGCAGGAAGAAGCTGGAGTTCTCCTCCCGCGTGCGCGGCAGCTATGTTCGGGAAGAAGAGAAGGAATAGGATCTTGAAGGTCTTATTCCTGCTGGTGTTTCTGGCCCCTTCTTTGTGGGCTCAGACTTTTTCCTTTCAGGGCGACCGGATGGAAACGGTGCTGGCCAAGGGAAAGGAACGTACGGTGTTATCGGGCAATGCCGAGGTCCAGACCGAGGATAACCTCATTCTGGCCGACCGGGTGGAACTGTACGGGGAAGATTTCCGCTACGTAGCCTGTGAGGGAAACGTTCGCATCGTCAACGAGCAGAAGGGGATCGAAGTAACCTGTGGGCGGCTGTTTTACAACCGTGAGGAGAAGGTCGTGCGGGTTCGTGGTAACGTGATCATGTTGGACGAGCAGAACGAGGTGGTGGTTAAAGGGGGGTACCTGGAGAATTGGGAGGACAGTGATGAAACCGTGGTCCAGATCGGGGTTCGGATACTGAAAGAGGATCTGGTCTGCCGGGCCGAGTATGCCCGCTATCAGAGGAGCGAGGATAAGCTGGAGCTTTCCGGGATGCCCGTCGTCAACTGGAAGGGCGACGAGTATCGGGCGCTGAAGATCTACATTGACCTCAATACGGACACGATCCGTCTGGAGGGAGACATCCGGGGAAAGGTGGTTTCGGAGATCCAGCAGGATGAGGGAGAGCAGTAGAGTGAAGGCATCAGAAACCCCGGAGGAGGTCCAGGGGAACGCACCGGCTAAGGATGGCAAGCTGGCCGTTGAAGGGCTGGTGAAGATTTTCGGCAAGAAAGAGGCGGTCAAGGATGTCAGCTTCTCTATGAAAGTGGGAGAGCTGGTGGGTCTGCTCGGACCGAACGGGGCGGGCAAGACCACGATCTTCTACATGATCGTTGGATTCATCAAGCCCAACCGCGGAAAGATCTACCTGAACAGCCGCAGCATCTCCGGTCTGCCGATGTACAAACGTGCCCGTCTGGGCATCTCCTATCTGCCCCAGGAACCGTCGGTTTTCCGGAAGCTTACCGTGGAGCAGAACATTGCGGCTATCCTGGAAACCCGAAGGGATCTGCACCTTGCCGAGAAGAAAGAAAAACTGGATTCCCTTCTCCAAGAATTGGGGATCACACACCTGCGGAAACAGAAAGCCTACACGCTGTCCGGGGGAGAACGCCGCCGCACGGAGATTGCCCGTTCCCTGGCCATCGAGCCCCAGTTCCTTCTGCTGGATGAACCCTTCGCGGGAATCGATCCGATCGCCGTTTATGAGATCAAACGCATCGCGGTGGACCTCTCAAAGAAAGGCATCGGTGTGCTGCTCACCGACCACAACGTCAGGGACACCCTGGAGATCACCCATCGCTCCTATATTATCAACCTCGGAGAAATCGTAGTGGCCGGTCCCAAGGACGAGCTTCTGCAGAGTGAGATCGCCCGCAGGATCTACCTGGGCGAAGAGTTTCGTATGTAGGGCGGCGTGTCCTCAAAAAAAACCCACCGTTGACATTCCCTGTTTTTGCATTCAAATTTGATGATAGAATGATGATGGAGGGATAGATTATTTAAAGCCGGATTGTAATTATGGCCCAATCACAGAGACTGGAAATAAAACAAACCCACACGCTGCGCATGACCCCCCAGTTGTACCAGGCCATAAAAATCATGGCCCTGCCGCTCTTGGAGTTGAAGGATACGATCCAGGAGGAGCTGGAGAAAAACCCCGCTCTGGAGATCGTGGAGGAAAGCTCGCCGCTGTCTTTGGATGATACGGGCAGACGCACTTCGGAGGAACAGGAGTATTTCGAAAACACCTCCGATCCGGGATACATCAAGGTACAGGGAGGAGGCAGCCGGGAGGACGCCCATCGGAAGTTCATAGAGGGTGTGCTCACCCGTCCGGAATCTCTGCACGAACATCTGCTGTGGCAGCTTCGACTGCAGCCCATCAGCGCGACTGAGTTCCGCATCGGCGAGTATCTGATCCGCAATCTTGACGACAATGGCTTTCATATCGAAAAGCCGGAAAATCTGCTGCTGAACCTCGATCTGGAGGGCAATCCCCTCGAGAGTCCTGAAAACTCCTTGAGTTCTGAAAAAATCGCAGTAATGAACACGGTGATGGAGCTGATACAGGGCTTGGATCCGATCGGCACCTGCACAGGGGACTACCGGGAGTCGATCCTGGTGCAGATCAAACTCCATCCCGACGCTGTTCCCCGAGCCGCGGAGATCGTGGAGAAGCATTTTGAACAGCTGGAACGGGAGAAGTTCCAGGAAATCGCCCGTAATATGCGCATAAGCGTGAAGGAGGTAATGAAGGTCAAGGAATTCCTGCGGGAACTAGACCCCTTCCCGGGAAGGAATTATTCCATCGAACAGCCCCGGTACGTGGTCCCCGATGTGATGGTAAAGGTCCAGGAGGGGGAGATTGTCATCGTGCTCAACGATGAAGACATCCCCGTCCTGGGCATCAACTCCTTTTATGCCAGCATACAGGACCACGAGGAGCGGTACAAACAGAAGGATCTCAAACGGTTTGTGAAAGACGGGGTACACGAAGCCCATTGGTTCATCAACAGCATTCGGCGCAGGAATCAGACGCTGTTGAAGGTCTGCAAGGCCATCATCGAGTTTCAGAGGGATTTTTTCCGAAAAGGCTCCAAATACCTCGTGCCTCTGTCCTTAAAGGATATTGCCGCTGAAATCGGCGTGCACGAAGCAACGGTGAGCCGGGTGACCAATGGAAAGTACATCCAGACGGAATGGGGGATTTTCGAGCTCAAGTATTTTTTCACGAATCAGGTACCGGGAGGCGGCCGATTCTCCAAAGAAGGTGTCAAACAGATGATCCGGGAGATCATCGAAGAGGAGGGCAACAAGAAGCGGCTTACCGACCAGAAGATCGGCGAGATCCTGGAAGGAAAGGGAGTCAATATTGCCCGAAGGACGATTGCCAAATATCGCAAAGAGCTCGACATCATGAGTTCACATCACAGATAGGAGGGCCCCATGAACATCGATATCAAGGGCGTTCACGTTGAGATTACGGATAAGATAAGAGAGTATATTGACAGGAAGGTGCCTCGTCTCGATTTTGTATCCGAGCATATAATCGATCTACTCGTCTTCTTGTCCCAGGAGGGCAGTCAGTACAGCCTGGAGGCGACCATAAACTTCCGCTGGGGAAACTCCACTCATATGAAGGTGAAGAGCTTCGACATCTTCGAGGGAGTCGACAAGCTCTTCGACAAGTTGGAGCTGAAAGTGCTTAAAGAGAAGAACAAAATTCAAGATCACAAGGGACACGACAGTGTCCGGGCGGGCACGCCGGAATCATGAAAAAAATTACGGTTCTGGATCTGTTGCAGTTGGATCTCAGGGACAGGGACGCTCTCAACCTGAGGTGTGTTGCCGGCCGATCGGGACTGGTTCGGGAGTTGAAAGTTCCGGAGATCAACAGGCCGGGTCTGGAGCTCAGCGGTTTCTACGATAATTTCGCCTTCCAGCGTATCCAGATCTTCGGGCGCGGGGAGATGGCCTATCTGGAGAAGCTTGCCCGGGAGGGCAAGACCGAGACTTTGGAGACGCTGTTCTCCAGCGAGATCCCCTGCTGCGTGTTCACCCACTCCCAGACTCCGACAGATGACTTCCTCAAGATTGCTGAGCGGACAGGCTGCGCGGTTCTGCAGACCGATCTTACCTCTTCCGAGTTTACCACACGCATCCTGCGGGTGTTGAGCAATATCTTCGCGCCCAAGCAGAGTGTCCACGGTGTCCTCGTGGAGGTTTTTGGAGTCGGCGCGTTGATCATGGGGGATAGCGGCGTCGGCAAGAGCGAAACCGCTCTGGCCTTGATCGAGCGCAACCACAGGCTGGTGGCGGACGATCTGGTGGAGATCCGCCGGGTCAGCGGCAACATCCTGATCGGTACCGGTACGGGGGTCTCGAGCCATCACATGGAGATCCGGGGCCTGGGGATCATCAACATCACCCACCTGTTCGGCGTCGGGGCCATCCGGGACAAGAAGCAGATCCAGATGGCCGTTCGACTGGAGGATTGGGATTCCAACAAAAACTACGATAGAATCGGGGCGGAAGAGAACTTCATGGAAATCCTGGGCGTACAGGTTCCGTACATCGTGATACCGGTGAAGCCGGGACGCAACATCCCCGTCATCATAGAAACCGCCGCCATGAACGAGCGGTTGAAGAAAATGGGCTACTATTCCGCAAAAGAGTTCTCCAAGAACGTCATGCGCTGGCTGGAGACCGAAAGCGC
>CAZKCQ010000109.1:0-8700 GCA_964551205.1 uncultured Spirochaetaceae bacterium
CTGTCCGTGAAGAGCATCACCGGCAAACCGATCAAGTTCATCGGGGTTGGAGAGAAGCTGGAGGATCTGGAACCGTTCTATCCCGAGCGCATCGCCACCCGGATTCTGGGCATGGGAGATGTGGTGAGTCTGGTCGAAAAGGCTCAAAGTGCGATCGATGTCCGGGAGGCGGAGGAGCTTCAGGAGAAGCTGGCCAGGGCGAGTTTCACCCTGGAGGACTATCTGGACCAGTTTCGCCGGGTCCGTAAGATGGGCAGCCTGCAGTCCCTGGTGGAGATGATCCCCGGCGCGCGGGGCCTAATAGAGGAGAGTCAGATCGACGAGGGGGAGATGAAGCGGGAAGAGGCGATCATCCTGGCGATGACCCGGGCGGAACGCCGCAACCACCGAATTATCGGCCCGAGCAGACGAAAGAGGATCGCCAGAGGCAGCGGCACCGCGGTGTACGATGTAAACAAACTGTTGAAGAAATTCGAGAAGTCACGATTGATGATGAAAAAGATGACCAGGAACAAGAAAGCCCAGTCCGCTTTCCTGTCGCAACTTGGTCAGAGCAGGTAACTGGAGAACACTTAAATCAGAGCACTTGATAGGAGGCAGATGTTGAGCGTACGGATAAGATTGAAGCGGTTTGGAACCAAACGCAGACCCTACTACCGGATTGTGGTGATGGATTCTCGCAGTCCCAGAGACGGGAGAACGATTGAGGAGGTGGGCTTCTACCACCCCATCGAGATCGAAGAAAAGCAGATCCGGGTCAAGGAAGAGCGCGTTCGAGATTGGCTGAACAAGGGAGCCCAACCCAGCGATACGGTCAGAAAACTGCTGAACAACATCAATTTCCGGATCAAGTAGCCGGCGGCAGTCACGGCTACTGAAGAAAGAGGAGGCGTCCAGTGGAAAAGGAACTTGTGGAGTACATCGCCAAGTCACTGGTTGATGATCCCGGCGGAGTCGTGGTGAATATGATCGAGGGTGAGAAGTCCACGATCCTCGAGTTGAAGGTTTCGGAAGGGGATATCGGAAAGGTCATCGGAAAGCACGGTCGTATTGCGAAAGCAATACGAACCATCCTCAGTGCTTCTTCCACGAAATCGGGAAAAAGGGTGGTGCTGGAAATACTCGACTGAAAGCTTAAGATGGGTGATGAAGGCAGCGCCCGGCTGCTGGCCGTCGGTAGGGTCCAAACGAGTCATGGGCTAAAGGGGTACCTCAAGGTCAAGAGTCTGTCGGGGGAAATCGAGCATCTGCTTCGACTGAAGAAGGTTCTTCTGGGAAGTCCGGGCAAACTGGCCGGTTTCGAGGTGGAAGATGTTCGCGGCGGTGTGGGAGCGGTGCTTCTGAAACTCGCAGGCATCGATGACCGCGAGAGCGCAGACGGGTATCGCGGGCGGTTTATCTGGGTGGATCGTCAATTTGCCAGCGTACTCGGGGAAGAGGAGTACTATATCACCGACCTTCAGGGCTGCCGCCTGTTTCAGGGCAAAAACCTGATCGGCAGCGTGGTCGCCGTGCCCGAGGGCGGCGGCGGCGATTTCCTGGAGGTGGAATCGCCGGAAGGGAAGAGATTGATCGTTCCCTTCTCCGGACATTTTGTAGGCAGAGTCGATATCGCCGATCGACGTATCGAGCTCACCGAGGCGTACGAGCAGCCGTGATCTTTCACATTTTGACCCTGTTCCCGGAGATCTTCGAGGGATATCGGAGCTCCTCCATCCTGGCCAGGGCGGTGGAGCAAAGACAGATCCGGCTGGATCTGATCAACATCCGGGATTTCGCCCGGGATAAGCACAAAACCTGTGATGACGCCACCTACGGCGGCGGTCCGGGCATGGTGCTCAAACCCGAACCCCTTGCCGCAGCCCTGGAGTCGGTGCCGGGGGTGAAGCGCAAGCGTACCCGGGTCGTCTATCTGACACCCTCAGGTGTTCTGTGGTCTCAGGACCATGCCCGGGAGTTTGCTGCAGAGAGCCGGGTAGCGATGATCTGTGGCCGCTACGAGGGGATCGACCAGAGGATCATCGATCTGTTCGTGACGGATGAGATTTCGGTTGGCAATTACGTACTAAGCGGCGGAGAGGTAGCCGCCATGGTGGTAGTCGATTCGATCGTACGCCTGGTAAAGGGCGTCATTGCCGTCGATTCACTGGCAGAGGAGAGTTTCTCCGGCGGGTTGCTGGAATATCCCCAGTACACACGTCCGGCTGTCTTCCGCGGTCACGGGGTGCCGGAAGTCCTTCTCTCCGGCAACCACGCGGAGATCGAGCGCTGGAGACGGGAGAAGAGCCTGGAAAAAACACGGAAGTTCCGGCCGGAACTCACCAAAGATGGGGGCGAGGGCGGCCATAAGCAAGGATAATAGGAGAGGAAGATGAACAAGATACGCGTAATCGAAACGGAACAAATTCGCAGCGATCTGCCTGATTTCTCAATCGGCGATACGTTGAAAATCCACTACAAGATCATCGAGGGAAAGACCGAACGGGTTCAGGTCTTCGAGGGGCTGTGTATCGCCATCAAGCGGGAAGGAATCCGCAGGACCTTCAAAGTGCGCAAGATCTCCTACGGGGTCGGGGTTGAGCGGACCTTTCCCCTGAATTCGCCCCGGATCCAGAAGATCGAAATCAGCCGACGGGGGCGGGTGCGCAGGGCCAAGTTGTACTACATCCGCGACCGGGTCGGGAAGTCGGCCAAGGTCGCCGAGCTCATCACCAGGAAACCGAGAAAAGAGCAGGTCGCCGAACGTCCGGCTGAGGATAAAGATTGATTTCGATAGGATGAAGCCGATCCTCGCCAGCCTCAAGCTCAACTTGAACGCCAGATCCGAGCTTTCCTTGCGATCTGGCGATTCTGTTATAGTGACGGTCATCAAGCGCCTGGCCGGCAACAAGTGGGCCGTGGGGATCAGGGGCAGGGTCCTGCCTGCTTTTTCCGAGGTGGAACTGACTTCCGGTCAGCGGCTGAGAGCTCTGGTGGGGATCCAACGTGGACGAATTACCCTTAAGATCTCCGGGCAGGCCGCGGATCCGATCCGGGAGCTGATTGTTCGCCAGGGCCTTCAACCGAACCAGCTGGTGGAGAGCATCGTGACGGCGTTCCTGCGCAGCGGCCTGGCCGTCGCACCGGAGCGACTGCTGCAGGTGCGACAGCTGTTGGAGCGGCTGAAGCTGGATCCGAAGAAGTTCGCCCGTATCATTGCGATAATTCTGGAAAAAGGGATCGGCCCCCGGTCCCGGGGACTGGAACAGCTGCTCCCCGTTCTCGGCTACGGGGAACAGGAATCGGGGGAAAAGCGGAGAAGAGGCAGACGTGGACCCCTGGATCCCGAGAAGCTGGCGCGGCAGCTGCGAAGCGATATCGAAAGGCCCGGGAGCGGGGAGGGCAGCAGCCTGCAGGTCTTCAACCATCTGCAAGGTCCAGAATACACCTGGGTAGTAATTCCCATCAGCTACAGCTTAGAAGATGCGGGCACCGTCTACGGAACGATCCGCCTGCGCCGCGATGTCCGCCGGCAGCGGACCGACCGGCTGATCGTGGTTGTCCGCGATGCTCACGGGGGCAAGTGGTCGTTCGTGCTGAAAAACGGTATCGGCCGGGGTGAGACTTCACGGGCGCCTGAGCTGTACATCTTCGGCGAGCCGGTCGACAAAAGGCGGAAGGCCGAACTCAACGTTTTGCGGCTAAAATTACAAAACCTCGGCGTAAAAATTGACGATACTATACGTGAAGACCAAAACTTCGACGGCTTTGATTTGTCCTGGGAGGAGCTTTCCTATCATAACGTCGATACGGTACACTGACTCGTAAGGGAATGGAAAAAGCGGCGGCGATACGGTACAGCGAAGAATATCCGGCTCCGATCATTCTGGCCTCGGGTAAAGGGCAGCTGGCCAGGCGGATCAAACAGATCGCCGCGGAGCAGGGCATCGAGATTGTGGATGAGCCGCAGCTGGCGGATGCTCTGGTGGAACTTCCCCTGGGAAGCCTGATTCCCGAGCAATTCTACAGAATCGTTGCCGAGATCCTGGTATTCGCAGGTAAGGTCGCATAGAGGTTTTTCAGATGAAGATGATAAAGGTCAGCACATTGCGTCCAGGCATGAAGTTCAACCAGCCGGTTTATATAGAAGGTGACAACATCCTGGTGCCCGCCGGGGTTGCGATCAAAGACAAGGACATAGAGCGTCTCAGCCGCTGGGATATCGAAGATGTTTTCACCGACGGTCAGGAGATCAATGAGAGCGCAACGGAGGCGGCGACCAATCTTACAGAGACGCCGGCTTGGCTTCCCAAAAAGGAGGAGAAGTTCCACAGGATCTACCGCAGCGCCGTGGACAAGGTGGACGCCATCTTTCAGGACGTGGTCGACGGGACCTACCTCAACCACGAACCCATAGATTCCGTGGTCAAGGATATGCTGGATGTGCTGCGCCAGAGCAAGAATGAGATGATCCAGCTGATCCTGCTGGGCGATTGGATCGAGCGCAGGCTCTCCGTCAGCGCCGTCAACTGCATGATCATTTCCGCGGTTATCGGCACCACCATGCGGCTGGCCTCCCACAGGCTTCTTCAGCTCGCCACCGGCGGGCTTCTTCATGATATCGGCATGCTCAAGGTGGAGAAGGAAATCCTGGAAAAGCAGGGCCGCCTGTCCACAGTCGAGCTGAACAGGATGCGGGCTCATGCGGTGACGGGCTATCAGATCATCTCCAAAGACATGAAGTATCCAGAGGAAATCGCCCTGGTGGCTCTACAGCACCACGAACATTGGGACGGCCGGGGATACCCCCGCAGCCTGAAGAGCGATGACATCACCCTGTTTGCCAGAATCGTGGCGGTGGCCGATTCCTACGAGGCCATGGTCAGTGAGCGCCCGTACCGAAACTCCATAATCGGATACAACGCCATGAAGGCCGTTCTCAGCGACAACGGCAAACACTTCGATCCTCAGGTCCTGAAGGCTTTTCTGGAGAGCATGGGGATCTTCCCGATCGGCAGCGTTGTGCAGCTGAATAATTCGAGCATCGGTAGGGTCAGTGAGAACCACACCGATGCGCCCCTGCGCCCCAAGATCGAGCTGCTCATCGACGAGTTGGGGAACCAGATCGAGGGAAGCGAGACCGTGGATCTGCTGGCCAAGAAGAACCTTTTCATCGTCAAGGCGATCGATCCCAAGATGATCGGGGAAGGGGAGGAATGAACCAATGGCTGAAGGGTCGCGAGGGCGAGAGGCGGGCAGAGCAGTACCTGTGCGAACGGGGTTACACGGTTTTGGAGCGGAATTTTCGAAGCAGGAGCGGTGAGATCGACCTGATTGCCGAAAAGGAAGATCGGATCATTTTTGTGGAAGTAAAAAATTGGGCTTATCTGGATAGCGGCGATTTGGAATACGCGATCGATCGGCGCAAGCAGGAGAGGATAGTGGCTACCTCCCGTCGGTTTCTCTACACCCATCCGGAGTTCCGGCGCAGGCATTTCGGATTCGATGTCATTCTGGTGTCGCCGAACACACCGGAGGTCATCCATTACGAGGACGCGTTTTGGTTAGGATAGCAAAAAAGACGGATCCAAGGCGGCTGGCGGAGCTGAAGAAGAAGATCAACGACGAGAAGTACCTGGCCGTGGCCATCAGCAAGATCGCCCAGGATCTGACCCAGAATATCCACAGGGAGGACTGAGCCCGTTGCCCCATCACGGAAAATCCAGATCCAGGCATCGAAGAGACCGACGCAAACCCCAAATCGAGTTTCCCCAATGTCCCCTCTGCCAAAAAGCGGTCCGCGATCTGACATCGGCCATCACCCACAAGGAGAGCGGGAAGCCCGCACATTTCGATTGCATCCTCAAGGCTTTGCGCGGCGACAACGCGGTGCAACAACATGAGAAGATCTGCTATCTGGGCAAGGGCAGTTTCGGGATCGTGCAGTTCCGGGAACACTCCGGTAGCCCGAGCTTTTTCATACGCAAGCGCATCCAGTACGAAGAAACCGAAACCGTGCCGGAGTGGCGGCAGCAACCGTCGATCAACATCTCCGCGCAATAAGCTCCGCACAACAAGAGATTCCAAATCCTTCCATTGTCAGCAGTGTAGCAATGGGATATAATAGATCCCGTTATGTCGCTCAAATACGCCCTCCTGGGACTGCTCTCCGAAAAACCGAAGTACGGGTACGAGATCAAACAACAGTTCGAAGGGTCCCTCGGCAATGTGTGGTCGGTCTCCTACGGTCAGCTGTACCCCACGCTGCGCCGATTATCCGAGGTGGGTTGGGTCACAAAAAGAACCGCCCCGGGTAAAAAAGCGGCGGAGAAGAACATCTATTCGATCACGGAGAAGGGCAAGAAGCGGCTGGATGATTGGCTGCTGCGGCCGCTGCGCTCAAACTACCGGGTTAAGGACGAGTTCACCCTGAAGTTCCTGTTTTTCGACAAGATCCCGAAGGAGAAGGTGCTGAACTACCTGCGTTCGCAGCAGAAGAAAATCATCATGCAGAAGGAGAACTTCCAGCGGACCCTGGTCGCCATCGGAGACGAGATCAACTTCTTCCTCCAGGCTATCATCAGAAAGGGGATCATCCATCTGGAGGCGGAGAATCAGTGGCTGGAAGAGGTTATCAACGATCTGGAGTCCGCTTGAGTTCTACGACTGGTATTCCTTCAGGAGTTCGAGGGTCTGCAGGGCTTTTCGCCGGACCGTCTTGATATAGTTGCCCTGGGCGATGCGCACCAGGGTTCGGGCGAGATCGGAATAGGCGGCCGAATCCAAATCCCCGTTATTCGCTTCCACGATTTTTTCCACGGCCAGACAAACGGCGTAGGCCAGGTTGTTGTCCGGCATCTGGGGATCTTCGTTCTCCAACGTGTAGAGCAGGGCCTGGATCACATCGTTGCCGTCGTTCATCCCGATCACGCCCAAGGCATAGGCGGCTTCCGCCTTGACCATGGGCTCATCGTCGATCAGCAGGATCGACACCAGGGCGTCTTTTGCCCTCACACCCCCCAGCCGGCCCAGCAGATTGGCCGAGCGGCGGCGCACCTCGGGGTAGTAGTTGATCAAACGGGCCGACTCGCGAACCCGTCGAGCCGTACCCTCCATGCCGAGGTATTCCAGAACGAACTCGACCTTGTCCGGATCGTCCACCGTCCCCTCCTCGATCATGGCCTCAATCTCATCCAGAACGTCCAGCTTGATTTCGCGACTGTCCGAGAAGGCTTTCTCACTAAGTATCTGGAACTCGATGTCTTGAAGGTACAGTTCCTCTACGGTGAGCTCCCGCTGCGTGCTTTGTGCGCCCAGCAGCACCGCCGCGGCCAGGCCCGCTACTACTAATACCCATCGAATTGATGATCCCTTCATCCTCGTCTCCAATCCCTCTCAAATATACACTACCACACCCCTATTTTCCACTTGTCCTCTTCCCGGACAAGCAGATAGAGAAGCGCCTTGGTGTTCTTTATCATCGCGTACGCCTTCACCTGATTCTCGCCTATAAACTCGATTTCGTCCAGCTGAGCCTGGACCCGGCTGGGTACCACCACATAAATGAAATAATCCCTCAGGCTGTTCAAGCCGATGTTGCTCTTCTTCAGCATGGGCTGCTCGGACTGCTGTTTTAGATAGGCCGGATCGCTGGTTCGTTCTATGTACTCTTCGCTCAGGTAGGTCAACCAGGTGTCGTAATCCTTTTTTCGGATAATTTCATTCAGATTGCGGATGAACTCCTCGATTTCGTCGAAGGTCCTGGTATAGACCTCCTTACTGACCACGAAATTTTCCACAGGCTGCTCTGCCTCCTCTTCCACCTCCGGTTCCGCCGGTGGGGCAGGCTCGGCTTCCTCCTGTTGTTCCTGCGGCGGCGTATAGGCGCACGCCCAAAACAGAAGGGGTGCGAGCAAGAGGGGCAGCAGGGAATGCATTGGTACCTGCATTTTATTATTTTCGTCCCCTGGACGCATAATCTTTCACATTTATTGACCTGGATCGACATTTGCGACTACACTATCGGCCATGAAAGTGATCTATCCGGGCTCATTTGACCCACCCACAAACGGGCACTTCGATATCATGAAGCGGGCGGCGGCAATCTTCGAGCAGTTGGAAATCGTGATCGCCGACAATCCGCAGAAGAAGTATCTGTTCAGCGCGGATGAGCGCTTCGAGATGATAACCACGATGGTGGCGGAGTACCCCAACGTTCAGGTGACGATCTGGCGCGGACTCATCGTGGATTTTGCCGAAAAGATCGGCGCCAAAATGATTCTCCGGGGCGTACGGGCGCTTTCCGATTTCGACTATGAGTTCGAGCTGTCCATGATGAACCGGGCCCTGAATCCCAAGATCGAGACCCTCTTCATGCCGACGGATCAGAAGTACTTCGTGCTGCGATCCTCGGGGATCAAGGAAGTTGCGATCTTCGGCGGTGACATCTCCGAGATGGTGCCGCCGATCGTCGAGAAGAAGCTGCTGGCCAGGATCCAGGAGCAGAACAAGCAACCCGGTTCCCAGGCTTGACACAGCGATACGAATGCGTTATTTTTCACTCACTTCAGCTTTTAAGTTATTAGGTAGAAAATCATGGCAGTACCAAAAAAGAAAATCTCGAAGACTCGATCCAGGAAGCGGAAGGCCCAGACCATGCGTTTGACCGTTCCGACGATGATCGAATGCAGCAACTGCGGAAACAGGGTGCTACGCCATAGA
>CAZKCQ010000110.1:0-8682 GCA_964551205.1 uncultured Spirochaetaceae bacterium
TCCTCCGTGTTCGGAGAGTACCCCGTCGGATTGTTGGGGAAGTTCAGCAGAAGGATGACCTTGCCGATCCCCTGCCCGCCGGCTGACGACAGTGAGGCATCACCGGCCGAAACCTGGGCGGCCAGCAGCTCGCCCAAAGCGCTCAGGTTGAGGGTCCCGGCCTGGCTGAAGAAGGGGAAGGTCTGAATTTTCGCCTCCATCCGGTCTGCGAAGATCAGCCGGTAGTTACCCCAGAACAGGTCGGGAAGGATCAGCGTGTCGCCGGGTTCCACGAACAGATCCGCAAGCACGGTCAGCCCGTGGGTGAGACCGCTGACCACCGCCGGGAGGGTGGTTTTCCTGCTCTTCAGAGAGGGATTCTTCTCCACCATCTCCCGCAGCCAATTCGCCCTCAGCTCAGGGATTCCGGCGGTGGGGGCGTAGGAGAAGATCTGCGCAGGTTCGAGCTGAGGGATATGGGCTTTTATGGGTGACAGGAACAGCGGCTGCCCGCCCTGGGTGGCGATTCCCGCCGTGGCGTTGAGCTGGTGGGCATCCTTATTGGCCTCAGCGGATTGAGCCACGATTCCGCGGGGGAAGTACAGGCGTCTGCCCCTGGCCGAAAGGAGCGCTCCTGCAACCGTGTGCTCCAAAATCGCGTTCAGTTGCCGGGCAATTTCATCCATGCTCCCGATAGTACGTATCCGTGGTTGCCCCTGTCAATGCCTGAAACTGCGGGTCCGCAGATGGGGGCTACTCCAGTAAAAAATGACGATAGGAAGCCTCCACCCGCCCCATACAGGCTGACACCCGCTCCAGGAACTGCGCCGATCCGGACTCCGGCCCGAGCATCCTCCGGGAAAGAGCTTGAAGCTCCTGTTCGTCTCTCGGCAGGGTGTGGGTCTGTCTGTCCTCGAATATCTGCAGGTAGTGTTCTATCCTGCGCAGAAACAGGTAGTCCCGGCGCAATGTTTCCGCCAGCAAAGCCGTCAAGATCCCCTGCTCTCTCAGGGCTTTCAGCGCCGTCAGGGTATTCCCGCTAAGCAGCTCCCCTCCTGCTACGGCCCTACCTGCCTTCCCGGCGTGGATGAGTTGAAGTCCCTGTACCAGAAACTCCACATCCCGGATACCACCGCCTCCCAACTTGATGTTGCGGCCCGAGTCGATGCCCTGACTCAGCTTGCCCCGGGTCGTATTTCGCATCTTCTCCAGGGAGGCGATGATATCTTCGGCGGAGCGGGGCTCATGGAATAAGGCTCTGCATTCCGAGAGGAAGGCCTCCCCCACCCGGCGGTTCCCGGCAACCGGCCGAGCCTTGAGCAGAGCCTGGAGCTCCCAGACAGCCGCCTGATCGCGATAGTACCGGATGAGCCTGGGCACGGAGCTCACCAGCTCCCCGGATCGGCCAAAGGGCCGGAGGCGCAGATCGACCCTGTAGGCGGCACCCTCTTCGGTATGCGTAGAGAGATCCTTGCGCAGACTGTCCATCACCCCTTTGAAAAGGCCCTCGCTCTTTTCGTCCAGGGGATTGCCGCTGATCGCCAGCAGATCGATGTCGGAACTGTAGTTCAGCTCCCCTCCCCCCAACTTCCCGAAGGCCAGCAGACAGAACCCAGCCCCTGGCTCCTTCGCACCGAGGATCTCCCACAGCCTCTCCAGCTCCACCTGCAGCACCGCCTCCGCCAGTATGGACAGCTCCTCCATGATCTCCTCTATCGGTATATCCAGGCAGATATCCCGAATTCCGATACGCAGGATCTCCCGCCTCTTGAGCCGGCGGAGGTGATTTCGCCACCTGTTGGTGGGAACCGTTGCCTGAGACAGCGGCTTGAACACAGCTTCGACCTGCTCACGATGACGAAGGGTATGCAGATGATCGGGCATGGTGGCCCACTCGAAGAAGTCGGGGTCCCGGATCAGGGAATCGGACAGAAACTGACTGCCGGCAAAGATCCTGAGCAGAATATCCAGGCGCTTGGGTTGGGACAGGAGCAGTCGGAAATGTTCCTCCGGATCCTCCAGCGCCCCCAAGAATCGCTCCCAGTTGTTCAAGGCCATGTCCGGATCCGGCTGAGCCTTCAGGAAATCGGTGGCCAGAACAGCCAGACGGGCGAAGGAGACCGGCGAGGCCCCGGCGGCGGCCAGACTGCGGAGATTGACCAAGGCCCGCTCCGGATTTTCGAACCCCGAACGAACAAGAATCGCCCTGGCCTCCTCCCGGGACAGGGCATCGGAAAGAATCAGGTCGGCGATGTTTCCGACCCCCGGAACCGACAGGATCTCCCGGCCGAAATGCTCCTCCACAAAGGCTCTCACAAAGGCGGTGTGGGTATCGAAATCCAGACGCAGCCGCTGAACCGGGGTCAATTCCTCATCTGCGGCGTAGCCCATCCGCCGCGCCAGATGCAGATACTCGTCGGAACGCAGATCCGGCAGGAATAAATCCAGGGCCGAGCCCCGCAGCATGCGAAGGCTGTTGATCAGCCTCCTTAAGAACTCGTAGGCCTCCATGAGCCGGGATGTCTGCTCTTCTGCCAGCAGCCCCGCAATCTGCAGATGTTCCAAAGCCTCCCGGATAAAGGGTGTGCGAAGCTCCCCCCTGTTCGCTCCTGAGGCTACCTGCAGCAGCATGACCGCGTATTCGAGATCCAGGAGGGCGCCGGGACTGAACTTGGCATTCAACTCTCCCCGCCGGGTCCGAGCGTCGATCTGACGCCGCCTGGCGGCGCGCAGTGCCTTGAGGTCTAGGGGCTGGCCCGTGTACAGCATCTCGTCCCGCAGCCGTTCCACCTGCTCCCCCAGGTCACGGTCGCCCCCGATCGCCCGCAAACGCACCAGGGCCAGCCGCTCCAGCGGATGGGCCTCTCCGCCCGGACCGTAGTAGCGACAGAAGCTCTCCAGGCTGCAGGCCATCGGTCCCGAGGCACCGTAGGGCCGCAGCCGCAGGTCGACCTCGAAGATCCCCCGCTTCTTGGCGCGGATCGCCGCGCTGGTCTCCCGGACCAGGCGATCGAAAAACTCGGCGTTGGGGATGCCCTCACTCCCCTCGGTTGTTCCATTGTCGCTGTACACAAACAGCAGCTCGATATCGGATGCGTAGCCCAGGTCCCCTCCACCCAGTTTTCCCAGTCCCAGGAGGCAGAACCCGGCCGGCAGCCTGCCTACCGTCAGCGGCCGGCCGTAGCGCCGGATCAGTTGCTCAAAGGTGAACTGCACCGTCCTGTTCAAAACGACTTCGGCCAGCCGGGTCAACCCTTCACTCAGGGTTCGGAAACTCGCCGCCGGGGCCACGATATGGTCCAGCTCCAGCAGAAAGATCTCGCGATCTTTGAACTCGTTGAGGATCCTGAGTTTTTTCTGGATGGATTTGGCCGAAGCCAGCGCCTCATCCACTCGACCGGACAGCTCAGCGGCGGGAGCGGAAAAACTCTGCCCCAGGAGGTGGGGCTCCAGCATGGGCAGGAGGGTTTCGTACTGCAGTCGGATGAAATCCTCCCAGAGGTAATCGCTGGCGCCCAACAGGCGGGCCAGGTCCCGGAGGATCAGGGGATTGGACAGAAGCTCGGCCCAGCGTCCCTGCTCGGGAAGCTCGAACACCCTCTCCACCAGCTGCTCGAAACGACAGAGGGCTGCGTAGGGATCCGGCGCACTGGAGAGGAAATAGGTGAACTGTTTCGTCAACAACACGGAGAACCTGACCTGATCGAGGCGGTCGGCATCGGAAATCCGCTTGCCCTGGGCATCGAGAAAGGAAAACTCGTCTTCGATCCTGTTTGTTACCGTGCGGATGTGAACGGACTCGATGTAGATCGAGCGCAGAGCCAGGGCCGTGCTCAGGGCGTAGAGAAAAAACGGGGTATCCTGGGCCACAACCGTAACGCTGGATGGATCCCGCGCTGCGGAACCGACTTCGATCTGGACGGGAAGCAGAACCGCCTCGGTGGGCAGATGCGCCGAAGCCAGATACTGCGCAACCTGCTCATTGACCCGCTGCCGCGCCTGCTGCAGGGATTCCTCGTCCCCCCGCTCCAGCAGAGCGATCGTCTCCGCCAGACGGTTCTGCAGTTGGATCTCCCACATCTCGGGGGCCAGGCGGCTGGCCACCGTCCCGAAGAAGTGATCGATGATCCTCCGTCTGTGCAGGGGATCGGTGCGGATGGATCTGCTCTTTCTCAAGCGCAGGGCGAAGGTGCCTCCTCTTGTGCCGCTGGCACGCTTTGCACCGGCGGCAGCCTCGGTTTCGGAGGTCGGCTGGTAGCGGCTGTAGGTATACACCTCACCGGAGATGATATTAAATCCGGAAGCGGCCAGGACACCGGTGATCAGGGAAAACTCGCCGGGATAGTCGAAGGCCAGCACCGTAATTTCCAAGCGGTCCCTCTCCCGGGGTTGCACCAGGGTCTGTACGGGTTGTTCGGAGGAAAGACGCCCGAGCACGCGCAGATGTTCGGCGACCGTGTCCTCGGAGAAGTATTGGAAGTAACGCTCCTCGAGTCGGGCAAGATGCTCGCGGATGAGCTCAAGCTCGGTTTGCGGACATAGTGAACAGAGTCCGGCCAGAGATGGTTTCATCGACAGGTAAAAAACAAACCTATCGGTTTCGATCCGATAGGTTTGTTTCCCTCAGGCGGGAAAGCGTATTGTCGTCAATCCTGGGGTTCAAAATCCTCCTTGCCTGCACCGCATACGGGACAGACCCAGTCGTCTGGAAGGGCTTCGAAAGAGGTCCCGGCGGCAATCCCGCCGTCCGGATCCCCCTCCGCCGGATCGTAGACATAACCACAGACAGTACAAACGTATTTCTTCATCTTCCCGCTCTCTTTCTCGTGAAGTGTGGAACCGGCATCATAATAACATACGGGTGTTTTTTTTCAAGAGCTCCAACTCGACAGTAAAAAAAGGCTGTTCCCGGAGGAGCTCCAGAAACAGCCGTGGTTTTCGCGGTTGTCTACACTTGATCCCTGTAGTTGCTACTCCCGCTTGCCCAGCGCGTTGTCCAGCATAAACAGCCCGTTGGCGGAATCTTTGATCATCTTGAGCTTTTCAGCGATTCCGCTTGCCGTGGCTTCCTCCTCGACCTGCTCGTCCACGAACCAGGCCAGCATCACTTCGGCGGCCTTATCCTTTTCGCTGCGGGCGATGTCCACCAGGTTGTGGATCATGGCGGTCACCTTCTGCTCATGCTCATAGGCAGCCTGGAAAGCGGCCGCCGGGGTCTTCCACTCAACCGGCGGGGCGTCGATCGCCTTGAGGGTTACCCGGCCGCCCCGATCATTCACGAAATCGTACAGCCGTTTGGCATGACCGGTTTCCTCTTTGGCCTGGACCTCCATCCAACTGGCCATGCCCTTGAGATTCTGGGTCTCTAACTCCGCCGCCATGGCGAGGTACAGGTACGCGGAGTACAGCTCCGCATTGATCTGGTCGATCAGAGCATCCTGCATCTTTTTGTTGATCATGTTGCTTCCTTTCTTTTTTTTCAGAGGTCGGTGCGGATTCTGCCGAGCCGTTTCCCGCCGGCCGGGATCCGACCGTACATCCGACCTACTCGATTAATCCGCTCAGGTTTTGCTATTAAAATAGTAATGAAGATGGCGGGGAGTCAATCTCTTTTGCTAGTCCGCCCTGGGCAGCCGGCCCTGGGAGTGCATGAAGGCCTGCTGGACGATACGGATCAGTTGAACCGCGGCCTGAAATACCTGTTTCAGTGACTCGTTGATCCGCTCCTCCTCGGCTTCGTCTATCAGATCATCCTCCAGAAGGGAGTCGGTGATGGCGATATTGAGCTTGGCAACCTCATCCACCAGGAGTGACATCTGTCGGGACAGGGCTTTGTAGGAGTAGCTGATCTTGGCTTCGGTTAGCTCGGTCAACGTTTCGATCTGGGCGATTATATTTTTCAGCACGTGCACCAGGCGGGGATTGGGATTGCTCTCCACCTCCACCTTCCAGTTTTCCAACCGGGTCACCGTCATTTCCACCAGGCGCTTGAGCTCCGCATTGGTGGGCAGTTCCCGGGGTGTCAGCTCGCTGGTTTTGTTTTTCTTCTGTTTCGCCATACCTTGCCCGTCCTTCAAACCCGCCGCCTAGGTGTACATCGCCAGCAGGTGGTCCACTATCGCCGGTATCTCATGACGCGGAGGCTTTTGTTTCCGCCAAACCGCACAGACTCCGAATACCGCACCTCGGAGGGTCTGGAGGATCATCTCAGGACTGAAGCGGACCGAAAATTCCTTCTCGGCCAAACCCAGCTTGATCTCCTCCAGCATCAGCACGTTTGCTTCCCGGTAGCTGTCCATGTAGCTGTTGATCGCCGTAGATTCTTCTCTTGTCTCGGGATCGATAAACAAAGGGAAAATCCTGGTCAGGATAATCAGCAGAATCTCCAGGTTGTCGTGGTAGAACTCCAGGATTACCCGGATCATCTCCCTGAGCACATCGATATGGGACTTGTTTTCCTTTCGAATCTCCTTGATATGCACCGAAAAGTCGTAGTACTCCTGATCGAGGATCGCATTGAGAATCTCCGGAATGCCCTTGTAGTAGTAGTACAGGGAGCTCTTGTCCATATCCAAGGCCTTGGCGATGTCGCCCATCGTGGAATTCTTTCCGTATTTGATGAGAACACTCTCCGCCGTCTCCAGGATTGTAGCCCTCTTTTGCTCCAAACGCTTCTGCTTTGATTGGGACATCTCGTACTCCGATTTCCATTGATATTTCAATTTTAATTTCAATTTCAAGTTTAATCTATAGTCATTGCAGTTTTCCTCCGTCCTCGAAGATTCGACGGATGGAGCTTGTCAGAAAAGGGGGCATTCGCCTATAGTGGAGCTATGGTAAGACACGAATCGGAAAAGAAACCCTACCCCGTCTATGGCGAGGGGGACAAGCAAGTGCTCAAGCAGATCCTGGTGGGACCCAAGGATGGCTTCGAGGGGTACCTGCGGGAGTTCACCGTGCAGCCCGGAGCCAACAGCCCGTACCATCAGCACGATTGGTACCACGTCGTGTACATTCTGGAAGGCAGCGGGTTCGTAAAAATCGACGGTACCGAGCATCCCATCCTGGCGGGGTCCGCCGTTCACGCTCCGGCAGGGGTTACCCACGGATTCTTCAATACAGGGGAGGGACAGATGCGCTTCCTCTGCCTGGTCCCGAAGAAGGGGGATGCCTACGGCGATGCCGACGGGTGAGGCCGAATCCGCCCGAGCCTGCAGACTCAGACGGCTGAGCGCTCCCCTGGATTCCGGCTCAGGGACTTCAAACGGTCCAGGTCTTCCAAGGTGAAGCCCCGCCAGCGCATCGGCAGGATGCTGTTGTTATGGGTGAGGGGTTCAGCCTCCAGGTCGAAGGAGGACCGATCTATCGCCTCTGACCAAAGGGGACTGCCCGGAGTCGGCGAGTATTCGGCAATCTGAACCCGGATCCCGAACCCGGCTGCGTGACGCACCGACATCTCCACCTCCCCCGCCTCCTGACCCGGCAACCCCGCAAGTACGTAGGCCGTGATTTTTTCGGGAGGAAATCCCGCTTGCAGCAGGTGATCCAATCCTCCGGCCAGCATCGACGCATCCAATTTGTTATCAAAAGTTTCGTGAAACTCCGAATGGGCGCTTTCAAAGCCGATGCGCACCTCTGCGAATCCCGCGCGCCTCATCAGGTTCGCGCAAATCCGATCCAGGTGACACAAGTGCACGGCGTTGGGAAGGTAGAACTTCAAGGATAAACCGGAGCGGCAGATCTGTTCGAGAAATGACAGAAAGCCCTGCTCCTTCTTGCACAACAAGGCGTCGTCGTAAAAGGCGAAAGAACGGGTGCCGTAGCATCGATGCGCCTCCAGAACCGTTTGAAACAGCAGATCCGGGTTACCCTGGAGGAATCGGGGCTCGATCACCTTGGAGGAACAGTAGGCGCAGGCCATGGGGCAGCCCCGGTTCAAGCGCAGTACCCCCGCCTGCCAATTCGCCTCCGGCAGGAGCAGAAGCTCCTCTGTGGATGGAGGGGCGGATGTGGGGAGCGATCGAGAATCCAGGAAATCCCCCAGGTGAGGAAACGCGGGCCCGGACACCACCAGATCGGCTTCGGTATTCGCCCTCGCGTGCTCCGGGCAAAGGGTCGGGTAGACGCCCCCCAGAACGACCGGCGCCCTGGGGAACAGCTTCCGCACCATCCGGATCGCCTCCAGCACCCCCGGGTACCAGTAGGTCATACCGGCGGACACTAAAACGATGTCGGGTTCCTCAGCGGCGATCCGCCGCTCCAGACTCTCCGCCAGGATCCCATAACGGGCGTAGCTGCGCTTCATCCCGGCCACAGCAGGAGGGGCGGGTATGATCTGCCGGAAGAACTTCCCCGTTCCCCGGAGCTCCCGCTTGGGACTGCCCAACACGGCGATGCTCCGGGGATCCGTATAATCCATGGCGTTCACCAGACGCACGCCATAGCCGCAGCGCTGCAGCCAGGCCCCGAGCCGGCAGAGCGCATAGGGTTTGAGAAATAGATCGTAGAGGGCAAAATCGTAGATCGGAGGATAGAGCAACAGCGCCTTCGGCTGACTGGGATGCTGGCGACCATGGAGCTGACGATACCGCCGATACCGGTTTGGCTGGACAAAGAACTCCATTTTTGTTAATTTTACCACGGTTTTTAGGCGCCGTACCCAAGGGGTAAGGGAGAGGTCTGCAAAACCTTTATGCACCGGTT
>CAZKCQ010000111.1:0-8633 GCA_964551205.1 uncultured Spirochaetaceae bacterium
AAAATGTGAACGAAGAGAACCGGGGCATGAACGTCTCCGAATCCGTGGCGGTGCTGCAGGCCATGGGCCGCAAATCCGGCTGGATCCCAGCCGCCTCCCGCCTGGCCGATCCTCAGCGGCGGATGCCCCTGCAGATGTACTTTGCTGAAGGGTTTCACACCCTGGATAGCCTGGCTGAAAACGTGAATCGGGAACTGGGGCGCAGCGGGCGCTGCATCGTGGTAGTCAGCGAGGGATTCGACGTGGGCGGCCTGGGGGAGATGCACGACGGCTTCGGCCATATCGAGTACGGGGCCAGCCGGAACACGGTGGCGCAGGCCGTTGTCAACTACCTGAACGAGGTGGGACTGGCAAGCCGCGGCTACGCCACCGGCCAGGTGCCCGGGGTGCTGCAGCGTTCCACTTCGATCTACGCCTCAACCGTGGACATCGAGGAGGCCTACCAAGTGGGCCGCAAGGCTGTAGAGGTGGGTGTGGGGGAGGGTAGCGGCTGGATGGCCACTATCCTGCGGGATTCGGACTCACCCTACAGCGTACGCTACGACAAGGTTCCCCTGGATCAGGTAGCCGCCTCTGCCCGCCAGCTTCCTCCCGACTGGATCAGCGCCGACGGATTGGACGTGAACGACTCTTTTCTCCGTTACGCCCGGCCCCTGATCGGTGAGGACTGGCCCCGGATCCCGATCGAAAACGGCCTGCAGCGCTTTGCCCGCCTCGAGATACGTTTCATCGAAAAGAAGCTTCCAGCATACGCGCCGGTTCGGTTTCGCTGAATCACTCCACGGGGATACCGAAGTAGCGCACCGCGTTGTTCCAGCAGATGTCCCGGATGATCCCGCCCAGATGGGGGATGTCCGCCGGCAGCAGCCCGGCTTCCACGTCCCGGCCGAAGATGTCGCAGAGCAGGCGGCGGAAGTACTCGTGCCGGGGGTAGGAGAGGAAGCTGCGGGAGTCGGTGAGCATGCCCACGAACTGTGAGATCAGCCCGATGTTGGACAGGGCCTCCATCTGGCGCCTCATACCATCCACCTGATCGTTGAACCACCAGGCTGAACCGAGCTGCATCTTGCCGGCCACGGAGCCGTCCTGGAAGCTGCCCAGGATCGAGGCGGCCATCTCATTGTCCCGAGGGTTGAGAGTGTATACGATGGTCCTGGCCAACTTTCCCGCGCTGTCCAGTCTGTCGAGAAAGCGCACAAGTGCCCGGGCGATCTCGAAGTCCCCCATGGCATCGAAACCGCTATCCGGCCCGACTGCGGCGAGCATCCGCCTGGAGTTGTTGCGCAGCGCCCCGAAGTGAAACTGCTGGGTCCAGCCGGCTTCCCCGTCCATAGCCGCCAGCTCGAAGAGCAGGGCGGATTTAAATTTGAGGATCTCTTCGGCGCTCAACGTTCCGCCGGCCCGGGCTTTCTTGAAGATCTCGGCCACCTGTTTCTCCGTGTACTCGGCGGCGTAGGGCTGCTCGATGCCGTGATCGGAAAGCCGGCAGCCGAGTGAGTGGAAGTAGCGGTGACGCCTGCGCAGGGCTTCGAGAAAGCTCGAGTAATCCTCGATAAGGAGGTCTGCGGCCTTCTCCAGCCGGATGATCCAGGCGATAAAGGCCTTCACATTCTCCACGGCCATGGCCTTGTCCGGACGGAAGGCGGGCAGGACCTGAATGTTGAACGTACCGGCGGCCAGCTCCTCGGCCAGCCTGCGGTGGTGGGAGAGATCGTCGGTGGGGTCGTCGGTGGTGCAGACAACCTTCACGTTGAAGTGCTCCATCAGGCCCCGGGCACGGAACTCCTCCTTCGACAACAGGGTATTACAGTGGTCGTAGATCTCCCGGGCCGTTTCCGGACTGAGCAACTTGTCGCTGATGCCGAATGGATCTTTGAGCTCCATGTGGGTCCAATGGTAGAGGGGATTGCGCACCGTATAGGGAACGGTTTCAGCCCAGACGGCGAATTTGTCCCAGTCCGGAGCATCCCCGGTGACCAGGCGCTCCTCCACCCCGAAGGCCCGCATGGCCCTCCATTTGTAGTGATCCCCGGCCAGCCAGATAGCCGTCAGGTTTGCGAACTGCCGGTTGACCGCCACCTCGGCCACGGGGAGGTGACAGTGATAGTCGAAGATCGGCAACCTTTCAGCGTACTCGTGATAAAGCCGGCGGGAGACCTCGCTTCCGAGCAGGAAATCCTCACCCAAAAATGTATCTGCCATTGCCCTACCTCCGGATCTTCATCTGTCTTGTTTCACGCCGAGGGTCTTCAGATGGCGTTCGGTGTGCTTCTCCACCGCCGCCCAGTACTCCTCGATGTGATCGTGCAGCGCTTCGAAAAACTCAGGCCCCAGCTCCCGGTCCCTGAGCAGCTCCCCGTAGGTGATGTGGATCAGCTGCCTGGCGTCGGGATTGTCGAACAGGGTGGGCAGCTCCCGATCCGCGAGGCTGTCCAAAGCCGGCACATTGTCCAGGTTGGTGGTCACTACGTAGTAGCTGGTTGCTTTGCCGAATCGCTGCAGTGCGGCCCGGTGAAGCCGTCGGTACAGCCCGGGCTCGTGCACGGCGATGATTTTCATGGCTTCGAGCCAAAAGGTTCCCGCGGTTTTGATGTGATAGCGCCCCCGGGACAGCTCACCCACCGCCGGGAAGACGGAGAACTTGTCGCTTCCCGAGTGGACCGAGACGCGGTGACCGAACTTCCGGGCCAATGCGGCGTGCACGGCGAAGGTGCGCTCGAACTCCCGAAGATTTCCGATGTAATCGATCCCCTTTTGGAATTCCCCGACGAAGCGGGGGGCCAGCGAGCCGACCTTCATCCCCAGCTCCCCCGCCTCCAGGGCTACGAAGGCATGGGCCTCCGGGGTGGTTGGGGTTTCGGTCTCATCGACGGACAGCTCGAAATCGAAAGCCCCCTCCTCCTTGACCTCCATCGCGCTGCGATACAGGCGCAGCGCGTGATCGATGCCCCTGCCGTAGATCAGGGCGGTACGGGCCAGGACTTCCTTGGAAAAGGTAATGGTCTGGCCGGTATCTAGTTCGATTTTCAGAGGCAGATAGGTCTTTTCGATCCTCTGACGGTAGCCCTCTTCCAGCCGCTCATAGGCTGCGACAACCTCCTCATCGCCCTTGGCTGCGTATTCGTGGCTGATGTAGTCGGAAACATCGGCGGTTATGCGGGTGAAACCGATCCGAAGGGCGGTTCGCACCCAGTCCTCGCTCTTCAGATGGTCCCCGTCCGCTCCCCACGGTTCTTCGTACCCCTCCTGGAACACGGCCCAGGTCGAAGCGTCGAGCACCTGCTCGTAATCCCGGCCGGTCAAATCCAACTCCCGCACGGACTGCTGTGCCAGTACCGGGCAGGCCCCGTAGCTTCTCATGCCGCGAAGATGCCCCGGTCCGGCCAGGCCCAGGCGGTCTCCGACGCCGAAGGTGATATCCCGATCCGCCAGGGGCGAGGGCGCGGTGAAGGGCAGAGCCCGACGCAGGGCCGCGGCATTGGTGTGGGTCAGCGCTGCGAACAGGGCGTCTCCGATTCCTTCAAGCTGCACCACCTCTCCCTCGAATCCATCCAGGACCTCAGACTGCCCGAAGATCCCCAGCACGCGATCCCAACTGAAAGCCGGCCCGCTTCGAGCAACGCCGGACATCTTCAGCAGGGCGAATACGATGCCGTCCCTCTGTTTCACCGACCGAGGGTACAGCAGCTCCGCCGCATCGGTGTGCCCTCCGGAAACAGCAGCAGCATCGAATCCCGCGGGTCCGATAATCCCGGCCGCGCGGGCGGCCTCGATCCAGTGTTCGATTGTTTTTCTCTCGATATTCAATCCTATTCCTCCCCCTTCACACGATGAAGCACTTCTCCGGCGTGATCCACGAACAATATACCCTGGTCTTCCCGGTTGTGAAACTCTTCCATCCGAACTTCCGCCGGATCCATATAACCGAGGTCGAGCTGCCGGCACATCTGTTCTGAAATGCCCGTGGCCAGGATCACCTGGATGCGGGGCTTCTCCACCCCGTCCTCGTAGCTGCCCAGACCCTTGACGTGCGCCGAATGGGCGAGAACTCCCCGCGGTATATCTGTGAACCGATCCCACTGCTTGAGGAAGTATTCGGCCACGTGGTAGCCGGTCTGTTCGAGGTAACGGCCCCAGGTGGAGGAAACCTCCTTCAGGTGGGGGGCGTAGATAATGAGCCTGCCCCCGTCGGCCACCACCGGTTCGAGCTTGTACATCACCTTGCCGCACACCCACAGCTCGTCGTACATCTGGGGAGCTGCGCCCAAAACCGTATGGAACGGCCGGTCCTTGTACACGATGTGCATCTGCTGTGACAGATCCGCTGCGCGAGCCCAGGCCTCCTCCGGGGTTCCGACAAACAGACCCGCCAGTCTGCCACGCTCCCCCCCGCCGTGGCCTACCACCATGCAGATGCAGTGCCGCGGAACCGCTACCATTTCCGCCGCCCGATTGACAACCTTGCGGACCGAGGTGTCCTTCCTGCCGATGATCTTCCAGCAGCTGATCACCGCGCCCAGCCAGTGAAAGAA
Source organism: uncultured Spirochaetaceae bacterium (assembly GCA_964551205.1). Classification (GTDB taxonomy): domain Bacteria; phylum Spirochaetota; class Spirochaetia; order SZUA-6; family DRHE01; genus JAFGQJ01. Next base: position 4,533 of record CAZKCQ010000111.1, read on the forward strand.
ATGCAGGAAATCCCCCCCGGAGATGCCTGGGAACAGGTACTTGTTGCCCCCCGAGATCCCGACGACTTCGTGGGGGAACACCGGTCCCACGATGAGCACCAGGTCGTAGTCGAAGATCCTCCGGTTGATGTCCACGTCCACCGCTTCCCGGAACAATCCTCCCGTGATTCTCTCGATCTCCTCTTCGGATATCGTTCCGATCTTGGTGAGGGTCTGCGGTATATCCCAGCGATGGTTGAGAAAGCTGCTGTCCGCAAACTCCCCGGCCTTGCGCTGCGGGTCGATCCCGTACAGCTTGAGGATCTGGTCATCGTCGAGGGGGTGATGCGACCCCAGAGCCACCATGAAATCGAGCCGTTTGGCTCGATTTCCGATCACCTGCTTGACCGCGGTGATCATCCGGGGCAGAGGACAGGTGCGGGTGGCATCCGGGGTCAGCACCAGCACCTTCTTGCCCGCCACCAGTTCGTCCGGGGTCCCCTCGGCGATGATCGCCTTGGCCTCCTCCAGGCCGATATCCAGATTCGAATTACCTCTTCCTGTCACCATGAAGTCACTCCTCTCTACAGGTTCTGCCACGGAGGTGTATCCGGGAGAAGCCTGTTGAACTGCTCTACTAAGTTGTTCTCGTAATCCCCTGCATAATTGCCGGCAAAGAAACGATCCAGGGCTTCGCCCCGCAGACGGTCCCAGGATTCCTCCTCAGCCCCCGGATTGATCGGGTAAAACCGGGCTCCCACGGCTTTGGCCGCTTTCAGGTCCCCCGGAGCATCTCCGATCATCAGCATCTTCTCCCTCCGATACTTGCCCTCCGCAGCCAGACTGAGATGCTCCTTCTTCTTGCCCAGCTCCTGACCGGCGATAATGCGCACGTATCCGGCGATGTCGTGTTCGGCCCACTCGCGCTCCAGCGCCTCTCCAGGCGTACCGGATACCACGATGACATCGGCGCATCCCACCATTCTGTCGAGGGTTTCGCGGACACCCGGGAAGGGTGGCAGATCCACCACGATATCGGCTACCGAGTTGTTCACCTCTTCGGACCACTTCAGGGTCTGGATCAGTTCCGGATCGGGATTCCTGTCGATTTCCCGCTTCAAGGCGGGGTTGCTCAGAGAGTCGGCTTGAGCCACCCATCTGCGCAGTGCAGGCAGTTCCGGAATACGGGCGACGCTTCTGTGAATCTCCGGACGATCCTGGAGCAGCTGGAATACCCGCAGCAGTGCGGGAAAACGGTTCTCCCCTCTCCACCGGGAGTAGAGGTTGACAAACTCCGCCGCCTCCCGGGCGTATCTGGAGATCGACTGCAGCTTCCAATGCTTGATGGTGTTGGGGATGAAGCACTCCTTCTGCTTCAGCTCCATGCTCGGAAAGGCACAGCCGTCGGAGTCGATTCCGATAAAGAACTCATGCCGGGGCTTCTGGTTCTTCAGGTCCTCTCCGGTCACGGGCATTTCTCTCTAGATGTTGTCGACCAGATAGCCGCCGTCCACGACCAGGCTGATGCCGGTGACGAAACCGGAAGCCTTGGGGCTGGCCAGGAACAGCAGGGCGCCGGCCAGCTCATCGGTCTGGCCGAAACGGCCATAGGGCGTATGGGCGATGATCGCCCTGCCCCGATCGGTCAGCTCCCCGGATTTCTCATCGAACAGCAAAGCCCGGTTCTGCTTGCCGACGAAAAAACCCGGAGCGATGGCGTTGACCCGGATGCCATGGGGAGCGAACTCCTTGGCCGAGGCCTGGGTCAGGTTCAACACTCCGGCTTTGGCCGCGTCGTAGGCCCAGACACCCGAGAGGGGTACGTAGGAACCCATGGAGGTCATGTTGATGATCGCTCCCTCGATCTTGCCCCTGATCCAGTAGGCGGCGAATACCTTGGTCGGGACCATCAGCCCGGCCACCAGGTTGAGGTTGAGCACAAACCCGAAGGTCTCCATGTCCTGGTCTACGAAGGCGCACTTACCCCTGTTGCCCCCAACCCCGTTGATGAGCAAATTCGGCGCCCCGAAGGTATCTTCCGTGGCTTGGATGGCCGGCTGCAGGGCGCCCTCGTTTCCGCTGTCCACCTCATACCCGAAGAGCCTGTCCCCTACTCCATCGATCTCGCCTTTCAATCGAGAAATCGCCCCGTCGATGGTGCTGCGGTGATGACCCCAGAGGGCGACTTTCGCTCCTGCTTTCAGCAGAGCGGCAGCCAGGGCTCCGGCGATGGCGCCGGCCCCTCCAGTGACGACCGCCACCGTGTCGGACAATCCGAACAACTCTTCCAGATAACTATTCACTTCACTCATCCTGAAAACCCCCTAGATTTTTGTCCACTCGGTATGAAAAGTCCCTTCCCTGTCCACCCTCTGGTAGGTGTGGGCACCGAAGTAGTCCCGCTGGGCCTGGATCATGTTCGCCCACAGCCGCTCATTTCGATAGGCATCGTAGTAGGTGATTGCGGAGGAGAACCCCGGTACCGGCACGCCCAACTGAATGGCCGTAGACACCACCTGTCGCCAGCGGGTCTGGTTGTTCTGCACGATCTCGGAGAAATAGGGATCCATCAGCAGGTTGCGCAGAGCGGGATTCCGGTCGTAGGCTTCCTTGATCCTGCCGAGGAACTTGGCCCGAATGATACAGCCTCCGCGCCAGATCATGGCGATCTCCCCCAGCTTCAGCTCCCAGCCGTACTCCTCAGCGGCGGACTGCATCAGAGAGAACCCTTGGGCGTAGGAGCAGATCTTCGAGGCGTAGAGGGCCTGCCGGATCGACTCGAGGAACTCCTCCTCCTCCCCGTTAAAAGCCATCTTCGGTCCGGACAGCATGGCGGAAGCCTCCACCCGTTCCTCCTTCAGCGCGGAAACGCAGCGGGCAAAGACCGCTTCCGCCACCGTGGGCGTGGAGATTCCCAGATCCAGAGCTGACTGGCTGGTCCACTTGCCCGTGCCCTTCTGGCCGGCTTTGTCCAGGATCATCTCCACCAGGGGCTGCCCGGTCGCGGGATCGGTCTTGGATAGAATATCCGCCGTGATTTCGATCAGATAGGAATCCAGCTCGCCCTTGTTCCACCCGGCAAAGGTCCGATGCATCTCTTCGTGGCTCATCCCCAACGCATCTTTCATCAGCATGTAGGCTTCCCCGATGAGCTGCATATCGCCATATTCGATACCGTTGTGCACCATCTTCACGTAGTGGCCGGCCCCGTCGGCTCCTATATAGGTACAGCAGGGCTCCCCATCCACCTTGGCGGCAATATCGAGAAAGATACTGCCGACCTGGTCGTAGGCCTCCCGGGTTCCCCCGGGCATGATGCTGGGTCCGTGTAGGGCGCCCTCCTCCCCTCCGGATACGCCGGTGCCAATATAGCGAAAACCCCTGGACTCGAGCTCCCGGGTACGGCGGATCGTGTCCTGGAAAAAGGAATTGCCGCCGTCGATCAGGATGTCACCCTTTTGTAGAAATGGCACGAGCTGACCGATCGTCTCATCCACCGGCTTGCCCGCTTTCACCATGATCATAACGGTACGGGGTCGCTTCAAGGTTGCCAGGAACTCCTCGATACTGTAGCCGGCAACGATCCTCTTTCCTGCGGCCCTCTGTTTCATGAACCCCCGTGTGCGTTCGGCGGTACGGTTGTAAACCGCCACGGTATATCCCCTGCTCTCCATATTGAGCGCGAGGTTCTGGCCCATGACGGCCAATCCCGTAAGGCCTATGTCCGCTTGCATCTGCCTGGCCTCCTAAAACTCAATATTGCTACACCGGTGCGACGACCAGTTCCATACCCAGTGCCGCAACCTCCTCCCCGTCGATTTTTGCCGAGTCGGTGACCAGGACATCGATATCCCCGGCTCGGGCAAAAACGCTGAAGGCTGTGCTGCCGAACTTGGAATGATCCACCAGCATTACGACCCTTCGGGAAGCCTTGATCACGGCACTCTTCAACTGGCTCTCGATCACATTTTGTGATGAGAAAACGCCATCCCGAGAAAAGCCCGTCGTTCCCATGAAGCAGGTCTGGATTTGGATGCTCCGGATCGTCTCCAGCGCGCCCGGCCCGATGAAGGAGCAGGCCTCCGGGCGGAAGCTGCCGCCGGTCGAGAACAGGGAGATGCC
>CAZKCQ010000112.1:0-8565 GCA_964551205.1 uncultured Spirochaetaceae bacterium
TTGCCTTCCAGGGCCCGGATCATCTGCTCGGCCAGATCATCCTTGAACGGCCGATGCTGATCGTCGGTGGGCACGATATGATCGACCGTGGCGAAGGTCCGCTCCGGGTGAAGCACCTTCAACCCCCTCTCCGCCAGCATGGCGAAGGCCTGGGGAGAGGTGACCTCGTGGATCAGATGCAGGCCGATGAACAGCTGGTCCTGCCCCGAGGGCAGGGTCTTGACTTTGTGCAGGTCCCAGACTTTACGTAGCAGGTTTTTTCCCATGGCGCAGTACCCCTTATCTTCTATTTATAATCAGCAGACCTATGCCTAGTAGGTCTTGTCTTCGCCCCTGGCAATGAGCACGTGCCCGGTTCGCACCATCTCCAGGATTCCGTACTGGTTGAGCATGCGGTGCAGGGCGTCGATCTTCTCAGTCTCCCCGGTAACCTCCAGGGTGAGCGTCGTATCCGTTAGATTCACAGCCGCGCACTTGAACACGTGGGCGACCTGCAGGATCTCATTGCGGGTGTTCGCGGTGCAGTGCAGCTTGATCAGAGCCAACTCGCGCTGGACGATATCGTCCCCAGTATGATCCTTCGCGTGTATGACGTCTACCAGCTTGTTGAGCTGCTGCAGGATCTGCTGAAGGGTCTTCTCATCCCCGGTGGCGGTGATGTTCATATGGGAAAAGGCCGGGTCGTGTCCCTCCGAAACCACCAGACTGTCGATGTTGTACCCTCTGCGGGCAAACACCAGGGCGATGCGGATGAGAGCCCCCGGCTTGTTGTTCACGTAGAGACTGATCACATGCTTCTTGACCAGATTCGAGGCTCTTTTGCCGTTGGTCAGAGCCGCTCCGGAAATGGGCTTCGAAGTTGTGCTGGTTCCCACGCCGGGAGGTAGTCCCAGGCTCTGTACTGCCGCGGTAGCTGATTTCCCGTTCCCGTTCATCGTTCTTACTCCTTTTCCGTCCGTCCGGCCGACGCCCCGGCTTCTGGCTCCGGCGGCTCCAGAATCATATCCTTCATCCCCGCCCCCGCCGGGATCATGGGGAAGACGTTATCTTCCTTCTCCACCTCCGCGTCGATGATGCAGGGACCGTCGCAGTACGCCAGGGCCTGCTGGAGCACGCGCCTGATGTCGGCGTGGCGGCGGATGCGGAAGGCCCTGCAGCCGTAGCTGCGGGCCAGCTGCACGAAATCCGGATTTCCCCTCAGATCCACCCCGGAGAGGCGATTGGCGTAGAACAGATTCTGCCACTGCCTCACCATGCCGAGGTAGCGGTTGTTGATTATCACCACCTTGACGGGCAACTTCTCATTGACCGCGGTTGCCAGCTCGGACATGGTCATCTGAAAACCCCCGTCGCCTACGATGGCCACGACCAGGTCGCCGGGCCGTCCCAGCTGGGCGCCTATGGCGGCGGGAAAGCCGTAGCCCATGGTCCCCGCGCCCCCGGAGGACAGCCAGTTTCGTCGATGGTCGGTCCTGTAGAACTGGGCGGCCCACATCTGGTGCTGCCCTACATCGGTTACCACCACCGCCTTCCCCTGGCTCAAGGAATAGAGCTCGTCGATCACCGCCTGGGCCTTGAGTCCTCCTCCCTTTTTGTAGGACAGGGGATGCTGCTTTTTCCAGGCTCTGACCCGTACCAGCCAGTCCGCGGTGTCTCCGGGCCTGGTCAGGGGTAGAAGGGACTGCAGCACCTGACGGGCATCCCCGATAATGGCGCAGTCCACCTGGACGGTCTTGTTGATCTCCGCCGGGTCGATATCCACGTGGATCTTGCGGGCCTGGGGGCAGAACTCCTCCAGCTTGCCCACGATCCGATCGTCCCATCGCGAGCCGATGGACATGATCAAATCGCAGTGCTGAACCGCCAGGTTTGCGTAGGCGGTGCCGTGCATACCCAGCATTCCCAGGGAAAACTCGTGGGTCTCGGGGAAACATCCTTTGCCGAGAAGCGTGTTGGTCACCGGGATCTTCAAGGTCTCCGCCAGGGCACGCACCTGTTCCTCCGCCCCGGAGAGTACCGCGCCGTTGCCGACCAACAGCACCGGCCTGCGGGCCTGCTGCAGTAGGGCCGCGGCCAGCTCGATATCCCGGGAATCCCCCTGGGTCGGGACAGTGTAGCCGGGAAGGTGAAAATCATCGTGCTCCGCTGGATCGATCAGCGTGTTGGCCACGTCTTTGGGCAGATCGATCAGCACCGGTCCGGGCCGGCCCGATTTGGCCAGGAAAAAGGCCTCCGGAATGATCCGGGGTATCTCGGCCGCCTCTTTCACCAGGTAGGAGTGTTTGACCAGCGGATAGGAGATCCCCGACACGTCGGCCTCCTGAAAGGTGTCCAATCCCAGATTGTTCGTTGACTGCTGACCGCAGATTACCACCATGGGTACCGAGTCCATGTGCGCGGTCAGGATCCCGGTGATGGTATTGGTAGCCCCCGGCCCGGAGGTGACCAGGACCACCCCCGGCTTCCCCGTTGCCCGGGCGTAGCCGTCGGCCATATGGGCGGCGCCCTGCTCGTGTCGCACCAGTATCAGTTTGATCGGCGAATCCACCAGGGCGTCGAAGATCGGGATGGCCGCCCCTCCGGGAAGACCGAAGACATGCTCCACCCCCTGCTTCTCGATCAAATCAACCACGACCTCCGCAACCTTGCGGGGTACACCCTTGAGCACCGTTGGTCTAGCCTTCTCGAGCGTTCTTTCCACGGTCTAACCTCCTTGCTGAGATGCGATTCCTCCGCGTGTACGCAAAATAGAGTTTGTTAATATTTACTGTTTTAATCAACATTTTCCATTCCGGGTTTTATCAGTTTCTTGAGGGGGGCGAGGTTGAGCATCTTCTCCGTAGCCTCCGCCGCGGCCAGCACCTGGTCGGAGTTCACCCCCTTGGTCACGAAGGTGATGTGGTTCTTCCAGGTGATCGTGCACTGGACCAGGGCATCGGAGTGCCCGCCGGAGGGGATGGTGACCTGGTAGTCCGCCAGCGCCGGGAACTCCAGCCCGAGCCTGGCCGTGATTTTGCGGATGGCCCGCATCAGGGCGTCGTACCCCCCGTCCCCCTGAGCGCTTTCTTCATACTCCTCGTACTCTTTCTGCCCTTCGGAGCGGTAGGCCAGCTTGATCGTGGCCATGGGCTTCAGCCCCATGCTGGATACAACGACGCAGGAGCGGAGGATGAAGCGTTTTTCGTGCGGGGTCTCCATTACATCGGCAACGATGTAGGGCAGATCGTCCCGGGTGATCGTCTCTTTGCGGTCCCCGATCTGCACGATCCGTTTCAGCACGAGCTTCTTTTGCTCCGCGGTAAGCTCGATGCCGAGCTCCTTGAGGTTGTAGTCAAGATTCGACCTCCCGCTCATCTTTCCCAGGGCGTACTGGCGCCGACGATTGAAGCGGGAGGGCACCAGGCGGCTTTCGTACAGGTTCGCCTTGCTGTCTCCGTCGGCATGAATCCCCGCAGTCTGGGTGAAGACGTTCAAACCCGTAATCGGCTTGGTGACCGCCTGACGCCTTCCGGAGAAAACTTCCACCGTTTCAGCGATGCTGATCAGCTTCTTCTCATCCACGCTTGTGCGCAGTCCGAGGAAGTCATGAAGCGCCACCACCGCTTCATCCAGGGAGGTGTTGCCGGCCCGCTCCCCAAGACCATTCACCGTACAGTGGATCCCGCTGGCGCCGGCGGCCACCGCGGCCAGGGTGTTGGCCGTGGCCACGCCGTAGTCATTGTGGCCGTGGAAGTCGAAGTGCTCGCCCGGAAAGCGGGACACCAGATCCGCCACCATCTCGCTCGCCTGACCCGGGTGCAGCACGCCGATGGTGTCGGCCAGCATGAAGCGCCGGATCGGGCTTGCGACCAGGCTGTCGAGCAGCCGGTACACATAGTCCCTGGAATCGAGCATCCCGTTGGACCAATCCTCGAAGTAGATGTTGCATTGGATTCCTTTTCCGTGGGCGTAGTCCACGGTGCGCCGAATCTCCTCGATGTGCTGCTCCGGGGTCTTACGCAGCTGCTTCTCCAGGTGAAGGAGAGAGCCTTTGGTCAGCAGGTTCATCACCTTGGCCCCGGATTCGAGGATCCAATCAGCCGAATGGGTGTGATCCACGAAACCGAGCACTTCGACCTTATGCCCGTGGCCGTGCCGGCGGGCCCATCTCATAACCTCCGACACAGCCCTCTGCTCGCCCGCGCTGACCCGGGCGCTGGCAATCTCTATCCTGTCGACCCTCACCTCCTCCAGCAGCAGCTGGGCCAGGGTGAGTTTTTCCTCCGGCGTGTAGCTGCCATCCTGCATCTGTTCGCCGTCCCGCAAGGTGGTATCCATCACCTCGACGGAGACCAGCTGCGGAGCTTTTACGGTGGAGCGCCGTTTCCTCTCTTTTGCTTCGGCCATGCCATTGCCCTCCGTTTTTCCCCTTTTTGCCCGGCTTTTTGGGGGGATTGCCGGCGGCATCTCACCCAAAAAACAAAAAAGCCGTGGAGTTTGTTAAGTACCCCACGGCCTGTGGTCCGCTTAAGGCTGCCTATCCGGCAGCCGGCGCCCAGCCCGTGGGATCGCGAATAATGATGATTACACCAAGGAGGAGTATGAGAATCGAGATTATCGCGCTTGAGCCCAGAGCTGACACGTTATTCCAACCTTTTTAATAGTGTCGGTTTTATTTGCAGAGTAATGTAGCCAGGAAAGCACCGAATTGTCAAGTGAAAAAAATCAGGGGAAAATCGTCGTTTACAGCGCTTCCAACAGTAGATACTATGGAGGCATGAAAACCCATCGGGAGATCGACAATCGAAGCCTGGCCATGGCCCGGGAGATCGTAAAGCGGATTGACGCTGATCCGGAGCACAGAGGGGTTGAACATGCTCGTGGGGTGTGCCGGCGTTGGAGTCTTCGGCGATCAGCCGGGCAGCGCCTACGGCTACCGCGACAGGGAAGAGGAAGCTGCCAGGCTGGAGAAAGATCCGGTGCAGAGCTTTCCTCATACCCTCGTGCAATACGACATTCTCAAAGACAAGGAGGTTGAGCGCATACAGAAACTCGCGCAGGAAACGGTGCAGCAAGCCCTGCAGTTCTGTACGGTAGGAGACGATCACTCCCGGGTGAGAGAAGAGCTCTGGCCGGATCCAGACACTGCAGATTCCGGAATGCGGAGCGACGGCAAGGAACTGGAAGGACTCGGCTACAGCGAGCGTGAAGACTTTCATGAGTTCCAGGAGATGAAATACTCCGATGCCATCGCTGCGGTAACCGGTCGCTGGATGGAAAAAGGCGATAAAGTGGTTGTTTTCGGGGAGGAGACAGCAAACTTCGGGGGTGGAGCCTACGGTACGACCAAGGGACTCCCCGACCGTTTTCCGGGTCGGATCATCAACACCCCGATTTCAGAAGCCGGATTTGTCGGAATAACCTGCGGAGCGGCCATGTCCGGGATGCGCCCAGTCGTGGAAATCATGTTTCCCGATTTTACCCTCGTGGCCGCAGACCAGGCCTTCAACCAGATCGCCAAGGCCCGGCACATGTACGGCGGTACCACCGATCTGCCTCTGGTGGCACGGACCCGCATCGCCACGGACTGCGGATACGGCGGCCAGCACTCCATGGATCCGATCGGGCTGTATGCCCTTTTTGCCGGGTGGCGAATCATAGCGCCAAGCGATGCCTTCGACTACATCGGTTTGTTCAACACGGCGATGCAGTCTTTGGACCCAGTAATTTTTTTGGAGCACCATTCCCTGTACACGAAGAGATTCCAGGTTCCCAAAGAAAATCTGGATTACTTCATCCCCTTCGGCAGAGCCCGGGTCACCAAAGAGGGAGAGGATCTCACCGTCCTGACCTACTCCTCCATGACCGGGCGGGTGGAGGCTCTGGTCGAACAGCTGGTAGCCCAAGGGATTTCGGTGGAGATCATCGATCTGCGTACCGTAGACCTGATCAGCCTGGATTATGAAACGATCGGTGCTTCCTTGAAAAAAACAGGAGCGATTGCGGTTGTGGAGGAGGCGGCCGGGGGCCAGGCTATCGGAGAGCGCATCGCCGCCGAGGTGACGCGGCACTTCTTTAATGAGCTTGACGATCCACCCGCATGCCTGACCTCAAAGAACGTGCCCAACTCCGTTTCTCGTATCCTAGAAGCTGCGGCTATACTCGGTGAGGAAGAAATCGTTGAAGGTCTGGATCGGATCGGCAAGCGCAATTGGTACTAGCCAAAAATCGCTTCCCCTAATAACCGGAGCGAGACGCCGATAGAGTCACTCGTCACAATCCTAGTCCGCGGAGGTGGTCAATTGCCTTTTGGGCAGCCACATCGGCGTCCGGCACGGCCAGGAACTCTCCGGACACATAGCCGGAATACCCGGTGGAGAACAGCACCTCGAGGATCCTCCGGAAGTCCAGATGCCCGGCTCCGGGGTACCAGCGGTTGGAATCGGCCACATGAAAGTGAAAGATGCGATCCCCGCAGGTTTTTATGCTCTCCTCGATAGAGGGCTCCTCGATGTTCATATGAAAGGTGTCGAGGAGCAGCCCCAGGTTGTCCGCGCCCACCCGATCGATAAGCTCCAGGCTCTCCTTGGCCGTGTTGAGCAGCGGTGTTTCGTAGCGATTGAGAGGCTCGAAAACGATCCGTACCCCCTCGCTTCCGGCGATCTCCACACAGGTCTTGAAACCCGAATACATCCATTCCCGGGCCTGGCTTTCACTCACACCGTTCTGGATGATGCCGCGCACCAGGCCGATGATGATCACCGCACCGGCGGCCTTGGCCAGGGGCACGTGAGAGGCGATCCTGTCCACCGCCTGCTGCCGTACCTCGGGATCCGGATCGGTAAAGGACAGATGCTCCTCCCCCCAGGCCTGCCCGGTCCCAATCGCCGGGATCTCCAAGCCGTGCTTCGCCACCGTTGCGATCAGGCTGTCGTGGTCGACCAGGCTCGGATCCCGGACCGCCGGTTCCACCCCGTCATATCCGTAGGAGGCGATTTTGGCCGTGTTCTGCTCGAAATCTCCCTTGTAGGCAACGGCCTGGAATTTGGCCGCGTGAGTCGATAGCACTATGGAAAGTTTCATGCTGTCCTCAGCCTGGCGCCTCAGCCCTTGTGGAAGGGTCCGATGTGGGGAAGCTCGTATACCGACTTCCAGCCCTTGCTGAAGGGCTCTTTCAGAAACGGTTCTAACTCGGCGGGGGTACGCAGAGTTACTTTATCTACCGGGGGAACCTTGCCGGCCGGGAAGGCTTCCAGGATTTCGTCGTGTAACAGGGTGAGGTAGCGCAGGATGGCGGCGATCGGGCGCTTACCTTTGCGGGCCGTTGCCTTGGAAGGCGCCCCGACAACCCCCTCCGGGGTGGCAAACCGTTCGATCGCGAAATGCCCCTCTCCCTCGGACCAGCGATGGGGTCGGCGGTACGGATCCACTGCCTTGTCGAAGTGCCCATCCGGCAGGAAGCTCTGGCCTTCGGCGTCTTGGACCTCCGACATATCGATCATCTCCTTGAACATCAGCAACCCCACGGCGGTTTCGCTCTCGTCGGCATGTACGAAGTCGGTTTCCAGGCTGTCCGCACGACCCGCAGGTATGAAAAACTCCCGTACCGCCCTATGCCAGTCCAGAACCTGAAAGATTCCGGGCAACTGGAAGCGTTTCATGAACTCCTGGATGGCTGAAACGAGCATCCACAAATGCCCGTGGTTGTTGAGCAGGATGATCTTGCGGTAGCCGTCGTTCCAGAGACCGAGCAGGGTGTAGATCACCATCTCCTCTACGACCTCTTTGGGAATAATGACCGTCCCGGGCATGCCCATGTGGTGATACGGATGTCCACCGTAGTTGAGCGGGGTAAAGGCCAGGTTGCACTCCCTACCCTGCTTCGCGGTGTAGCGGCGAACCCCTTCGAGAATCTGGGTCACCATGAAGGTGTCCAACCCCGAGTTCGCGTGCAGTCCGTGATTCTCCGTGCAGCCGATGGGGACAAACAGTATATCGTTTTTCCGTCGTTTCTCTATGCACTTGGCCCGGGGGGTGTTCTGGATGTAGCAACCGGCCTTGCCCAGTTCCGAGGGAGAAGGGATCTCATAGTCGGCAAGAATTCTATCGATCTCTTGTTCCGAAGCCTCCCAGATCTCTCTCTTCAGTCTGCCCACCGACGTGTCTTCGAAGAAAATCAGGGGGTTGTCTGTCGTGTACCATTTTTTGCCCATAAATTTTTCTCCAATCTCCAATAGATAACTAAATATAATTTAATCCAAATTATCAGATGAATTAATTTTTATCAATATTTTAAAGCGGAAAACTTAACCTTCTATTGATTTTAAACCGGTTTTCGATCAATATTTTCCCGAATAGCGTGAACGGAACAGGAGTGGCCTCAATGGAGTTGGGCAGTGCGATTCGAACGATACGCAAGAAAAAGCATCTTACCCTCAAGGATGTGGCTCACATGACGAATCTGACCGAAAGCCTTCTCTCTCAGATCGAAAACAACAAAGCCCAACCATCTATCACATCCCTCATGGCGATTTCCAAAGCACTGAATACACCGATAGCCTATTTTTTCGGGGAGGAAGACAGCCA
>CAZKCQ010000113.1:0-8490 GCA_964551205.1 uncultured Spirochaetaceae bacterium
AAGTCTTTGCGAGACCTTGGTAATCAAGTTGTTCATTTGGACCTCCTAATCGATGGTCTATCAATGTAAAGCAAAGATCGTGCCACATATTGAAATTATCTTAAATACTTACTATGTATGGAAATAAACAGAGGTGACATTCCGAGGAGGTGCGGGCAAACCCATGCAAAATGCATAGTCTTGAAGTAATTCTCTAATTCTATGTGAGAAAGGTAATTATCCTGCTATGTAAGATGCATGAGTATGCAAATTGAATAATTGAACGGCGTTGCTGGACACTGCCGGAGCGTACCGGCTATCCTGGTGCCTTATGGCAGACATCGCTGCGACCACCCCGTTGAGCTACCGCCGCATCTTCTGGTTCTGGATCCCCCTGGCCGCCATGTGGTTCATGATGGCGGTAGAGCAGCCCCTGATCGCCGCCTTCATTGCCCGCATGCCCGACCCGGAGCTGAATCTGGCCGCGTACGGGGTGGTTTATTCCATTGCCCTGATCATAGAAAGCCCGGTCATCATGCTGCTTACAGCCGGCACCGCTCTGTCCAGAGGAGCGCTCTCCTACCGGCGGCTGCTGCGCTTCTCTCACCTTATGATGGGCGGCTTGACCGCTCTCCACCTGCTGATCGGCATCACTCCGCTCTTCGATCTGATTGTAGTGAGGATCATCGGGGCGCCCGAGTCGGTGGCCCAACTCGGCCGGGGCGCTTTCCTGGTCCTCACCCCCTGGAGCGCCGCCGTCGGTTATCGCAGGCTGTGGCAGGGAGTGCTGATCCGTCACGATCGCACGGGGGTGGTGCCGGTTACCATCGCCGTGCGCCTGGCGGTCATTGCGGTGCTGTTGACAATCGGTTATTCTCTGCCCCGCTACTCCGGTGTGTTTGTGGGAGCCGCGGCCGTGGCCGGGGGCGTGATCGCGGCAGCGGCGGCAGCCTACCTGTTCGCCCGTCCGGTTGTTCGCCGGAATCTGAGCGATTCTCTGCCGGAGAAGGACGCCCTCTCCTGGCGGGAGCTCTTCGCCTTCTACCTTCCGTTGGCCCTGACCTCTTTGATCCTATTGGCAGCCCGGCCCCTGCTGACCGTGGCCATTTCCCGGCTCCCCCTGGCCCTCGATTCCCTGGCGGTTTGGCCCGTGCTGCTCAGCGTGAGTTTTCTCGGCCAATCGATCGCCATGTCCTACCAGGAGGTGGGGATCGTACTTCTGCAGGACCGCAGTGGTTTCGTAGTGCTGCAGCGATTCGCCCGGCTTCTGAGCGTGGTGATGCTGCTCATATTTACTGCCTTCGCCCTGAGCCCGCTGGCTCAAATCTGGTTCAGGCGGGTTGCCGGGCTTACTGTGGTTCTGACCGAAATGACCCGTGTGCCCATGATGTTCCTGGCGGTTCTGCCCGCCGTAGGCTCAGCGATTTCCTGGAAGAGGGGCATTCTGGTCAGTGCAAAAGTGACTCCGGCCATAACTCGCTCGGTGATCGTGAATCTGCTGGTGCTGGGGACGCTTCTCATCGTATTGAGCTATACTTTGCCTGTACACGGCGCACTCATTGCCGCCATGGCCTACGCCGGGTCCGTGATCGCGGAATGGCTGTATTTGCAGTTTGCGGCCTCCAAGGCTGAGAAACGCCTGTTCTCCGATTAGGAGCTTTTGTCCCCCGAAGCCTCGTTTTCGGCCCTCAGTTTCTCCCAGAATCCTCGCGGAGAGAGAATGAGTAGATTTCCAATCTTTTTTAGATTCTGCAATTCCAAATCACCCGTAACCAGAATATCGGCGTTAGCCTGTAAAGCATCCCCGAGAATGGGGATATCTGATTTGTCTTTCAATTGTACCGGAGGTGGATCAGCTTCTCCGGCATCTATAGTGTCTTGATGAAGAAGCCATATATAATCGTCCCTAATGTCATGGGGCAGGATGAACTTTTCTGCGAGTACCCGTTTCAATTCTGTTACTAAATATTCAGATATGACTAATTCGTGCGCAGCAAAAACCTCACGCAATACATCAGCGCACAATCCACGAGTGGCCGCCGCGCTTGCAAGGACGTTTGTGTCCAGAAAGACCTTCATGATATCTCGTGGAATACATCTTCATCTGTAAGGAATCCTCTGGCCTCAGCGAACGGCATGATCCTCTTTCGCAGCGCTTCGAACTGACTGATCCGCAGCTGCCGGCGAAGCGCCTGCCTGGCCAACTCGCTTCGCGAAATTCCAGATTGTTCGCTTGCTTTCGATAGTAGTGCGTCGAGATCCGCGTCTAACCTGATTGTCAACGTTGATGTTTTCATGTTTTACAATGTAAGACGCGATCCGATGTTTGTCAAGTTTTGAGGGACCCACCAACCGTAAAAAACCCGGAGCAGATTGTTTTCCAGCTCCCCGGGAGATGATACAATAGGCGGGCGGGCGTGCTCGCCGGGAGGGTGCGACGCCTGGGGCGCCCACGCGAAAGGAGCTTTGAATGAGCGCGGACAAAACGGACAAGAGATCGCTGGTCGTGCTGTGGACCAGCGGGGATCGGGAAGTAGCCCTCAAGATGGTGTTCATGTACACTCTCAACGCCAAGCTCAAGGGCTGGTGGGAAGAAGTGATCCTGATCGTTTGGGGACCTTCGGCGGAACTACTGAGTCGGGATGAGGAGCTTCGGGAAAAAATGGGGCAGATGAAGGAGGCGGGGGTCGTGCTGGAGGCGTGCAAAGCCTGCGCCGATCTGTACGGTGTGACCCCCGATCTTGAAGTGCTGGGAATCACCGTCAAGTACATGGGCGTGCCTCTGAGCGACTATCTCAAGGAGGACAGGGCCGTGCTGGCTCTGTAGGGATCCGGATGAAGAAAAACAGGCTTGCGGTACATACGACAGCCGTGATCGGGATTGCGGCCGCCGCTCTCTTGGCCGGCGGTTGTGAATCCCTGCAGGATGCCGTGGAGGTGATGCGAAAACCGGAGGTGAGGATCACTGCCACCGAGCTGGAATCCCTTTCTTTCTCAGGTTTGACCTTGCGCTTCGATGTGGAGGTCAAAAACCCGAATCCGATAGGGATCGGGCTGTCCGGATTCGATTACGAGCTTCAGATCGAGGGCAATCCCTTTGTCAGCGGTGAGGTCCAGGACAAGGTAACCATTGCGGCCCGGGAACGCTCCATCATCCCGCTGCCCGTGGAGCTGGGTTTCGATGAGATCGCCCAGACCATCGCCGACCTCGAAGGCAAGGAGGAAGCCGCCTACCAGCTCTCTTCCGGCTTTTCCTTTGACTTGCCGGTGCTGGGCAGGGTTCGGGTGCCGGTGCAGACCGATGGTACTTTTCCGGTCCTGCGGCCGCCCCGGCTGCAGGTGGTGAGCCTGCGCCTGAACGAGATATCGCTGTCCGCGGCCAGTCTTGCCCTCGACTTGGAATTGATCAATCGAAACAGCTTCAAGGTTTTCATAGAGTCTCTGGAGTATCGTTTTCAGGTGGATGGACGGGAATGGGTGTCGGGAATGCATCAGGCCAGGGTACGGATCCTCGAAAATGACAGCGCCGAGCTGACCGTTCCGCTGGACCTGGATTTTGCCGCCCTGGGCAGAGGGGTGTACCAGCTGATCCTGGGAGGGCAGAGATTGGAGTACGCCCTGGAGGCGAATGTGCATGTTGGCACATCCCTGCGGACCTTGAAGGAGGCATCCCTTCCCTTCAAGTTGGCCGGACAGCTACGCATCCAACGTTGATAGAATCGATTACCCTACAATAGCTATAATAACGGACGTCGAGCTGGCCATCGGCGTTGTTTCCGGCATGGTCCGCCCCTTACCTGGGCGAAACCTCTTTCCAGGCGCGAACCAACGTATGTGCGGCTTCCCGGACCTGCTGCTTGGTGCTTCCGTGTCCAAGGGACAGCCGCACAGCCCCAAGAGCAGTCGCCGCTTCCAGTCCCATCGCCAGTAAAACCCCGGAGGCACTTTCGCCTCCTTCATGACAGGCCGATCCGGTCGAAGCCGCCACCTCAGGCGCCGCCGCCAGCACGGCGCTTCCCAACACGCCCGGAAAACAGACGTTCAGCGTGTTGGGTAGCCTTTCTATCGGGTGCCCGTTGAGCCGGATACCTGGCACCCCTGCCCGTAGAATCCCCCAGAGCTCATCCCGCAGCACTCGAATCCGGGCGGCTTCTGTCTCCAAATCCCGGGCTGCGATCTCGCAGGCTTTGCCCAGGCCTGCAAGGTACGGGACGTTTTCAGTGCCGGGCCGCAGACCCCGCTCGTGCCCGGCACCCAGCAACACCGGCCGAATGGGGGTACCCGCCCGTACGTACAGCGCCCCCACTCCCTTGGGTGCGTACAGCTTGTGCCCAGCCACCGAAAGCAGATCAACTCCCAGATCATCCACGCCTACCGATATCTTACCTACCGCCTGAGCGGCATCCGTGTGCACCAGCGCTCCCTTGGAATGCCCGCTCTCCGCCAACCGGCGGATCGGCATGATGGTGCCTGTCTCATTGTTCGCCAGCATCACGGTAACCAGGGCAGTGTCTCCACGAACAAACGGACGGACATCATCGACTTTGACCATGCAATCATCGTCCACCGGAAGACGTGTTATCTCCCATCCCTGTTGTTGCAGCCTGTCGCAGGGTCTTGTGGTTGCCGGGTGCTCGACAACCGAGGTCACAACGTGTCTCCGCCGATCCCCCACCGCCTCAGCCACACCGAGGATGGCGAGGTTATTCGCCTCGGTCCCGCCGGAGGTGAAGTAGATCTCTTCGGGATTGCAGCCCAGAAGCGCGGCAACCTGTTCTCTGGCCCGCTCCACAGCCTGGTGAGCCCGCCGGCCGTACACATGCGTGCTGGAAGGATTTCCAAAGTGCTCTTTTAACCAGGGCGCCATCGCCTCCACGACCTCGGAATGAACCGGTGTGGTGGCATTATGGTCGAGATAGATAGGATCTCTCATAACCCGCTCCAGAACCAGTATACCACTTGACAGGATAGTCATAAAGTACTATAAATATGTTAAGTACTTTATGGCCGCATCAACATTACCCGCTACCAAATCAACCGCTACCAAGGAATCCAGGCAGGGGGAGATAAGCGAATCCCCCATCTTCCCGCAGCTTCTCCGTGCCGTGGATCTGCAGCCGGATCGTTGCGCCCCGGTAGAGAAGGCGGTAGAGAAGCAGGACGGCTCCGAATTCAGCCTAAAAACTCTGCGGGGGCGGCTGGTTGAGCTGAGCTCCAGCGGACCCTCAGCCTGCCTCAGCCTCAGCTGTACATTGCTGTTGGAGGCTCAAAAGCACTCTACTCCCGTTGTCTGGATCTCACTCACCCGGGATTCCTTCTTTCCCCCCGATCTGGCCGCCAATGGGATCGATCTGTCCATCCTTCCGGTTGTCTGGGCGCCGGATATCCGCTCGGCGGTTCGAGCGGCGGATTGGCTGCTGCGCACCGGGGCGTTCGGGCTCCTCGTGATCGACCTGTACAGAAATGCCCGGCTGCCCGTGCCGCTTCAGGCCCGTCTGGCTCATTCGGCTCAGCACCACGGCTGCACGGTCTGTTTTCTGACCGTCAAAGCGGAAGCCGCCCCGTCCCTCGGCTCGATGATCTCCCTGTTCGCCCGCGTTTCCCGCAGCAGGAGCGCCGCGGGTCGCTTTCGCCTCGATCTGCAGGTCGTAAAGGACAAGAGAAGAGCCCCCGTATGGAGGCATGTGGAGTATATCGATGGCCCGCCTGGCCTGTGTTAATGTAGGGGATTTGCCCCTCCAACTGCTGTACAAGAAGCATCCCAAGTGGCGGGAGCTTCCCGTTGCCGTGGTTTCCAAGGACAGCCCCTATGGGACCATACTCACGGTCAATAATCGAGCCGGACAGTACGGGATCCAGCCGGGCCTGCGCTATGCCGGGGCTTTGAGTCTCAACCATGAGCTTCGGGCCGATGCTATTCCTGAGCAAACGGTTGCGGAGGGGGCGGATTTCCTTGCTCGCGAGCTGAGAAGATACAGCCCCCAGATAGAGGTAGATCGCACGGAGCCCGGTATCTACTGGCTGGAGGCCGGCGGGCTGTCTTCCCTGTATCCGGACCTGGGGGTGTGGTGCGCAGCGCTCCGCCGTTCCCTGGAAAAAGCCGGCTTTACTGCCTCTGTTGCCGCGGGGTACACGCGCTTCGGCTGTTATGCTGCGGCCAAGTCGATCAAGGATCAGGTGATCTTCCCCCATCCCCGCTCTGAACGGGCCTGCGCCCTGCAGGTGGGGATCTCCGTTCTGAAACTGCCGGCAGAGGTAGCGGAACGGCTGGAGATGCTCGGCGTTCGCACCGTGGGCGCCTTTCTGGATCTGCCACCGGGAGCGGTGGGCAAGCGCTTTGGCCCGGAGGTCAGGAGGCTGCATCGTTTCGCCGCCGGGGAGCTGGACATCCCTCTGCAGCCTACGGAGGGGCAGGCCGATCCGCAGTGGACGATCAAGCTCCCCTATGCCGAGCCGGCCGGCGATCGCCTGTTGGACTACATGCGGCGGTCCCTGGAGGATGTGACCGGGCAGCTGCGCAAGATCCACCGGCTGATACGGGAGCTGAGAATCTGCTTTGTTCTGGACAGGGCTACGGAGGATACGCTCCTTCTCGAGCCGATCCTGCCTTCCTCGCCCTCCGTGGACACCGATCTGCTGGCCGACCTCATCGCCCTGCGGTTGGAGAATCTTCGCCTGCCAGCTGCCGCCGCGGCCATCCGTATGTCCGCAGTAACGATTGCAGAGGGGAACATCCAGCCGGAGCTTTTTGCTGGGGCTTGGAGGCAGAGCCGGCGGGAAGCGGACAGGGTCTTCGCCCGTTTGCGGGGTATTTGGGGCAACAGCTGCGTTCAGCGGGCCAAGTTGGAGGATGAACATATGCCGGAGCGAAGCTACAGCTGGGAGGATCTGGGCAGGATGCCCTGGGAGGGCCAGCAGGATCTCGGGGCAGGGCGGGGGCGCCAGGCGGTGCGGCGGATCTTCTCCGATCCCCGCCTGCCCCCAAGGCAGCAATACACAAGGCGCTGGGGCCCCTATCCGATCTCCGGACGCTGGTGGCGCGGGGAGCAGCCCAGGAAATATAGCTACGCGGAAACCAGGATCGGGGAGATCCTCTGGCTGTGTTCGGACGAGCCTGGTGGTCAATGGCACCAGATCGGAGTCGTGGAGTGACCGGTTATGTACCCCTGTGGTGCAAGAGCCACTACTCGTTTTTGGAAGGTGCCAGCAGTCCGGAAGAGCTGGTTGCAACCGCGGAAGCTCTGAAACTTCCCGCCCTTGCCCTGACCGACCGGGACGGTCTTTACGGAGCGGTCCGAGCCCATCTGGAGGCCAAGAAGAGGGGAGTGAAGCTGATCCTCGGCTCCCAGATCACTGTGAGCCATGCCGCAGCCGGTACCACGGGACACACCACTGACCGCACCACCAGAACCGGTACGATCCTGCTCCTGGCCCAGAACCGCATCGGCTATGCCAATCTCTGCCGGCTTATCAGCGCGGGCCGGCTGCGCAGTCCAAAGGGAAGCAGTGCCGTCAACTGGGAGGAGATCTGCGCCCGGGCCTCCGGTCTGATTGCCCTTTGGCAGGGTAGGGAGATCCCGGACTCCCGGCAGGGATTCGGAGGGTTCGTTACCGACCTGGTCGACGCCTTCGCCGATCGCCTCTACCTGATGCTCCCCCGGCACCGCAGGGCGGAGGAGGGGAGGGAGGAGGCGAAGATCCTCCACAACGCGTTGCAGCTCAAACTGCCCCTGGTGGCTGCAACCGAGGTCCTGTACCACGACGCTTCCCGGAAGAAGCTTCAGGACGTGCTGACCTGCATCCGCCACAACTGCACCCTGGATCAGGCGGGAAGGGGCCTCAAGTCGAATGACCAGCACGCCCTGAAGAGCGCGGCGGAGGTCCAGGTGCTGTACCGGGATCTGCTCGAAAAGGATCCGGGAATCCTTCAGAGAAGCCTGGAGATCGTCCGGCGCTGCAGCTTCTCTCTGGACCAGATCCGGTACCGCTACCCGGCGGAGGATCTTCCCGACGGTCAGACATCGGCCGACTGGCTGCGGAATCTAACTATTGAAGGAGCAAGGCGGCGCTACGGGCAGATCATCCCCTCCAAGGTCCGTCAGCAGCTGGAAAAAGAGCTGGCCCTGATCCAGGAGCTGGACTACTGCGGCTACTTCCTCACCATGCATCAGATCGTCAAATTTTGTCGCAGCCGGGGCATCCTCTGCCAGGGGCGGGGCTCTGCGGCCAACTCGGCGGTCTGCTACTGCCTGGGGGTGACGGCGGTGGATCCGGTGCGCATGGAGCTGCTGTTCGAGCGCTTCATCTCCCGGGAGCGGAACGAACCGCCGGATATAGACCTGGACATCGAGCACCGCAGGCGGGAGGAGGTGATCCAGCATGTGTACGATACCTACGGCCGGGAGCGGGCGGCCATGGTGGCCAACTTCATCCGCTACCGGCTGCGTTCGGCGGTTCGGGACGTGGGCAAGGTCCTGGGGATCCCCGCCACCACCCTGGATCGGGTGGCCA
>CAZKCQ010000114.1:0-8404 GCA_964551205.1 uncultured Spirochaetaceae bacterium
TCCCCGCCCGCCCGGATCTCCGTTCGGGAGCGCTTCCTTCCGGTGTTCGTGCACGCGGAGGAGAAGAAGCCCGAGGGTTTGGAGGCGGTGAGGACGGTCCTGGCCAACGTGTTCACTCCGTCGTCGACCAGGCCGTCGGCGGCCAGGACACCTCTGAAACCTACTCGCCGATGATCTTTATCAAGACCCGCTTCCTGCGCTTTCCGTCGAACTCGCCGTAGAAGATCTGCTCCCAGGGGCCGAAATCCAGCTTTCCCCCGCTGATCGCCACGACCACCTCCCGTCCCATGATACTTCGCTTGAGGTGAGCGTCGGCGTTGTCTTCGAAGCCGTTGTGGCGGTAGCGGGAGTAGGGCTTCTCCGGTGCCAGGCCTTCCAGCCACTGCTCGAAATCCTGGTGAAGCCCGGATTCATCGTCGTTGATGAACACGCTGGCCGTGATGTGCATGGCGTTGCAGAGCAGCAGCCCCTCCCGCACGCCGCTGTCCTTGAGGACCTGCTGGACCTGGGAGGTGATATTGATCAGTTCCCGCCGCCTTGATGTGCTGAACCACAACTCTTTTCGGTAGCTTTTCATATCTCAATCCTCGATTGTAATTATATATTGTAGTTTGCGATGTCCTCGGCCAGCCGCAAATCACAACCGAAACGACTGGCGGCTGGACTCGTAATCATGTTACCTTGCTTGATTCTTCTCATCTTGTCAAAGAGTGCCGGTAGAGGACAGCCGGTTGGCGAACGGCTTGAATTGCAGGATAATTCCCCGTAACGGGAAACCTGCTCCATGGATCTTCAGCTGCTATACGAGGACAATCACATAGTTGCCGTGAACAAGAGGGTCGGAGACCTGGTTCAGGGTGATTTCAGCGGGGATTCCTGTCTGGCTGACGCGGTTAAGCAGTACATCGCAGAGAAGTACGGCAAGCAGGGGAACGTGTTCCTCGGGGTCGTACACCGCCTGGATCGGCCTACCAGCGGCGTGGTCCTGTTTGCCCGCACCAGCAAGGCGCTCCAGCGGCTGAACGCCCTGTTCCGGGAAGACCGGGTGCGGAAGATTTACTGGGGAATTGTAAAAAACGCACCACCGAAACGCTCCGGCACCCTGACTCACTATCTGACCCGCAACACGACCCGGAACAAATCCTACCTCCAGAGCGCACCGTCAGCCGGAGCCAAGGAGGCCAGCCTGAGCTACCGTTGGATCCTCAGCGTGGAGCGCTACCACCTGCTGGAAATCGAACTTCATACCGGCCGCCATCATCAGATCCGGGCCCAGCTGGCCGCGATCGGTTGTCCGGTCAAGGGGGATCTCAAGTACGGTTTTCCCCGCTCTAATCCGCAGGGGGGAATCCATCTCCACGCCCGGGAGGTGAGTTTCGAACACCCGGTGCGCAAAACCCCCCTCCGCATCATCGCCGATCCGCCCGCCGATCCGGTCTGGGACGCGGTTCTTCAGCTTGCTCGATCCCGGAGCGGATAGGTATACTTCCAGTAGGAGCCGATCACAGGGTGTAAATCACCGGGAGCACTTTTGATTGGGAGCATTGGGAGCATTTAAATGAGTCGACCTATACGTTTTATCCTGAACGACGAATCGATTGAAAGCGATTTGCATCCTGGAACCGTGGTTTTGGATTTCCTGCGGACAGATCGGCGGCTGACGGGCACCAAGGAGGGTTGCCGTGAAGGTGACTGCGGCGCCTGTACAGTTTTACTGGGCGAACTGACCGGGGACGGGGAGCCGACGGTCCGCTACAGGGCGGTGAACTCCTGCCTTCTTCCCCTCGGGGATATTGAGGGCAAACATCTGGTGAGCATCGAGGGGATCAATCCCGTGCGCCGGGAGGAAAATGCGGCGGAAGCGGTTGCCCTGACCCCGGTTCAGAGCCAACTGGTCGAGCACGGGGCCATTCAATGCGGTTTCTGCACTCCCGGATTCGTGGTCTCCCTTACCGGCTATCTGCTCGGCCCCCGGCCATGGAGCTGTGAAGGCGCGGTGGATGCGGTGGCGGGGAACATCTGCCGCTGTACGGGGTATGCCTCGATCAAGAGAGCCATCGCCGATCTCCTGGAACAGCTGGAGGACGGGCAGGATTCCCGTTTGCAGGGTGGGGCGGGTGCGGCGAACCCCGAAAACCTGAGGGCCCTGATAGACCGCGGCGTCGTACCGGAGTACTTCCTGACGATTCCCGAGCGCCTCGGATCGCTACAGGCGCCTGGGCGCAAGCGCAGTCGATCTGCGAGCGCTGCCGTGGTAGCCGGAGGAACGGATCTATTTGTGCAGAAACCGGAGCAGCTGCTCGAAGAAGAGCTGAGCTTTCTTTCCAGCGCGACGGAAATGGGTGAGGTGCGGGTGGAGAAGGAGCGATTGCTCCTGGGCGCCGGCATCTCGATGGAGCAGGTGAAAGAGATCTCAGAGCTTAGGGAACGGCTGCCGGAGCTCATCGAAGCGCTTCCGCTGATCGCCTCCGCCCCGATCCGCAACAGGGCGACCCTGGGAGGCAACATCGTCAATGCCTCGCCGATCGGTGATTTTACGGTGATGCTCCTGGCTCTGGGCGCGGTTCTGGGGCTGAACAACGGAAAAGCCGTCCGCGAGGTTGCGCTGGAGCGCTTCTTCCAGGGATACAAGCGGCTGGACCTGAAGCCGGGAGAACGGCTTCAGTGGATCGTTTTGCCTCGAGAACAGGGGCGCTTCAGCTTCGAGAAGGTGTCCAGACGCAGGCACCTCGACATTGCCAGCGTCAACTCCGCCGCCTGGATCACCCTTCGCGGCGATCGGGTTGTAAAGGCGCGTCTGGCCGCCGGCGGGGTTGCTCCCATCCCCCTGTTACTCTCCCGCGCCTCCGCCTGTTTGGAGGGGCAGGAGCTCGGCGATGAGCAGATCGAACAGGCGCTGGATCTGGCCCAGGAGGAGATCGCACCCATCAGCGATGTGCGGGGAGGCGAGCAGTACAAGCGACTGCTCCTCCGGCAGCTGCTCCTGGCTCACTTTCAGAAACTTGTGCCCGAACGGATGCATGCCGAGGTGTGGGTATGAAACACGGTGATTTGGATCTTCACTCCCGCGGTCAGGCCCGCTTCGTCGATGATCTACCCGAACCGCAAGGCATGCTTCGCGCCGTGGTGCTTCCCTCGCCGATCGCTCACGGCAGGATCGAGAGGCTGGACACCGAAAAGGCGAAACAGTCTGGAGGTGTGCGGGCCGTGCTGCGGGCCGCCGATATTCCGGGGAGCAATCAGATAGGAACCCTGGTTGCCGACGAACCGCTGCTGGCCGAGGACACCGTCGATTTTGCGGGCCAGCCCGTAGCCCTGGTTCTGGCCGAGTCGGAGGAGGCGGCCCGGGCCGCCCTTACGCTCATAGAGCTGGAGATCGAAGAGCTGCCGGCCATTCTCGATCCCCGGAAGGCCCAGGAACGGGGGGAGCTGATCGTCGCCCCCCGCACCTTCTGCCTCGGCGATGTTGAAGCGGCCTGGCAGCAATGCGATGTGGTTGTCGAGGGGCAGGTGGAATCCGGAGGCCAGGAGCATCTGTACCTGGAGACGCAGGGTTCCCTCGCCCTGCCGGGAGAGAGGGGAAGCGTCAGGGTTATTTCTTCGACCCAGAGTCCGACCGGGGTCCAGAGAGTGATCGCCCGTGTCTTGGGTCTGGCCATGCACCGGGTGGAGGTGGAGGTAACCCGCCTGGGCGGCGCCTTCGGCGGTAAGGAGGATCAGGCCACGGCCTGGGCCGCCTTGGCCGCCCTGGGGGCCGTGCGCTGTCGTGCGCCTGTAAAGCTGGTCCTGCACCGACAGGAAGACATGGTCTATACCGGCAAACGCCACCCCTATGCCTCGGATTATCGCATCGGAGTGAGCGCAAGCGGCCAGGTCCTGGCCTACCAGGTCGAGTTCTATCAGAACGCCGGGGCGGCGGCGGATCTGTCCCCGGCGATTCTGGAGCGGACCCTGTTCCACTGCACGGGCAGCTACTTCATTCCCAACGTCAAGGCCACGGCCTACTGCTGCCGGACCAACCTGTTGCCCAACACCGCCTTCCGTGGTTTCGGCGGCCCCCAGGGTATGTTCGTGATGGAGGCTGCCCTGTTCAAGGCAGCCGCCGTCCTGGGTGTAAGCCCGGCGGAACTGCAGGAGAAGAACCTGCTCAAGGAGGGGGATACCTTCCCCTACGGGATGGCCGCCCGCCGCTGCAGCGCCCCGATCTGCTGGCAGGAGGCAAAATCCCGTTACGACTACGAGGAATCCCGGCAGAGGGTTGAGGCGTTCAACAGCTCACACAGCTTGCAGAAAAAAGGATTGGCCTTCATGCCGGTCTGCTTCGGCATATCCTTCACCAACACGGTGCTGAACCAGGGGGGAGCCCTGGTCCACGTGTACACCGACGGCAGCGTCAGCGTCTCTACCGGAGCGGTGGAGATGGGCCAGGGGGTCAAGTACAAGATCCTCGAAGTTGCGGCCCGGATGTTCTCCATAGACAGGGGCAGAGTCAGGGTGGAGAGCACCAGCACCGTGCGGGTGGCGAACACCTCCCCCACAGCCGCTTCCACCGGTGCGGATCTGAACGGAAAGGCAACCGATATCGCCTGCCGGGCGATCCTGGAGCGGATCAAGGGGGTGGCGGCCGAAGAACTGGAACAGAAGGATCCCGCCGGGGTGGAGATCCGGGAGGAGCAGGTCTACTACCGCGGTGAGAAGACTAATCTGAACTGGGACCGCCTCATTCCGCGGGTGTACACACGGCGGGTGAACCTGTCCGCCCAGGCGCACTACGCAACCCCCGGAATCCATTTCGACAAAGCCAAGGAAAAGGGGGAACCCTTCTCCTATCACGCCTACGGAACGGCCCTCTGCGAGGTGACGGTGGACTGCCTGCGGGGAACCTACCAGGTCGATGCGGTCAAAGCGGTCCACGATCTCGGGCCGAGCCTGGTTCCCCAGGTCGACCTGGGCCAGGCTGAAGGGGGCATCGTTCAGGGCATCGGCTGGCTGACCCTGGAGGAGGTGCTGTACTCTGAAGAGGGGAGGCTGCTTACCGGCACCTTGAGCACCTACAAGGTCCCCGATATCCACCAAACCCCCGGAGAGCTGGAAATCCATTTCCTCGAGGGCACGGAGAATCCGCTGGGCCTGTTCCACTCCAAGGCGATCGGCGAGCCACCGCTGATGTACGGCATCGGCGTGTACTATGCCCTGCTGGCGGCGATCCAGGCCTTCAGCCCGGAGAGCGATCTCCCCGTGGTCGCCCCCCTGACCCCCGAACGGGTCCTCATGACGCTGTACCGGGATCGTCTTGCCGGGCTCAGGGGTTTCAAAACGAAATCCAAGAGGAGCGTGTCCCGGTAAGGTGGGGCAGAGTATAGTGCGACGTGTATATATTATTATTGCAATAATAAATGAGATCTGTTAAACTGTCTGCGTGGTTTTGCACTATCACAGCTAGATAATTTTATCGATCCATGACTGGGGTTTTTATTCGCGGGTCTTGCTGGGACGTTAAATCGTGTTGCATCATCAGTCCATCAGCCGAATACAGGGTTACGCAAAATGGGCATCGCTGGCCGGGATTCTCCTTTTCCTGTCGACATGCGCCGGGAACACGGTAATGGTGGAACAAGGGTGGACAACAGCACCCCCCCCGTCGAAGTGGTGCACTATAGGAAACACGCGAGTGCATTACCTCGACGTCGATCGTGCTGATTCCGACCGCGATCTTCTGATCGTGCACGGCTACCTGGGCTCGACCGTCTCTTTCTTGGATCTGATCGATCTCTTGTCCCGGGATCTTCGGGTGGTGATGCCCGATCTTCCGGCCTTCGGAGCATCCGAGGTGCCGGATTGCAGCTGTACGATGGATTACTACCTCGATTTTCTGGCCCGTTTCACTCAAGCTGCCGGTCTTGATCGGTATTACCTCATGGGAACATCCATGGGTGCGAACATTGCATCATGTTACGCCGCAGAGCATCCGGAGCAGGTTCAGGGATTGATATTCTTGAGTCCATTCGGCTTGCACGATCAAGCCGGAAGGATGGCCAATATCAGACGCTGGGACGCTTTTCTGCCGCCGGCCTCCTCTTTGATTACCAGGAGGGGTGTGGAGAGGCGGCTGCGGCGATTGATCCTTAACGACGAATCGATCACCCCGGAGCTTGTCGATTCGTACTGGCAGCCTCTTGCCACCCCGGGGGGACGCAGGGCTATCGTGGAGATCACCCGGACGATCGTTGGACAGCGCTCGATGGATGAAGTCCTGCCGCGGATCGAGCAACCGGTCTTGATCCTGGTCGGTTCAGAGGATAAACTGATCAGTCCCGAGGATCGTGAGAGATTTCGTGTGCTGCTTGCAAGAGAGCAGCTGGAGATAATAGAAGAAAGCGGGCATTTTTTGTATCTTGACTCGCCCGATGTTGTATCCAAAAAAATAGTCACATTCACCAGGGGAGGCATGAACTAATGCAACGATACTCTCTCGGATTGGATATCGGCTCGATATCCGTCAACACGGTGCTTATCGGGCCTGAGAGAAATGTAGTAGAGAATCACTACACCTTGTGTCATGGGCGTCCGTTTCATGCACTGCACCAGGTCCTTACAGACGTGCTGAAGCGAAATCCCGTCGAGGCTTTCGATACTGTAGCCATCACCGGTACGGGGGGCAAGCTGGCTGCCGAGTTGATAGGAGGCTACTTTGTCAATGAGATCGTGGCTCAGTCCAGCTCCGTGGCAGTGTTTCACCCGGAGGCCAGGACCGTCATCGAGATGGGCGGGGAGGACTCCAAGCTGATCGTCATGAATCCGGATGAGGAAGGAAAAAAATCCCAGCTGGCGGATTTTGCCATGAACACCGTATGCGCCGCCGGGACGGGCAGTTTCCTGGATCAGCAGGCTAAACGCATCGGGGTTTCCATAGAGAAAGAGTTCGGCGAGCTGGCCCTCAAGAGCGAGGACCCGCCCCATATCGCCGGCCGTTGCAGCGTGTTCGCCAAGAGCGACATGATTCATCTGCAGCAGATCGCCACCCCTGTCCATGATATCGTGGCCGGTCTGTGCTTCGCCGTAGCCCGGAACGTCAGGAGCAATCTGGCCAGAGGCCGAGATCTGGAAACCCCGCTGGTGTTCCAGGGCGGTGTTGCGGCGAACGCCGGCGTAGCCCGTGCCTTCCGGGAGGTGCTTAAACTCCAGGACCGCGAGCTGATTATCCCGAAGTACCATGCCTCCATGGGCGCCATCGGGGCGGTATTCCACATTCTGGACAGCCCTCCGGAGGGGGATCTGGGCTTCAAAGGACTCGAAGCGCTGGAGAAATACATCAAGGATCCGACGGCGGATCTGCCGCACTGGCCCCAGCTCGAACGATCCACGGCCAAGGGACACAAGGAGGTTGTGTTCGATCCTCCGCCCGGGGAAAAACTCGACGTGTATCTAGGGTTGGATGTGGGCTCTCTCAGTACCAACGTGGTTTTGATCGACGATCAGGTCAACGTGGTGGCCCGGCGCTACCTTCCTACGGCCTCAAAGCCCCTGGAGGCGATTCGGCGGGGACTGTCGGAGATCTACGATGAGGTGGGGGAGGAAGTAGTGGTCCGGGCGGCCGGAACCACCGGTTCGGGCCGTTATCTGACCGGCCACTTCGTCGGCGCCGACACGATCAAAAACGAAATCACCGCCCAAGCCACGGCGGCCATCCACTACCATCCGGAAGTGGACACTGTGTTCGAGATCGGCGGACAGGATTCGAAGTTCATCAGCATCGACAACGGTGTGGTCGTGGATTTCGAGATGAACAAGGTCTGCGCCGCCGGGACCGGCAGTTTTTTGGAAGAGCAGGCGGAAAAGCTTGGCATCAACATCGTGGATGAGTTCGGGGAGCTCGCTCTGGGGGCCAAGAAGCCCTCCCGTCTCGGGGACCGCTGCACCGTGTTCATGGAGAGCGACCTGAACTCACACCAGCAGAAGGGCGCCGACAAGGACGATCTGATCGGAGGGCTGGCCTATTCCATCGTGCAGAACTACATCCAGAAGGTGGTGGGGGCCAAGCGGATCGGTGATCACATCCTATTTCAGGGCGGGGTGACCAACAATCCCGCCGTGGTCGCCGCCTTCGAAGCGGTGTTGGGCAAGAAGATTACGGTGCCTCCCCATTACGACGTGACCGGCGCAATCGGTGCGGCCATGCTGGCCCGGGACGAGGTCCGGAAAAACGGCAACAAGACGAGCTTCAAGGGCTTCCAGGTCAGCAAGATCCCCTACAAGATGAGCCGGTTCACCTGTCAGGGATGCGAGAATCACTGTGACGTCCACAAGGTCGTCATAGAGGGGGAGAAGCGGGCGTTGTTTTACGGAGATCGCTGTGACAAGTATCAACCCCAGGGGGTGAAGGACGAGAAGGAGCGGAGGAGGA
>CAZKCQ010000115.1:0-8393 GCA_964551205.1 uncultured Spirochaetaceae bacterium
CCCCCAGGCGGGTGAGGAACATCTTCATCTGCTCCTTGGTGGTATTCTGCGCCTCGTCCAGGATGACGAAGCACTCCGAAAGGGTGCGTCCCCGCATGTAGGCCAGAGGGGCGATCTCGATGATGCGGTTCTCCTCCAGGCGGCGCAGCGCTTCCGGAGGGATAAAGGCCTCCATGGCGTCGTAGAGGGGCCGCAGATAGGGGCTGATCTTCTGCTCCAGGTCTCCGGGCAGGAATCCCAGGTTCTCCCCGGCTTCCACCACGGGGCGGGTGAGAATGAGTTTCCTGCGGTTTCGGGACAGCACGCTCTTCAGTGCCTGAGCTACCGCCAGATAGGTTTTTCCGGTTCCCGCCGGTCCGATGGAGAAGACCAGATCCCTGGTTTCGATCGCTTTCAAATACAGCGCCTGTTTGTAGCTGCGGGGAAATACCTTCTTCAGTCCGCCGGGGATGACCACACAGGTTTCCTTCAACAGCTGCGAGTTCTGATCCTTTTCAGGCGTAAGTGTTCCGTAAACGGCCCGGATCAGATCCGGCCCCGGCAACTGCCCCAGGGCGATGTGATCCTCCAGCTCGCTGAGTACCCGCTCGAACAGCGTTCGCTTGGCCTCTTCGCAGGAGTCGAGATAGATCTGGTTTCCTTGGAAGTATACGCGGACGCCTAAGAGTTCCTCGAAAACGGACAAGTTACCGTCGTTGGCCCCGAACAGTTCCTGGATCCTCTCCGGGTTCTTAAGGACCACCGCCAGGTGTTTACCCATAGTATTCCTATACGCTTGAATGTACCTCCCCGGTCCCTCGGCCGTCAACCCCGCAGGGAGGACTCGTAGATATCATCGTCGTCGTTCCATTCCCGTTTTATGTTGGAGCGAAGCTCCGGAATGGGTTGCCACTGGAGGATGATGGAGAAACTGCTTTTCCACTGGTATTCGTTTTCCGCCGGAGGTCCGGGATCGGTCTCCACCAGGTAGGGTTTTCCCTCGTAGCTGAGGCTCAGATTCCAATCGTGTAGGTAGTGAACCGCTTCCACCTTGATACTGCGCAGGTTGAAGGCGGACTGCTCCCTGGCGCTGCGGTCGAAGAAGTTGAAGGAGTTGAGAAGGTCCGGAATCAGGTTCACAGGCGCCTGTCCCAGTTTGTCAGCCAGTTTCGGGAAATACAGAAAGGTTCGGTTGTTATACGAGGAGGTTGTCAGGGAGAGCTTGAAGACCCTGTACAGCCAGAAATCGAAGGTCAGAGAAAAATCGAGGCTGTTGTCGGTAAACTGCAGGATGTTCATGGACCAGGAAGTATTGAGGGACGCGCCGATCCGGATTCTGTTTTTCCAGTACAGATGCTCCTCACCCACCGGATTGTAGCTCAGGGTGATGTAGGAGGGACGCAGCAGGGCCTCCCCCGGAGCATCCTGCCAGCTGTTGGTACCGAAGTTGAACTCCTGCGGTTTCGCATAGTCCATGTTGAAGCTGCCGGAGAGATTCCACAGGTTCACGGAGGTCACGCTCTTGGCGAGCAAACCACTGCCCGCGGCCTGGTTTACGTCGAAACGCAGCTCTTCGCTGAAGTTGACATCGTCGCTCAGCTGCAGAGTTTCCCGGAGCACCACGGGCTGGAAGCTCCAGTCCCCGAAGTCCCCCCACTCTCCCACCGCACCGTCGCTGTCCCGGAACACCGAATTCACCGTCGTGGTGAGCAGCCAGATCCTGAAATCCAGGCTCCCGGTGAAACTGCCCGGCCGCGGGGGCAGCTGGGCGGAGAGGGAGAGGGTATTGTCCTTGCCGAGCATCTTCCAGCGCAGGGCGGACTGAGCGCTGTGTACGGTGAACCAGTCATCATCCCATTGGATAAACTCCCCGGAATAGTCCCCGCCCAGGGTGATTGCGTCGTAACGGATATATCTGTAGAACGTCGACCCGACATCGTAGCTCAGACTGGTTTTTCCGAAGATCGGATTGTCGGCAAGGGGAAAGTAGTCCAGACCGTTACTGAATTTGAGGTTGAAGCGGGTGTTCTGCTGTTCATTCAGGACAAGTTTGTCCCAATTCGCGCCAATGGGATAGGATTGACGGTTGTAGTGGCGATAGTCCCCCTCCAAAGAAACATTCCCGCTCCACAGGAAAACATTCTCCAGGATCCTCAGCTTGTGGTCCAGGCTGAAAGTACCTTGAGTGTCCAGTTCCGAGTAGTAGGGGGCGGAAGTGACCTCGTCGAAATTCTGCTCCATGGTGGCTTTGGGTCGGAGCTGGTAGGACAGATCGAACTGCAGGGGGATTTTCTGCAGGGACACGGGCACGCTTCTCTTCGGCTCGGGAGGGCGCAGGGACGGCAACGGTGCTGGAGCCGGCGGCGGTGCCTGAACCTCCGCCGGTCGCTCCCGGCTCTGCTCCTGGGGGGGCTGCCGGGGCGGCCGCAGATCGGCAGGTATGGGGATCGCCTTCTCCGGAGCTTTTGCGCTCCCCTTGGCCGCGGGGCGAGTTACACTCAGCAGATTGCCGAGCATCTGGAAGGAGGCGCTGGGCAGTTTCAGGGTCGTCGGGTTGTATCCCGTCCCCACATTCTCCCATAGAAGATTGGCCGTAATGTAGGGAAAGGACAGGTTTTTTACCAGGGGTGTGTCGAATTTATCAGAGAAATCCATCTTCCCCGTCAGTTCCCAGGTCAGAGTCTGCTTTTCCGCCTCCGTTGCGGTATCCTCGATCGGTTCGATCCCCAGGAGACGGGTCAATCCCGTGTCTTCCGCCCGATTATAGAAATCCCTGGGGAAGTAGGGATCGGAGAAGTATTCGAAGCTTCCGGAAAAACTGTGCGGATCGCCGCCGATGTTCCAACTGCTCTCCATGCCGTAGCGATACTCCATGGGCGCCAGATCGTACCTCATTATGCTGCGGGCCACACCACCTTTGAAGTCCGCCTTGGGGAAGCTCCCCTCAACACCGGCAAAAACGCCCAAGCGGGAGTACAGGTCGAGCATCACTTTCAGGAAACGGTCCTCGTCGACTACCGTGGGTTTGTCCGGGATGGGGCGGAGGAACAGCCCCTTTCGTTCCAGCTCGTACTGGGTGGTGCTCTGCTCCGTGGCCGCCAGGAAGGACAGGGCGCTGGAGCTGCGCTTCTTCTGACCGATCAGGTATGTGGTGGTCTGGAGGAACTGCCCCTCCGGGTCCCGGAAGCCGATCGCAGGATGGAAGAAAAACTCATCACCGGGGTGAAAGAAGAAGGGCAGGTACAGCAGGGGAACGCGGCCCACGTACAGTACGGCATTGAGGATCGCCCATTCGTTCGGTGCCAGAACCCAGATCTTCCGGGCCTGTATATGGTAGTGAGGATCTCCCTCGATATCGCAGGAGGTGATTTGTCCGCGGTCTATGACCACGGTGTTGCCCTCCAGGCGGGAGATCGACTCGCCGAGGAAGCGAAACCGGATGGTCTCACCGCCTACGTTGCGGTCCGCCTCCATCCCCCCACCGAAGAAAACACCCTCCCAATTGTTCACGTTGAAGGTGAGCTGCTCGCCCCGAAAGACTTCCTCCTCCGTGCCCTTGATCAGGGTGTATTCGATCCCTCCTTCGGCGCTGAGGATGTTCTCCGTCTCGTTTAGAAGGATCCGATGCGCCCGGATGCGATGGGTCGCCTCCTCCTCCTTGATCTCCACCAGGACATCCCCCAGGAGCAGCACGTAGTCCTCGTCCACCTGCTCGATCGTGAAGTATTGGGTTTCCTTGGCCGACTTGATCTCCAGCAGCCTGGTTTTGCCCTCCGGCGCCGCTTCGGCGGGGGGAGGAGAGATCCGATAATAGGCGTACAGCCGCTGTTGCAGAGCCTGGCGTGTACCCGTATCGTCCAGACCCAGGTCCCGACACCAGGGCACAAGTTCGTAGTAGCTGGCCGTATGGATGTCGTTGGCCAGCGTCTTTTGGATGAGGTCTTCGGCTGCTTCGCTGGTTTCCGGCGGGGTATTCTCCTGTCCGGAGGATTCCTGAGCGTAGAGAGACGGCGTGCTGCCGGGACCGAGCAGGTGCAGGATGAGCAGAAATGTACAAAAAAGTTGACATTTTGAAGTCATTTCTATTTCTGCCCGGCAGTCAGCGGTCCATCCAGCACCGACTTGAGATAACGCCCCGTGTGAGAAGCGCTGCAGGCGGCCACCTGCTCGGGTGTTCCGGTAGCGATGATCTCCCCTCCCCGGTCGCCCCCCTCGGGCCCGAGGTCGATTACATAATCGGCCTGTTTGATTACATCGAGATTGTGCTCGATCAGCACCACTGTGTTCCCATTGTCAACCAGGCGATTAAGAACCTCTAGCAGCTGTTTAACATCGGCGAAGTGCAGGCCCGTGGTGGGTTCATCCAGGATGTAGAAGGTGCCTCCCGTGCTGCGCCGGGACAGCTCAAGGGACAGCTTGATCCGCTGAGCCTCGCCCCCCGAGAGGGTGATGGCCGACTGGCCCAGGTGGATGTAACCCAGCCCGACCTCGATCAGCATCTTGAGCTTGCGTTCGATCACCGGAATTCTCCTGAAGAAGGTGTAGGCCTCATCCACGGTCATGTTGAGCACGTCGTCGATGTTCTTCCCCTTGTACATGATCTCCAGGGTCTCCCTGTTGAAGCGTTTGCCTTTGCACACGTCACAGGTGATGTACACGTCCGGGAGGAAGTGCATCTCGATCTTGATGGTTCCCGCGCCCTGGCAGTTTTCACAGCGCCCGCTCTTGACGTTGAAGGAGAAGCGCCCCGGCTTGTAGCCCATGGACTTGGATTCGGGCAGGGAGGCGAACAGCTGCCGGATCGGGGTAAACACCCCGACGTAGGTGGCGGGATTGGACCTCGGGGTCCTGCCGATGGGGCTCTGGTCGATGTTGATGACCTTGTCGATCCCCTCGATCCCCTCGATCCCCCGGTAGTTGCCCGTGGGCCGGTGGGCTCTGTTGATCAGGTTGGCCAACACCGGGTAGAGCAG
The DNA here is from genome assembly GCA_964551205.1 of uncultured Spirochaetaceae bacterium. Classification (GTDB taxonomy): domain Bacteria; phylum Spirochaetota; class Spirochaetia; order SZUA-6; family DRHE01; genus JAFGQJ01. Next base: position 4,953 of record CAZKCQ010000115.1, read on the forward strand.
ATCGGTGAGCAGGCTCGATTTGCCCGAGCCGGAGACCCCGGTGATGACCGTCAGCTTACCCAGGGGAAAGGATACGGTGATGCCCTTCAGGTTGTGCTCCGCCGCGCCGATCAGAGTGAGCACCTTGCCGTTGCCCGTTCTGCGCGTACGGGGCATCTCGATTGTCAGATCGCCGGATAAAAACCTCCCGGTTAGGGACTCTTCATGATTCAGGATCTCCGCATAGGGTCCGGCGAATACGACCCGTCCGCCGTGCACCCCGGCGCCGGGCCCCAGATCCACTATGAAATCCGCCGATCTGAGGGTCTGTTCGTCGTGCTCCACCACGATCAGTGTGTTTCCCAGGTCACGCAGGTGGAGCAAGGTGTCGAGCAGACGGCGGTTGTCCCGCTGATGCAGCCCTATGGTCGGCTCATCCAGGATGTACAGAACCCCCACCAAAGAAGAGCCGATCTGGGTGGCCAGACGGATCCGCTGCGCCTCCCCGCCGGAGAGCGTGGAAGCCCGGCGCTCCAGGGTCAGGTAATCCAGACCCACGTCGGCCATGAACTTCAGCCGGGCGGAAATTTCCTTCATTATCTGACCGGCGATGGTCCGTTGATTCGCCCGGAGTTTCAGTTTTTCGAAGAACTGCTGCTCGGAGCTCACGCTCAAACAGGTGAGATCGTGAATGTCCCTGCCCCCGACGGTCACGGCCAGGCTCTCCGGGCGCAGGCGCTTTCCCCCGCATTTCGGGCACTCCCGCTGGCTCATGAAGCCCTCCAGCCACTCCCTGACCCCTTCGGAGGAGGTCTCCCGGAAACGCCTCTTGAGCTCATTCAACACACCCGGGAAGTTGGCGGTGTACTCCCACAGACCCTCCCGCTGGGGATTTTGGTATTTGAAGCGGATCTGTTCCCTGGTTCCGTGCAGCAGGATCTCCATTGTCTTTTCAGGCAGCTCGCCCAGGGGGGTATCCAGAGTGAAACCGTAGTGCCGGGCCAGGGATTCGAAGATACTGCGATACACGTTGGCCTTGGGGTTGTGCGTGGCGATCCCCCCCTGCCGAAACGATAGGCTGGGATCGGGGATCACCAGATCGGGATCGAACTCCAGGGTGACCCCCAGACCGGAGCATTCGGGGCAGGCCCCGAAGGGGCTGTTGAAGGAAAAAAGGCGGGGCTGCAGCTCGGGCAGGCTGATCCGGCACACCGGACAGGCCAGGGCCTGGGAGTACAGCTCCTCCCTCTCGCCCTCCTGGTTTTTTATGGAGACTACCAGCAGGCCGGAAGCGACCTCCAGGGCGGTCTCCACCGAATCGGCCAGGCGCTTGCGAACGCCCTGTTTGATGACCAGCCGATCGATTACGATCTCCAGCTCATGCTTCCGCTTCTTGTCCAGGGTGATGGTCTCATCCAGGGAGCGGATCTGGCCGTCAACCCGGACCCGCACGAAACCGGCCCGCCGGGCGTCTTCGATGATCTTGTGGTGCTCCCCCTTGCGGCCCCGAACTACCGGAGCCATGAGCACGATGCGGGTCTGATCGGGCAGCGCGAGAATGGCGTCGAGGATCTGGTCCACCGATTGCTCTTTGATCTCCCTGCCGCATTGCGGGCAGTGGGGGATGCCCACCCGGGCGTAGAGCAGCCGCAGATAGTCGTAGATCTCCGTCACCGTTCCCACGGTGGAGCGGGGATTGCGGGCCGTGCTCTTCTGTTCGATCGCGATGGCCGGGGACAGACCCTCTATGTAGTCCAGATCGGGCTTGTCCAGGCGGCCGAGGAACTGCCGTGCGTAGGCGGACAGGGATTCGACGTAGCGGCGCTGTCCTTCTGCAAAGATGGTGTCGAATGCCAGGGATGATTTGCCCGATCCGCTGATACCGGAAACCACGATGAGGGAATCCCGGGGCAGCTCCAAATCGATATTTTTTAGATTATGCTCCCGGGCTCCCCGGATGATGATGCTCTTCACACTGCCTGCTGCTCAGATCCTTGGATTCAACCAGCTCACTGTTCCGGAGTTTCGGTGAGCGCCTGTTCGGCCGGTGGCATGAATTGCATCCTCCGGTGTCGCGGACGCAGGGTGGACAGGTAGGAAACCAACGGGATCAGTATCATGCACACCCCGGCGACAAAGAGGATTTCCCAACTAGTTAGAATACTCAGCACTACTTGGGGGTTCATAGACCTGAATCAACTAAAGAATTATAATACTGGCTCACCAGGCACTATGACAAGGGTAATTGTGGATCGAAACGCCGGATTCTGCGCCGGCGTGCGCAGGGCGATCCGCGGCACGGAACAGTTGCTGTCCCTCGAATCCCCGGGCGGGAGACGGGTAGCCTCCTACGGCCAGCTGGTGCACAACCTGGAGGTGACCGACGACCTGTCCTCGCGGGGTTTGGAGAACCTGGAGAGCCCTCAGGATGCGAAAGCGGGAGACCAGGTGGTCCTGCGCACCCACGGGATCTCTCCGCAGGAGGAACAGCTGCTTCGCTGCCAAGGAGCAGAGCTCAGGGATTTCACCTGTCCACGGGTAAAACGGGTGCACCGGCAGATACGGGAAAAGCGGGAAGCTGGGTACGAAATCATCATCGTGGGCGATCCCGATCATCCGGAGGTCCGGGCCCATCTGGGGCACGCCGGGGAGAGCGCAATGATCCTGTCCTCGGTCCGGGATGTCCGCCGGGTGGCCAAGGGGCGGAAGATAGCCGTGTTTGCCCAGACCACGATCACCCCCGATTTTTATCGAAAGGTCGTCGCCGCCCTGGAGCGCAGATGTCCGCAGATGAGCGTGGTGGACAGCCTCTGCCCCTTCGTCTTGAAGAGACAGCGCTGGATCGAGAAGTACTCGAAATCGGCGGATGCTTCCCTGATCCTGGGTGGCAGGAACTCGAGCAACACCCGCAAGCTCCACGCCCTGGCCGCCGGAAACGGCCCGGCCTTCCATCTGAGCAGGGCGGAGGAACTGGATGTCGAGAGGATGTTGCAGTACTCCGTGATCGCCCTGACCGCCGGGGCGTCCACCTCGGATCAAACCATCGGGGAGGTGCTGTCCCGCCTGCAGGCCGCAGGCGCGCTGATCGAGCATCGTTAGCGGGGCGCGCCCAGCGAGGCTCGCTCAGAGACGCACCACGGTTCTGCCGAAGCCGCCCTGCTCCGGGGTGGAGAAGAAGTAATCCTTCACGTTCGCATGACGCTTCAGGTACTCGTGGATACCCCGCTGGAGGATCCCCTCCCCCATTCCATGCACTATGGAGAACTCCCCCATCCCGCTGACAAGGGCTCGATCGATCTGCTGCTCCACCTGCTTGAGAGCCTCTTCCAAGCGCATGCCTCTCAGGTCCAGCTGGAATGCCGGGGGAGGACTCTGCAGCTCCTCGCTGACCGACAGCAGCGGTTCCTGCTCAGCCGCTCCGGTGCCCTGCTCCGCCTCCAGGGGCTGCAGATCTCCTGCGGG
>CAZKCQ010000116.1:0-8265 GCA_964551205.1 uncultured Spirochaetaceae bacterium
ATGTACTCCCGGGCTTTTTCGTACACCGTTTTGTAGCGGGGTTCGAAGATTACATCGAGTTTTGTCAGGATTTCACTTTCCAGCCTCTTTTCGAACTCCGCTGCCAGCAGCTGGAAACGTTGGGAGATCTCCCTGAGGTAACGAACGATCAACCTGTCGAACTCGGGAACGCTGTCCGCTTCCTCTGTGATCCTGGAAAGCGCGGCCGCGGCTGCCGGGTACTCCTCTTTCTTGTAGTGCTGCCGGGCCTGTACCGCCAGCCCGGCGATGCTGTCGTTGGTGATCTTTTGTCGTTCCCCCCCCTTCACCATGTCTACGGCAAAGGCGGGCATGGTTTGGCAGGCTTTGAGCACCAATTCGACTACATCCGTGAAAACCCTCCCCTTCCACAGCTGCTGACGCAGGGACTCCAACAGCGTCAACAGGGCGGGGTTGTAGTTCATCCGAAACTGCTCCTTCGGATTGAAGATGATCTCACAGCAGTTGACCTTCGTTCCCTTGAAGCTCACGGTTCCCGCGTTGAAAAACTGAAGCAGCTTCTTGGCGAACAGATCGCTCTTCACCACTTTGTTCTCTTTCAAATAACTGGAGTACACGCTGTGGGTGGTGATGATCTTCGAGTCCTTGGGCGAGAGCTCATTGGCCAGGGTTTGAAGCCTGGCCGCCGTATTCAGGAGAAATCCGGACAGCAGGCCGCTCTCCGTGATGATCAGCGGAGTCGTCAGATTTCCGCCGGCGATGCCGGCGGTTACCTTGAAATCCGGCAGGACGATACTGTAGTCACTGCGCGTACTGGCCACGGCGTGGTCCCTGACGGCCCCCTGCTTGGAAAAGGTGTTGATGATTTCCAGTGTTGTTTTTATACAGTCCGTTGCCAAAGAGGCCACAACCACGATCTCATCGCCCCGCTCGCGGTTGGCAAGTGCGCTGTTTCCACGGGCGATTTTCCGGATCCCCTCGTGGAGGAAATCGTCGAGCTTGCGGAGACGGGAAAGATTGCTCTTGCTCTCCTGGCAAAATCTCGTGTAGCCATGGATATCCAACATGGCGATATAGATGTTGGAAATGGACATGTTGCGTTTCAGATCCCCGACGTTTGGATAGTCCCGGTGGGGGAGGATCAGCTCTTTCCAGAGCCTGCCGTACTCGGATCTGCTCAGCTCCTTCAGGAAACCCCAGCGCAGGTCTTTGAAAAGCGAAAAACTTCTTTCGATCACGGCCTCCGGTTTGAAACTCAGCTTCAGCGTACCCACGTAGTCGATGAGGGCTGAAAACGCCTGGAACTCTCCGCTCATCATCCTGTCGCTCAGGTGGTAGAAGAGTTTCAGCTCCGGAGTGGTGGAAACCATGGTAAAGGTCAACTCCTTTTCGTCGTTGAGGACGAAAGGCGGAACTCCAGCACCCGCCAGCCCCGTCTGGAGGCGATACGCCGCAGGTGCCGGTCGGGATTCACGGCCACCGGATCGGCAACCGATTCCAACAGGGCCAGGTCGTTCACGCTGTCGGTGTAGAAGGAGCATTCCCGCCATCCCGCTTCCCGGCTGCGGATGAAATCGTAGACCTTGTCCTTCTTTTTTTCCTTGAGCAGCGGGCCTTCGGCAAATCGCCCGGTGCACCGTTCCTCGACGAATTCCAATGTCGTGGCGATCACCTCCTGGATCCCGAGCTCCTCGGCCAAAGGCCGGACGATCAGATCCAGGGAAGAGGTAGCCAGCACCACCTGCCGACCTTGCCCCTGAAGTTCCTCGATCAGCCTGCGAACCTCAGGATAGACGCGTCTCTTCATGGTTTCGAAATTGGCCCGGGATACATTCTCCAATTCCTGCCGGGATCGCCCGTAGAGGGCGGAGAATCGCCAATCCCGGGAGTCTGCTTCCAGGCTGCCGACGTAGTACTGCAGGAAATAGAAGGGGATGTACAGCAGGGTCAGCGCCGGAAACAGGCCCAGCTGCACCCCTTTTCGCACGAATAGAGGTCCGGAAGATCCGTTTATGATCGTGTGGTCCACGTCGAAAAAATCGTACTTCCCGTTCCCGCCCATCAGCCCGCCGTATTCATGTGTTTGTTCGTTTACCCCGCACACTATCTTGGATTCGTGGTGGAGCAACGATACCAGCTTTCGCTAAGCCTATCAAGCCGGCGGAGCCGGGCAGCAGGGCCGAGCGGAAGATCACGATCACAATCGGCGCAGGTGAAAGCCACCATCCACGTCGATAACCGAACCTGTGGTGTAGGGCAAATCCCCTCGGATCACCACGGCCGCTGCGGCCCCCACATCTTCGGGCAGGCCCCATCTGCCCTCCGGCACCAGTCCGTCGGCAATCAGGCGATCGTATTTATCCTTGACCGCTCTGGTCATGTCCGTTGCCATGATCCCGGGGCGCAGCTCCACTACCTGGATACCCTCCGGGGCCAGACGAACCGACCATAACTGTACGGCCATGGACAGACCGGCCTTGGAGATGCAGTACTCCCCCCGGCTGATCGAGGCGGTATTTGCCGAGATCGAGGTAACAAACACGACCTTGAAGCCACCGGGTAGCAGGCACCCCGGTTTCTCCTGGAGCCAGTAGTTCACGACCCGCTGGGTCAGGAAGTAGGGACCCTTCAGGTTGGTGCGAATCAGCTCATCGAAGGATTGTTCGCTCGCCTCGGTGATGTCGGCGCGGACCTTCGGAGCGATCCCGGCGTTGTTGACCAGGGCGTCGATCCTTCCGAACTCCTGCAGCGTCGCTGCGACCAGAGCCAGCCGCTGATCGCTGTCCCCGATGTCACCCTGAAGAGCGGCAAATCTCTGATTCGACACCCTTTGCGCGCCTCGCTTACCGTCCCCGCTGCGCTCTCCCTGCCCGCCGTGCGCAGCATCCGCACCGTCCGCGCTGCGTTCGCGACGCAGCGACAGGCAGCGGTTCACTGTTTCCTCCGCCTCACTACGGTTGCGGGCATAATTCACCGCCACCGAACAACCTTCCCGGGCCAGTCGCAGGGCAATACCGCGGCCCAATCCCCGGCTTGCACCGGTGACCAGCACCACCGGAGCCTCAGGCTTGTCTTTCATGAAGCTAAGCATAGTTCATCCGACCGGCATCCGTCAAACACCGGGAAGGCCGCCGGTTTTACAGCTGCAGGTTTGACAGCTGCCGGCCGAGGCTTCCGGCCGCGGCTTTGACTTTTTTGCGGGAAAGACACAAGATGAGCGGGAAGGAGGATCGGAGTGATGAAAATCAACACCTCCCTGACGGCGAAAGGCCTCTTGCCCCAGATCAAGAAGCTGTTCGAGCTCTCCGCTGCCAAGATCCTTGCGATCCACCGGCGGTGGAAGCCGGAATCCGGAACCCCAGTATTCACGGTGAAGGGCAGATACACGACCCGGGGGTGGACCGAGTGGACCCAGGGTTTCCAGTTCGGAGCGGCGCTGCTGCAGTTCGACGCGGATGGAGACCAGCGCTTCCTGGACAACGGGATCGAAGGTACCCTGGCTACCATGGCCAGCCACGTCAGCCATATCGGCGTGCACGACCACGGCTTCAACAACATCAGCACCTACGGCAACCTTCTGCGCCTGTACCGGGAAGGGAAGGCGCCCCGGGACAGCTGGGCCGAAGCGTTCTGCGAGCTGGCCCTCAAGGTCTCCGGAGCCACCCAGGCGGCCCGCTGGACGGCTCTGCCGGACAACCTGGGCTACATCTACTCGTTCAACGGACCCCATTCCCTGTTCGTGGACACGATCCGTTCCCTCCGGGTTCTGAGCGCAGCCCACTCCTTGGGGCATGTGCTCATGGGCGAGCAGGACCGCAGGATCTCCCTGCTGGAACGGATGCTGCAGCACGCCGAGACCACCGCCCGCTACAACATCTACTTCGGCGAAGGTCGGGACATCTACGACGTTCGCGGGCGTGCTGTGCACGAGGCGATATTCAACATCACCAACGGAGCATTCCGCTGCCCGAGCACCCAGCAGGGCTACTCCCCGTTCTCGACCTGGACCCGGGGGCAGGCCTGGGCTCTGGCCGGGTACCCGGAGCAGCTGGAGTACCTGCACACCCTGCCCGAGCGGTCTTTCGCGGATCTGAAGGTCGCCGATCTGGGAGGAAAGGAAAGCTTCATGGAGCGTTTCCTCGAGACCTCCCGGGCGCTTGCGGATTTCTACATCGAGCAGACCCCCGCCGACGGGATTCCCTACTGGGACACGGGGGCACCGGGTCTGGTGCAATTGACAGGGTGGAGAGACAGGCCGGCGGATCCGTTCAACGACTACGAGCCGGTGGACAGCTCCGCGGCGGCCATCGCGGCGCAGGGGCTGCTGCGCCTGGGCCGCTTCCTGCAGGAGAGGGGAAACAAGGCCCAGGGACAGCGCTTCTTCCAGGCCGGCCTTACTGTAGCCGGGGCCCTGTTTGCCGATCCCTACCTCTGCACGGATGAAGGCCACGAAGGATTGATCCTGCACTCGGTCTACCACCGCCCAAACGGCTGGGATCACGTTCCGAAAGGACGGAAGGTGCCCTGCGGGGAGGCGACCATGTGGGGGGACTACCACGCCCGGGAGCTGGCCCTATACATCAAGAAGATCGCCGAAGGGGAGCCCTACTACACCTTCTGGAGTACCCTCTAGAGCGAGGAGAGCTTATGGAAGCGATACCATTGCAGGACCTGAGCAGACTGTGTATCCACACCATCACCACCCGTCCCTGGTCGCTGGATGACTCGATCCGCCACTACTCAGCCGCCGGGGTGGCGGGGATCTCGGTATGGCGCCAGGCAATCGAAGGCCTGGACGCCGTCGCGGCGGGCAGGCGGATCCGGGAGGCGGGAATGGTGGTGGTATCCCTTGTCCGGGGCGGGTTTTACCCGGCCCGAGAAAAGAAAGACAGGCGCAAGGCGATAGAAGAAAACCTGCGCATCATTGACGAGGCCGCCGCCCTGGGGGCGCCCCACGTGGTGCTGGTCTGCGGGGCGGTGCCCGGTCAGTCCCTGGAGGAGTCCCGCAGGCAGATCCGGGAGGGGATCCAGGCTACCCTGGCCCACGCCAAGGCAGCCGGGGTCAAGCTGGCCATCGAACCGCTTCACCCGATGTACGCGGACAGCCGCTCCGCTGTCAATACCCTGGCCCAAGCCAACGATATGGCCGAGGCGATCGACTCGCCCCTGGTGGGGGTGGCGGTGGATGTGTACCATCTGTGGTGGGATCCGGAGCTGGAGCAGCAGGTGCGGCGCTGCGGCCGGCTGGGAAAGATCCTGGCCTTTCACATCTGCGACTGGAGGACCCCGACCGAAGATCTGCTGTACGATCGGGGTCTGATGGGGGAGGGCTGCATCCCGATCCGCCGGATCCGCGGCTGGGTTGAATCGGCGGGATTCGCCGGGTTCAACGAAGTCGAGATCTTCTCCACCGCCAGATGGACCCAAGACCAGGAACGGTGGCTGCAGGAGATCCTCCGGGCCTACAAAGAGGCATCCTGAAGCTCCGGCAGCGGGAGGTGGAGCGTCACCCAATGTGCACGATAGAAAGAGAGGGAAACAAAATATGAAAGAGCACAAGATTGGGGTGATCATGAACGGCGTCACCGGCCGCATGGGTACGAATCAGCATCTGATCCGCAGCATCCTGGCCATCCGCGCCCAGGGCGGCACAGCCCTGGCAAACGGAGAGACGATCGTACCGGAGCCGATCCTGGTGGGCCGCAACCCCGATAAGCTGCAGGCCCTGGCCCAGGCCCACGGCCTGAAACGCACCTCCACGGATCTGGATGCCTGCCTGTCGGACGCAAACAACCTGATCTACTTCGACGCCCAGCGCACCGATCTGAGGAAAGGGCCGGTGCTCAAGGCGATTGCCGCGGGCAAGCACATCTACACGGAAAAGCCGCCGGCTCTGAACACGGCGGAGGCCATGGAGATGTACCGGGCCGCGGTCAAGATCGGGGTGAAAAACGGGGTGGTCCAGGACAAGCTCTGGCTGCCCGGGCTGCTGAAGCTCAAATACCTGAAGGACAACGGCTTCTTCGGCCGCATACTGTCGGTGCGCTGCGAGTTCGGCTACTGGGTGTTCGACGGCATCGACCAGCCCTCCCAGAGGCCCTCCTGGAACTACCGCAAGGAGGACGGCGGGGGGATCATCCTCGACATGTTCTGCCACTGGCGCTACGTTATCGATAACCTCTTCGCCCCGGTAAAATCCCTTTGCTGCATCGCCACTACCCACATCGACAGGCGGGTGGACGAACAGGGCCGGGAGTACCCCTGTACGGCCGAAGACGCGGCCTACGCCACCTTCCTCTGCCGGGGCGACGATGGGGATCTTATCTGCCACTTCAACTCCTCCTGGGTGGTGCGGGTGCGCCGGGATGACCTGGTGGTGTTCCAGGTGGAGGGAACCAGGGGCACCGCGGTTGCGGGCCTGCGGGACTGCTGGTTCCAGCCATCCGCCCTTACACCCCGGCCGATCTGGAACCCGGACCTGGCCCAGCCCATCGACTTCTACGAGCACTGGCAGAAGCTTCCGGACAACCGGGAGTACGACAACGCCTTCAAGGTGCAGTGGGAGCTGTTCCTCAGGCACGTGGTGGCAGACGAACCGTTTCCCTGGACCCTGCTGGAGGGGGCCAAGGGGGTGCAGCTGGCCGAGGCGGGAATGCGCTCCTGGGCCGAGCGGCGCTGGGTCGATCTGGAAGAGCTGGAGGACTGAGATCGTGATCAGCCCGGAGAACACCACGGCAGAGATCGGCGGCGCCGGGACCGAAACGGCGATTCTCGGAATCGGCAGCCTGGAGCAGCATTCGCTTCACCTTCCCGTGGAGACCGACTTCTTCTTCGCTTCCCGGGTGAGCCGGGAGGTGGCGGAGCGCCTGGAGGCGATGCTGCTGAACCCCCTGCCCTACTCCACCTCGCTGGAGCACCTGGATTTTGCCGGTACGGTGACGTTGAAGCCCGAAACATTGAGGGCCGTGGTCTGGGATATCGCCGAGTCGGTGCTGAGGTGGGGGATCCGCTACCTGGTGCTGCTGAACGCCCACGGCGGAAACTTCTGCCTGATTCCGACAGCCCGGCAGTGGAACATGGATAAAAGACTCCCCCATCTGCTGCTGGTCGATTTTTTTTCCGGGCTGAGCGACATGGGAGACAACCTGCACGCCGGGGAGGTGGAGACCTCGATGATGCTGCACCTGGCACCTGAGCGGGTGCGGGTGGAAAAACCCGAGGATTTCGTGCCTGAGTGGAGCCGGGCAGATCTGACCCACTTCGGCATGCGGGGAATCAGCCCTACGGGGGTGTGGGGTTACCCCAGCCGGGGCACCGCGGAAAAGGGAGCAAGATGGTTCGCCGAAGCCGTCGAATACTCGGTTCGGCGGATCCGGAGCCTGATAGCAGGATTTCACACGTCTTGACTGTATATAACAGAACCACTATGTTTTAATTGAAATAAAAATCCAAACAGAGGAGGTGGACGTATGTCCAAAAGAGTTATCGTTCTCATAGCTATATTGGCACTGATTGCATTTGCATTCGTTTCCTGTGCCAAAAAAGAAGAGAAAGCCGAAATGTGGAAACCGACCAAGCCGGTCCAGATCATCGTACCTTGGGGAGCCGGTGGATCGACCGACCAGATGACCCGGGTCGTTGCCGGTGATCTGGAGGAACCTCTGGGCCAGAAGATCGTGGTAGTGAACCAGCCCGGCGCTTCCGGCTCTGTAGGGACTAAAAACGCCCTGGATGCGGCCCACGACGGTTATACCTGGGCCGCCGGAGCCGCCGCCGACCTGGGTGCATACAAGGTGCGCGGTCTGATCGATACCACGCTGGATGACTGGGTTCTCTACCTGACGGTAGCAAACGTGTCGGTGATGTCTGTCAATGCCGACGAACCCTACCAGGACTTCGGAGAGCTTCTGCAGGCTTTCAAAGACCATCCGGGTCAGATCCCCGTTGCCACGGCCGGACAATTATCGGCCGGCCACAACTCCATGATCGCCATCCAAAAGTACACAGGTATCGAGTACAAGCACGTCACCTATGACGGCGGCAATCCCGCGGTCATCGCTACGGTAGCCGGGGAATGTGTGGCCGTGCCTCAGCTGGCCGTCGAGCAGGCGGACATGCTGGCCGGCGGCAAGCTCCGCGCCCTGGCCGTCCTGGATGACAAGCCTCTGGAGCTGGAGAAGTACGGCTCGATACCGCCGATCACCAAGTGGATCCCCGATTTCGCGCCGGCTCCGAATTACTTCGGTATCTGGATCCCCAAGGACGCCCCGCAGGAAGTGATAGACA
>CAZKCQ010000117.1:0-8251 GCA_964551205.1 uncultured Spirochaetaceae bacterium
CTTCGATGGCCGCGCGGGTGGCGGAAAGGGCATCCTCGACCCGGTGCTTCTTCTCCTTGAGCTCCACCTCGGTGGCCGCCCCGACGTTGATCACGGCCACACCGCCGGCCAGCTTGGCCAGCCGCTCCTGGAGCTTCTCACGATCGTAATCAGAGGTGGTCTCCTCTATCTGGACCTTGATCTGGCCGATGCGATCCTTGATGTCCTTGCCTTTGCCGGCACCTTCGATGATGGTGGTATTCTCCTTGTCCACCTTCAGCGTCTTGGCGCGACCAAGCTGGTTCATCTCCGTGTTCTCCAGCTTGAGACCCAGCTCTTCAGAAACGACCTGGCCGCCGGTCAGGACGGAAATATCCTCGAGCATCGCTTTGCGGCGATCTCCGAACCCGGGGGCTTTCACCGCACAGGCATTCAGGGTACCCCGCAGGTTGTTCACCACCAGGGTGGCCAGGGCTTCGCCCTCCACATCCTCGGCGATGAGCAGCAACGGTTTCCCGGACTGGGCGATCTTCTCCAGGATGGGGAGCAGATCCTTCATGCTGGAAACCTTCTTGTCATGGATGAGGATGTAGGGATCCTCGAGCACCGTGGTCATGTTCTCCCTGTTGGTTACGAAGTAGGGAGACAGGTAGCCGCGGTCGAACTGCATGCCCTCGACCACCTCGAGGTGGGTCTCCATGGACTTGGACTCTTCAACCGTGATGACCCCATCCTTGCCCACCTTCTCCATGGCATCGGCGATCAAGTTCCCGATCTCCATGTCATTGTTGGCCGAGATTGCGGCAACCTGGGCAATTTCTTCCTTTTCCTTGATCTCTTTGGCGCTCTTCTTGATGTCTCCTACGGCCACCTCTACAGCCTTGGCGATTCCCCGCTTGATCTCCATCGGGTTGATGCCGGCGGCAACCGATTTCAAACCTTCCTTGATCATCGAGTAGGCCAGTACGGTCGCCGTCGTGGTACCGTCACCGGCGATGTCGTTGGTCTTGGTCGCCACCTCTTTGAGAAGCTGCGCGCCCATGTTCTCAAAGGGATCTTCGAGCTCGATCTCCTTGGCGATGGTGACACCATCGTTGGTGACCGTGGGGGCGCCGAATTTCTTGTCCAGAACGACATTCCTCCCCTTGGGCCCCAGGGTTACTTTGACTGCCGAGGACATCTTGTCGACGCCTTTCAACAGCGCCCGCCTGGCAGTCTCGTCAAACTGTAACTGTTTCGCCATCTCTTTAACCCTTCCTTTAATGTTAAGTTTGTAAATTGTGATTGGAACTAGAGTTTTACCTGAGTGAAAGATACAAATTCTTATAGCGATCATCAACAAAAAAATGCACTTTTTTCGCCCTTCTTCCCGTTTGACCGCAACGGGAGCGCTTGACTTTACCACCGGATTTGCTACAAAGAAGGGGTGAGCAACGGTCACACTCTACGCCTCCACCTCGGCCTGCGGTTAGGAATGGGTCCTGACAGGCAGATCTGCAATCGAGCCGCAGGATTTCTGGAAGAAATCGAACGGTTGGAGACGAAAAACCCCATCCCACTGTACTGGAACTTACCGGTGGCGGCGGTTCTGGAGAAGCAAAGCCGGAAGACCGCCGATCTGGTTGCGGCGATCAGGAGGCGGATCGAGGCGGGTGAGGATCGGATCGTTCCCAGCGGATTCAGTCGAGCCCCTCATCCGCTGTTGCTGCCGGAGGAGCTCCAGCGTGAGCTGCTGTGGTGCTACCGAAATCCCTGGTTTCCGGCCCTCAAGAACCTGTTCGACGCGCAACCGGAGGTTATCCTACCCGTGTATCCGGATCTGTATTCCGAAGCGGTGGGCGGTGCGTACAGCCGTCAGGGATTCGCCACGATAGGCATCCCCATCCCACTGTACCGCTTCTCCCCTCCCCCAGGCAGCAGTCCAGGGACGGAGCTGAAACCTCTGGCCACTACGGACTATTCAATCCGGGGGGCGAACTCCGGGGTGAATTTGAAGCCGATCGCCGTGCTGCGCCCCGAAGAGGTTACGCAGGCAGGGATCAACGCGCTGCTGTCCGCCTGCGGCAAGGCCGATGCTCTCCACACGATGCTCGACGTGAGCGACGGCGGCCCCGGAGGCGATTCGGCCGGACCTGCGGCCGTAGAACTGTTGCTGCGCCTGTTGTCCAGGCATCGCCGGGTGGAGCTCCACCCGTTTTCAGCGGGAACTGAGGAATCTGCCCCGACTCCGATCGATCCTGCGGAACTGCTGAAGTTCGTCGAGCCGCTCGACGGATGCTCCGACGGCAGAATGTGGGGTCGGATCGAAAACCTGCGGCAGAAAAAGCGAAAGAGCAACCTGCAGATGCGAGAACTGTTGAATAACATATCCGCAGCATTTCCTTCCGGTCCGCACACCCGCGGCGACCAGGCCAAAACCAGGGAAACGGAACCGCTGGAGATCACCAATATCAGCATGGCCGGGTCCGTCACTCTCATCGGAGTCGGTCTACAGGCGACGTTCAGCGAAGGGCGGCTGTCCAACTTGATCGACCACGGCAAAACAGTCCTTCCCGGGGAACCCGGGCGGTCGGTTTTCACTATAGACAACAAACAGCAGTTCCTGCAAACCGACAGCGCATTTTCCTTCGATCGGGAGGGACAAACGGGCCTGCGCTCCATACTCTCCGGCCGCATCGGCAGGGAGGGGAAGAGCGTTCGGATCATCCTGGATTACTACTTCGCCGATGAACACAGCGGCTTGGCTTTGGACATAACTGCCAGCTACCCGACCCTTGCCCCCGGTATTGTCAGCGAGAGCACACCCCTGGAACTCTGCCTGTGCTCCTTTACCGAGGATAACCGCCCCAGGCTCGAGGTCGAGACTCCGGATCGCGATCCGTACCGCCATAGCGTAGCCTCCGGCCCGGGGGTCTTCGTGTTGTCAGGCAAACGGTTCAGACTCCAACAGAACAACTTCGTCGTGGACCTGCAGGTGTCGCCGCGGCAGAAAAGCCGGGTCGGGCAGATCGAGTTCCGAGCTGAGAAACAGCGGTTCATGCCGCGAGGCAGTGCGGCCATCGGAAGGCCCTACCCCCGCGGCCGGAGGTATCTGCTTTGGGCCAACCTCGGGGGCAGCTACCTGCCCCAACCGGCGACAAATCTCTCGGCCCGAAGGCTCGACCTGTCCTACGCCATCCGTTTCAGCGGCACCGTCAGGAAAGATAGAAGATCGAGGGCCTGAGGATTCACCTCAGAGTTCCGCATCGGCGACAAAGCGGATCTCCCCTCCGTACACCGACACAGGCGCACCCGTTTCCGGTTGGAAGAGCAGGGACCCATCCGGATTCAGTCCAAGCACGATACCGCGCTTCCCAGTGGGAAACAAAACGCACCCCGGGGGGCCGTACCCCGCGCTCTGCGCCTGCCTTGCGGCATGAGCCCGGTTCAATCCGTACAGGCGATCGACCACCTTGGCGTGCCAATCCGCATCGTCGAGGCTCGCCTTCAATTTCCACAGCACCTCCTGCAACAGATCGGGCAGGCTGACCTGCCTGCCCAGCACCCGAGCCAGGGAGGTGGCCTTGGACTCGAGCTCCCGGGGGAAGCTTATCTGGTTGCAGTTAAAGCCGATCCCGATCAACAGGCCCAGGCTGTCGCCCCGGACCAGGGCTTCACAGAGGATCCCCGCCAGCTTCTTTTTCCCCACGATCAGATCATTGGGCCATTTCAGCTGCACGGATATCCCGTACAGATGTTCCACGCTCAGAGCCAATGCCAGTCCGGCGACCAGCGGCAATCTCTGGGGAGCGGCGCCGATCCCCTCTCCACCCCTGGCGGTTCTCAGCACCAGCGTGAACAGCAGATTCTTGCCCGCTTCCGCGTTCCAGCTGCGCCCGGCAACCCGCCCCCTGCCCATGGTCTGAAAATCTGTCAGGGCCAGGGTTCCGTCGGGACAGCCGGATTCGAACTGCCGCCGGGCGTCCTCCATCGTGGAAGTGGTTCTCTTCTTGAAGTAGAGGGGAGCTCCCGGCCAGGGATTGCCGCTGGTCGCCAGACGCTTCATTGAACTTCTCCGCACCATCACGATACAATACACTGGATCGTTGGTGAAGACAAAGAAGCGAGGTATATAGTGCAAAAGGTACAGGTGTTCGCCGATTTGCAGGACCTCTCCAATTCCTCAGCAGAGATCCTGGCCGCTGCGATCGAAGATGATCTGAGCGCCGGACGGGAACCGGCTGTCATTCTGGCCGGTGGAAACACACCTCGGGGTTGCTACCAGAAGATGGCGGAGCTGTTGCAGACCTTTCCCGACGGCTGCCGCAAGATCCACTGGTTTTTCGGTGATGAGCGCTGGGTCGGTCAAGAGAGCAGAGAGAGCAACGAGGGCATGATCCGGGCAATCCTGCTCGCTCCGTTGAATATCCCGGAGGATCACATCTATTCCTGGCAGGCCGGAATGGGTTCACCGATAGGGCGAGCCCGGCAATACGAGGAGATCCTCAAGGGGCATTTCGAGAGCGAGCAAAAATACCCGGATCTCCTGATCCTGGGGATGGGTGAGGACGGTCACACGGCATCGCTTTTTCCCGACGGCTGGGCCATGCGCGGGGGGGCGCCTGATCCAACCAGGGATGCCATGCCGATGAGCCCCAATCTGCCGGGGCTGACAGCGGCCGTATATGCCCCCAGGGCGCAGAGCTTCCGCCTGACCATGACCGCGGCCTTCCTCAAGCAATCACGGAGGATCTTTTTTCTGGTAAGCGGAGAAAACAAACGGCAAACCCTGACCAGGGTACTAAAGGGGGATTCCGAGCTGCCCGCCTCCTGGATGAATCTGGATCACACCCGCTTTTTCGTTACCCGGGATGCCGTGGATACCGCGCGCCTGTGATCTGCGGCTTTCAGAGGATGATCCCGCCCCCCAACACCAGATCGGAATCGTAAAACACGGCGGACTGGCCCGGGGTCACGATTTGGGGAACCTTTAAAACAACCCGAAATCCTCCGTCCCCGGGCTCCACACTGCAGGGGATTTCACCGATCTGGTAGCGGATCTTCACCGCGCAGGAAAGCGGGCGGTCCGGGGGATCGACAAACCAGTTCGTGCGGTCGATGGCGAACTCCCTGCGTCGGGCATCCGCCTCTCTGGCCACCACCAGCCTGTTCGCCTCCGCATCGATGCGGGCGACGTACCAGGGACCGTTGCCCAAACCCAACCCTCTGCGTTGACCCACCGTGTAGTTGATCGTACCCCGATGCCGGCCCAACACCCGGCCCTTGGGATCCACGATCTCTCCTTCCCTCAGGAAATCATCGCGACCTGTCTGTTTTTGAATGAACTCTACGTAGTTCCCCTCCACGAAGCAGGCATCCTGGCTCTCCCTGACCTGTGTGTAGGGCAGACCGAGATCGTCGGCCATGGATAGAACCTCGGATTTCCGGTGCTCCCCGAGGGGAAGCACCAGGCTGGCCAGCATCGACTTGCGGACCTGGTAGAGCATGTAGGACTGATCTTTACCCGGGTCGACTCCCTTGGCGATGAAGAACCCTTCATGGCTCTCGACGATCCGCGCGTAATGACCCGTGGAAAACAACAGATCCTCCTCCCTGCCGAGCAAATTCCGATCGACGAGGGTGGTTTTGAGTCGCGTATAAAAGGCATCGAAACGAATGCTCTTGTTGCAGACCACACAGGGATTCGGGGTCCTGCCGCCCAGATAGCAGTGAATGAAGTCCCGGACCACCTGATCCCGGAACTCCTCGTACAGATCTTCCTGTATGTAGGGTATGTCCAGGACACGGCAGGTCTCCCTGGCCCTATCCAGCACCTCCGCGGAACAGCAGCGGGAACCCGGCCAGATCACGTGGCTGGCTCCAACCATCCGGGGATACTTCCTGTTCAACAGCACGGCCGCCACGGCGGAATCCACGCCGCCGCTCAGGGCGATTGCCAGAACCATGGAGGTAAATGTACAGAAAAAAACCCTCGACCGTCACCTTGAAACAGGGAAATCGAACGGGTTAAGCTCATCAACATGAAGGAAGTTCTCGACAAGATCAAGATCATACCGATTTCCGAGATCCTGCTGCACGAAGGGGTGGTGTCCGAATGGACGGAGAAGCTGAGCACCAACATCGACCATGACGGCATCATGAAGAATCCCATCATCGTGACCCGCTACCAGGGTCACTACATCGCCCTGGACGGCATGCACCGGGTAACCGCACTCAAAGCCCTGGGGTGCCGGGATATCGTGGTCTACGAGGTGGACTACGACGATCCGTCGATCGGCCTGTTCGGCTGGGATGCCCTGATCCTGGATCCCTGCCCCGTCTCCCGATTTTTAGAAACATTCGCCCAACAGGAAAATCTGACCTTGACCGTCCACGATGATTACCCGGGCGCGGTGGATAACATCCGCTCCCATCGATCCTGCTTCGCCATCCTCACCCGCGAGCACGAGGTGTACGAGGTGAAGATGCGGGAGGATCGCTACAGCCTGGACCTGCTTATCCGGGCCCTCAAGGATTTCGAAGCGGATTTGGATCGTCGAAATCTTCGCATTATATATGTGGCGGATGATCAATCGGAGAGGACATTTCAGCAGCACCGAAGCGCCTTCAACCTGTTCAAGCGCCCCTTCTTTACCAAGGAGGAGGTGGTGCGGCGGACCATAGAGGGTAAGATTTTGCCGAGAAAGAGCACCCGCCACCTATTTCCCCTGCGGCCGCTGCGCATCGATATCGATTTTATCCTGCTCAAGGAGGACATCGACCTGACAACCAAGAACCAGCTGCTCCAATCCCGAATCACCTGGTGCCTGGAAAACAACATGGTTCGCTATTATCCCGAGTCTGTGCTGGTGCTCTCCGATTGACGACCGCATCGCCAGATCAGTCGTTGCCGCATACTCGAAGTTACACCCGTTTTCTGACGGCAGCCATCCTGCTTCTAATGGCCCTACATCCCGTTGCCGCCCAGGAGAGGGCGGGCTCCGAGAGCAGCGCTCCCTTCTTCTATCGGATCGAGGACGTGCGCAGGTACTTCACCTGGGGCTGGGACCTGATCCCCACAGGGATCGACCTGACCGTGGGATACCGACTTGCACCCTGGATCGACGGGGTGGATACGATCCTCCAGGCCACCGTCGGCGGCGGCTACGAGGGCTTCGGCACCTTCCGGGACACCGACTATAAACCCAATACGGTAGCGGCGGACGTCGCGGACCCGAACGGAAACCTGGAATTCAACAGTCCCAACCTCCAGTGGCAGGGGGGGATACGTCAGGGGATCGCCTGGAATCCGGCTGAGCGTCGAAACCTGCTGGAGGCCTTCCTCTACTACCGGGGCCGCTATGACAGGTACCTGAAGGGACGGCATTACTGGGGAAGCAGCGACAGTGAGATTGCAGCCATCGAAGCGAGCCACGAAACCTGGCAGTCCCTCTACCTTGGCAGCGACGCCCACGGGATCTTCGGCAACTCCCTGTTCACGGGTCTTGCCTACGACGCCCTGCACTTCAACAGGCATACCAAGGCCTACGACGGCACCTATGCCGAGGCCTCTGTGGAGATCAGCCCCTACTTCCCGTCGGTGCTGGGGGCCAGCGATTTCTGGCGGATCAACTTTTCCACCAAGACCTTCCGGACTCTCTATGAAGCTCGGCCCGGGGCGGAAAAAAACGTGTTCACCATCTACGCGGGCAGCTATTTCTCCATCGACTACGCAGATGCCCGCCGCCGGATGCCCCTGTACGTCATGCAGACCTTCGGAGGCACGGATTTGCGGGAAGGTCTGGCCCACTCGGTGCGGGGTTTCGAGAAATACTCCTGGGACACCCAGCTGAAGATCGTCCACAATCTCGACCTTCGTTTCAATTTGCCGGTGATCTACTCGATTCACGGCCGAGACCTGTTCCCCGGTTTTGTCGCCTACTTTGATCTGGGCTACGGCAGCTCGTACTGGGGAGACCCTTCCAATACACCGGGGGGTTTTTTGGGCTCCACCGGCATCGGGCTGTTCGTGGATCTGCTGGATTTTGCCTACGTTCATATTTACGCCCATTTCCCCCTGATCGGAGAGAGGATCGACGGGGCTCAAGTTGCACTGGACCTCGCCATCAGGCTGCACTTTTAACCCCTCGGCTACAGCCGAGCTTGAATCCTGAAAAAGCGGCGCACTTGCTTGACGAGAAACAGAGCCTGATTTAGAGTTGTCAATGGCAGTAAATAAAAAATTTTTACAAAGGAGAAGCACTATGCTCAAAAAAGTTGTGCTAATGCTGGC
>CAZKCQ010000118.1:0-8229 GCA_964551205.1 uncultured Spirochaetaceae bacterium
TCCATCTGCAGCTCGATCAGCCGGTTCAGCTCCACGGCGTACTCCATGGGCAGCTGCTTGACCAGCGGATCGAGGAAGCCGTTGACGATCATCATCGAGGCTTCCTCCTCGCTCATCCCCCGGCTCATCAGGTAGAACAGCTGATCCTCGCTGATCTTGCTGACCCGGGCCTCGTGCTCCACCGAAACGTCGTCGCAGTCGATTTCCATGTATGGAAAGGTGTTGCTGGTTGAGCGTTCATCCAGGATGAGAGCATCGCACACAACCCGGGAGCGGATGTTGGAAAGTCCCTCGTAAACTTTCAGAAGCCCCCGATAGCTGGATATCCCCCCGTCCTTGCTGATCGACTTGGAGGTGATCACCGAGCTGGTGTTGCTGGCCACGTGCACCGCCTTGCCGCCGGTGTCCTGCTGCTGGCCCCGGCCGGCGAAGGCAATGGACAGCACCTCCCCGTGGGCCCCCTCCCCCATCAGGTAGATCGAGGGGTATTTCATCGTGCGCTTGGAGCCCAGGTTTCCGTCCACCCACTCCACCGTGGCGTTCTGGTGAGCCACGGCCCGCTTGGTGACCAGGTTGTACACGTCCCCCGACCAGTTCTGAATGGTGGTGTAGCGCACCCGGGCGCCCGGTTTGGCAATGATCTCCACCACGGCGCTGTGCAGGCTGTCGGTGGTGTAGATCGGCGCGGTGCAGCCCTCCACGTAGTGCACGAAACTGCCTTCCTCGGCGATGATCAGGGTGCGCTCGAACTGGCCGAAGTTCTGGAGGTTGATGCGGAAGTAGGCCTGCAGCGGGATGTCCACCTTCACGCCCGGGGGAACGTAGACGAAGCTGCCCCCCGACCAGACGGCGCTGTTCAGGGCGGCGAACTTGTTGTCCATGAAGGGCACCACGGTGCCGAAATACTCCTTGACCAGGTCCGGGTACTCCCTGATCGCGGTTTCCGGATCGCAGAAGACCACTCCCTTCTTCGCCAGCTCCTCCCGGATGCTGTGATACACCACCTCGGAATCGTACTGCGCCCCGACGCCGGCCAGGAAACGGCGCTCCGCCTCGGGAATTCCGATCTTGTCAAAGGTTTCGCGAATGAAGGCTGGAACCTCTTCCCAGCTGCGCTTTCCCTGCTCCACGGGTTTTGCGTAGTAGTAGATGTTGTCGAAGTCCAGTGAGGACAGGTCGGCTCCCCAGTTGGGCATCTGTTTTTTCCGGAAGGCCTTGTAGGAACGCAGCCGGAACTGGGTCATCCATTCCGGTTCATCCTTGTGGTGAGAGATGGCCTTCACCACCTCCTCGTCCAGACCTTTGCGGGTCCTGGCCACCGATATATCGGGGTAATGAAACCCGAACTTGTACTCTCCTATATCACTGAATTGCTGCTGACTGCTCATACTTATCCTCCTCGATTCCGACTTGTTCCTTGATCCACTCGTACCCCTTCTGCTCCAGGGCTTCCACCAGCTCCACCCCTCCGGAATAGACGATCCTGCCCCTGTACATGATGTGTACGAAGTCCGGTTTGATGTGGTCGAGGATACGCTGATAGTGGGTGATGATCAGGGCGGAAAAATCGGGTCCCCTGAGCCGGTTCACTCCCTTGGCCACCAGCTTGAGCGCATCGATGTCCAAGCCCGAATCGGTCTCATCCAGAATCGCGAACCGGGGTGAGAGCATCATCATCTGGGCGATCTCCATACGCTTCTTCTCGCCCCCGGAAAATCCCTGGTTCAGATAACGGTTGATGAACTCCTGGTCGATCTCCAGGAACTCTAGATTCGATCGCAGATCCCGGATGAAGGCGGAGACGTCCAGCACTTTCGTGCTCTTTGGATCCGTATGCTCCGACTCGCTATCCGGCCGCATCTCCACGGCCCGTTTGAGGAACTTCCCCACCGTGATGCCGGTGATTTCCACGGGATACTGGAAAGCCAGGAACACGCCTTTTCGGGCCCGCTCATCCGTACTCAGGGTCAGGAAATCCTCTCCGTCCAGGAGAACCTGCCCGCCGCCGACGGTGTAGGACGGATGGCCCATTAACACGTTTGCCAGGGTGCTCTTCCCCGATCCGTTAGGACCCATCAGGGCGTGGATCTCTCCGGGGCGGATCTCCAGATCGATCCCCAGAAGGATCGGTTTCTCTGCGATCGACGCCCGCAAATCATGAATGGAAAATCCTCTTTTCACGGCTGCTTCCTCTCTATATGGGATAGCCCAGGGTGAGCCGGGCCTCCTCGCTCATCCGTTCCGGACCCCAGAGGGGCTCCCAGACGATCCGCGCACTGACCTGCTCCATGCCGGCCGCATCGCAAAGAGTCTGAACAATCTCCTGCTGCAGCTCCGGACCGATGGGACACCCCGGATAGGTGAGGGTGAACTCCACGTCGATGCGTCGCTCCCCGACCTCTATCCGGTAGATCAGGCCCAGGTCCACGATGTTGATCCCCATCTCGGGGTCGATCACCCCTCGCAACGCGTTCAGGACCTCCTGTTTTTCGATCATACAGTAGCTCCCTCGGCCTTGGGGTTGAAGTGTCTCTCTTCCGCGTATATGTATGTGCCCACATGGTAACCGTAGTAATTATTACTAAATAAGTCAAGTATATTATTCCTATTCCCGGGCCACCCCTCTAGGGCGCCCCCATCCCCTCACAAACCACTTGATTTTTCTGCTAATATTACTAATATAATAATATATAATGCAATTTCCATCGAGAGGTGGGGAAATGAGGATTGCCTCCGCGGCTGCAGCGGCACTCACGATATTCGCGTCTTTCAAATCAGGCGAAGAGAGCGGAATCGATGCGTGAAACAGGGCCGGGGGTCCTGATCGTGGGCGGGGGCATAGCCGCCTATTCCGCGGCTGCAGCGGTTGCCGCCCGCGGGTATCACCGGGAGGTTGTGCTTATCAGCGAAGAGGATCGTGCCCCCTATAGACGCACCAAGATATCCAAGCGTTTGGCCCGAGGATTCACCGCCGCCGAGCTGGAACTTCAGCCCGAAGGCTGGTACCGGCAGATTGAAACCGACCTTCGTATCAACACCCGCGTCCTGGCCCTCGACCCGGATACCCGCATGCTTACCCTGGCCGACGGATCCGAGCTTTCCTGGAACATCCTGGTCCTGGCCACCGGGGCTTCACCCGTGATCCCCGAACTGGCTGGCTTCGAGGAGGGCCGGAGGCAGGGGCGCATCTTCACCCTGCGTACAGCCCAAGAGGCGGAACGTTTGCGCGCCGCGGCGGAGGATCGGAAATCCGCGATCATCGTGGGAGCCGGGGTGCTGGGCATCGAGCTGGCGGAACAGCTTTGGAGGATGGGACTTCGAGTCACTCTGGTGGAGAGGATGAAACGGGTGATGCCTGCTGACCTGGACGAGGAGACTTCCGGATTTTTAGCGCAGCTCCTTGGCTCCCGGGGCATCGGGCTTCATCTGGACAGCCGCGTCCGGCGCCTGGAGGTGGATCGTCCGGACAGGGTATCGGTTCACACGGAGCAAGGGCGGTTGCAGGCGGACATCCTGGTATTTTGCCTTGGTTCCCAGCCCAGAACCGAGCTTGCCGGAAGGGCCGGACTGGTCGTGCAAAGGGGGATCAGCGTCGACAAGGGACTGCTCACATCGCATCCGCAGATCTACGCCGCGGGAGATGCGGCGATGCATGCGGACGGCCGGGTCACCCACCTCTGGCACGCCGCGGAGAAGCAGGGTGAGATTGCCGGAGCCAATGTCTGCGGTGAGGAGGAGCAGTACATCAATCACCCCTTCCGGTTGAAAATGGAGGTCTTCGGCCGCTACTTCTTCTCCATGAATTGGGCCTGGATCCACCGTGGCCGGGAAGAAACGCTGCGCCGCAGAAGCGGTCCGGTGTACCAGAGCTTTGTCTTTCGAGATGGGAGGCTGGCCGGCGTGGTGATGGTCGATGACAAGCCCCGAGCGCAGCTGTACAAACAGGCGGTGCTGGAACGCCACGATAAAACTCTGGTAGATCAGGGCCTGAGTCTTTAATATGAACGTCCTTGTTGTCCTCTGCCATCCCCGATCCCACAGCTACAACCATGCCGTGGCGGCGAGGGTGATTCAGGTGCTCAAGGCTCTGGATCATACAGTTACCTTCCACGATTTGTACCGGGAGCACTTCAATCCGGTTCTGGAGGAGTCCGAGCTACGTCGTGGGTTCAGCTTTGACCGGGAGGTGCTGCGCCATACGCGGGAGCTGGAACAAAGCCAGGCGGTGGTGATCATCCATCCAGACTGGTGGAGCCAGCCGCCCGCCCTGTTGAAGGGCTGGATCGATCGGGTGTTGCAGGCGGGCCTGGCCTACGACTACGAAGGTCCGGAGTTCATGAAAAAAAGGCAGACTCCCCTGCTGGTCGACAAGACCGCCCTGGTCTTCGCCACTCGTGACGGAAAAAAGGAGGATGAGCTCTTGAAGAGGCTCTGGAACGACGGGATCTTTCGGTTCTGCGGCTTCAAGCACACCGGCTGTTACATCCTTCACGATCTTCGCGATCTGGACCGCTCCGCCCGTTTGCAGTGGTTGGACCGGGTCGAAGAAACCCTGAAAACCGCCCTCCCCGGTTGAGCTCAAACCGACGCGGCCAGTTCGCCGAGGTCGGTCTGCGCACCACGTAACTGCTCGGGGGTGATACCCGCGGATCTGCGAATGAGCTGCCCGGCGGCTATCAAATCCCTATCCCTGCCTACCGCTACCGCCGCCTTGAGCAGCGATCCGTCGAAAAAGCCGACCAGAAAATCTTCCCCCTCCACGCTTCCCCGGGCAATCCGACGATAATCGGCGGCGGGCAGACCGACACACTTCAGCGTCACGCCCTGCTGCTCCGACCAGAAAAAGGGCACGCTCCGGTATCCCTCTGCTTTGCCCAGCATGCTCTGAGCCGCCAGCTTTCCCTGCCGCTCCGCCTCCACCCAGTGCTCGATCCGAGTGGCTTTTCCGCCGGGCTGGGCAACCGCAGCCAGGTCTCCTGCGGCATAGATACCCGGCAACGCCGTGCTGAGGCGATTGTCCACAGCCACGGCGCCATCCCGCACCAGATCGGTGCCGCGTAAATAATCCACCGCCGGCTCGATCCCCACCCCTATGATCACAACATCCGCCTCCAGGGAGGATCCATCCGAGAGAACCACCTCCTCCACGCGACCGGAGCCGCGGATCTCCCGAACGCTCCGGCCCAGAGAGAAGCCGACGCCCCGGCTCACGTGCCGATCCTGGAGCCATCGTCCAAGCTCCTCCCCGAGGGTGTCGCACATGGGCAGGTTCTCCGGCGCAACCACCTGAACGGACATGCCCCGGTTCCGTAAAACGGAGGCGACTTCCAGACCGATAAATCCCGCTCCAACCACTATGGAACTCCCGGCGCAAGCCAGAGACTCGAGGATCTCGGCTGCATCGCAGCGGCTCCTCAGGTAGTGACAACCGGGCAGACCAACGCCCGGCACCTCGAGTCGTCGGGGCACACCACCGGTGGCCAACAGCAGCATGTCGTAGCCGATCGTACGCCCATCCCGAAGCACGACCATGCGCTCCCTGGGCTCGATCGAACGGACCGGACAGGAGGTGAGGACCTCTATGCCCATGGCGTCGTAGTACTCCTGTGATCTGAGGGGCAACTCCTCCATTCCAACCGCGCCGGAGAGAAAACCCTTGGACAGAGCCGTGCGATCGTAGGGCAGATCGGGCTCCCCGGTTAGCATCAACACCTTTCCTTCGTAGCCTTCCCTTCTCAGGGTTTCCGCAGCGGAATTGCCCGCTGCTCCGGCTCCGACGATCAGGATGGTATCGTTGCTCTGTCCTCCCTGGCCGCTCATCGAGGGCAGACAGAGCCTCTGATTCTCTCGAACCGGCCCAACCAGGATCTCATCGTCCCGCCTGCCGGTGTGGTATACGGGGATATCGTCCAGGGCCGGAGGTGAGAGGACACGGCCGGAGACCAGATCGAAGCGGGCGTTGTGGCAGGGACAGACCACCTCCGTGCCGAACACCAGACCGTCGCTCAGGCGGGCACCATGATGGGGGCACTTGTTTCCGCTTATGAGCACCCCTTCGCCCCTGCGCAGGAGCAGGAACTCTTTCGAGCCGACCTTCCCCGTGGCAGGCCGTCCCTCCGGAAGATCCGATAAGCGGCACAAGCCCCTGAAGCGTTTGCTGTCCATTGCTCCATTGATACTAAATTAGTAATATTTAAACAACATGAGAAGTGATGAGGAGAACACTATCCGCACAAATCATCCGAAATCGGGGAGAGGTTGGCGATTGTGAATCGACCGAGCGGATG
Source organism: uncultured Spirochaetaceae bacterium (assembly GCA_964551205.1). GTDB lineage: Bacteria > Spirochaetota > Spirochaetia > SZUA-6 > DRHE01 > JAFGQJ01. The sequence continues at coordinate 6,288 of CAZKCQ010000118.1, forward strand.
ACCGGTCGAAGCTTGAGTCTTACTCCACGCTGATGGCCCCTGCGGGACATCCGTCGACTGCCGCCTGGGCGTTCTTTTCCTCAGCTTCGGGAACGACGTCCATCTGCACCCGGGAGATTCCATCCACCACCTTGAAAACGGCGGGACAGGTGTCTTCACAATTCCCGGAACCGATGCAAAGATCCTCATCAACAGTAGCTTTCATGATGCCTCCATGTAGGGTTATGTCAAATGCTAAGACATCCTATCAGACGGTGAAGCATTAACATAGAAGCTGAACAGGTTATTTTCTGATGTTTGTTTATTTGTCCGATCATCGTGTATTTGAAGCAATAGATACGCAACAACCGCGCAATGCTGACCTTCAACCCCCAATAGCGGTATAATCTCATGACATCAAGGAAGAAATCAAATTGAGGAGCAATCGAATGAAATCATGGACAGCGGCGGCGTTTGCCGTCTTGTGTATCCTGGTCGGCACCGATACCATGTTCGCTCAGACAAAACCGAAGGTGCAGGATGTCATCGACAACATCGACCAACTCTACCGGGCGGAATCCAGTTACGCACTCATAGAGATGGAGATCGTCAACCCCAACTGGAAGAGAACCCTCCGTCTCAAGGCCTGGTCCGAAGGAACGGAGAACACACTGATCCGCATCCTGGAACCGGCAAAGGAACGAGGCACCGGAACCCTTCGCATCGGAAACGAAATGTGGAACTACCTGCCCAAGGTTGACAAGACCATCCGGATTCCGCCATCCATGATGATGAGCTCCTGGATGGGCTCGGATTTCACCAACGACGACCTGGTTAAGGAGTTCACCTTCGCCGAAGACTACGATTTTAGATACGCGGAAGTACCAAATCCGGAAGCGGGTCACCTGTACATCGAGTGCACGCCCAAGCAGGGACGCCCGATCGTCTGGAATCGGGTGCTGCTGGTCGTGGATGCCGAAAGCCTGCTGCCGGTTACCGAGAAGTACTACGACCAGAAGGACCAGTTGATGAGGACGATGAGCTTCAGTGATGTAAAGACCTTCGACGATCGGAGCATCCCCTCGGTCATGGAGCTCGTCCCGCACGATGGAAAGGGAAAGACGATCATCCGCTACCTGGAGGCGGAGTTCGACAAAGACATTCCGGCGGGGACTTTCACCACCCGCAACCTCCGAACCTTCCGGGGATAGATTTGAGGATTACCGCCATGTTGAACCTGAGACTCGCGCTGCGCAACCTCCTTCGTCAGGGCAAACGCACCCTGTTCACCGGGCTGAGCATGCTGGTGGGATTCGTTCTGGCCAGTTTTTTCATCGGTTGGGCGGACGGAACCTACAACCACATCATCGACGGCTTTACCCGAAACCGCCTCGGACATATACAGATCCACAAAGACGGTTATCTGGATGACCCGTCGCTCTACAAAACCATCAGGGACACCGAGGGCGTGGCCGGGGAGTTGGAAGCTGCCGCCCACGTCGAATCCTGGACCCCCAGAATTTACGCAGCCGGTCTTGCTTCGGTCGGCGATCAGAGCACCGGTGCGCGGATCATCGGCATCGAACCCGGGCGGGAAGACCGGACCACCAACATCGCGGAAAAAATCGTAAAAGGAGCGTACTTCGGCCCTCGGCCCAACCAGGCCATAATCGGCCAGACGCTGGCCACGGTGCTGGAGGCTGGTATCGGGGATGAGCTGATCCTCGTCTCCCAGGCTGCCGACGGTTCGATCGCCAATGATATCTATGACATCATCGCCCTGATCGATACCGGAGATCCGGGATTGAACCGCAGCGCGATCTACCTGAGGCTGGCCGATGCTCAAACACTTTTCGTATTGGAGGGACAGGTGCACGAGATCGCCGTCACCGTGGACAACCTCAACCATGTACGGAAGGTCACTGAGGATCTACGGCGGCGCCTGGCCGGAAGCGATCTGGAG
>CAZKCQ010000119.1:0-8223 GCA_964551205.1 uncultured Spirochaetaceae bacterium
TGATGCAGGACGCTTCCCAGTCATCCGTACCCCTTCTCGAGGAGATCCTCAAAACCGTACCCGTCAGCGCATGAACGACCTCGTAGCAACGACCTCCAGTTCTTCCATCCGGTTGAAGCTCCGGCGCTGGTTGCGGCGTTTTGCCTTCTACTTCCCCTTCACCCTGGCCGGCTCCCTGCTGCTGGCCGCAGCCCTGTACCTGTTGGGGCGGAGCCTGGCCCAGGAAAATCCCTACGGCGTGCTGCTGGCCCTGGCGGCTCTGCTGGTGCTGGCCGCCCTGGCGGTGACGTCCAGGTTTCAGGCCAACCTCTATCGACGGCGACAGGTCCACTGGCACTGGGATTCCTCCGCCGCCCTGTACGCCCGCCGGAGGGGTCTCTCCCAGGCTCTGATCACCGAAACGCTCAGGACCCTGCCCTTCTTCCGGATTCATTTCGCCCTCAGAGGCAGGCTCAAGGTGGGGCGGAAGGCTTCCTTGAGGATTCAACGGGAGATCTCCTTTGCCGAAGGCGGGCGCCACCCGATCGGCCTCTACTTTCCCCTCTGCGGATCGCTGGCCTGCACGGCCCGCTTCTCCGTACGGGACATCTTCGGTTTGAGCCGAGCCCGCTTCGGGGAGCAAATGGTACGAAATCTCGCGGTCCAGCCGGCTTCCTTTACCCAGAGGAGCATCCCGGTGCCCGAGCCCTCCGTGGGTTTCGAGGAGACCAGCCGGAAACGCAGCTCCGATGAGGAGAAGTACTATATGCGGGAGTACCTGCCTGGAGACCGTTTTCGGGACATCAACTGGAAGGTCTCCAGCCGCCTGGATGAGCTGATCACCCGCATCTCCCCCGTCACCCAAGAGAAGACCACGATCCTACCAGTGGCGCTGCGCAACTTCCGGGATAGAGAAAGGGAGAGCGTGGAATCGATCCTTCACCTGAACGTCATCAAGAGCTGGTTGATGGCCTTCCTCCGCATCATGAAACAGGAGCACCCGGAGATGCAGTTCCGCCTCACCTCGGCAAGCGGCAGCTGGCTCCTTCAGAGCGACGAGGATATCGAGCGCTTCGGCTGGGAGTTGCCGGGCGTATACTTTCAGCGGGATACCGGATCGATCTTTCAAAGCCAACCGGAAGAGGAGCTGTTCATCTTCTCTACGGCTTTCGACCGGGGGCTGTCCGCTTTTCTCTCCTCCCAGGCACAAGCCCGGCAGTACATCTTCCGCACAGGTGTAGCCGAGGAGGGGGAAGAGCGAGAAGGAACACCCGTAGTTCTGTTTCAAGGAGGTTGTGCCTGCCTGCCCGGATCCTGGGTCCTGCGCAGGGAACCGGGACTCAAGGCACCCCGCGTATCCTCCCCGACCTTCGGGAAGCTGGAGGAGGAGCTGTTAACCGTGAAGGTACTGTAGATGAAGCATTTTCTGTTCTTTACCAGACTTGCCTTATACCTGATCACCTTTGCCCTGCCGATCCTGCATCCGGCCATCGTGGTACCTTACGATCGGGTGGGATTGATCTTCGCATTCCTGCTCGTTCCAGCGGAGATGTTCATTGCCTTCTTCCTCTCTCCGCCGCGATTCCGGCTTCGCAACTGGCTGCTGGCCGGGATTGTTCCGATCGGATTGTTCGTCATCTTCGTCGCAGGATTCGAGCTTTCCACTCTGCTGTACGCCTTCGCCGCGGTGGCCGCCTTTGTTCTCACCACGCTGGTATTCAAGACAGAAGGCCTGGGCCGCTCTGTGGCGGTCTTGGAACCGTTCCTCCTGGGGATGATCGCTTACCGAATCCTGAGCTTCTCCAGGGCATCCGAGGAGCTGGCCCGCCAGGCCAGCGGCATCACTCAGGTCATTCTCATCCTCATTCCTCTGGCCTTTCTCCTGCACGGTATCGTGCTGTACTTGAGCGCCTTTCATTCCAGAAGCAGCAGGCGAGGCGTCCGCGAGGTGATTCTCTTTCTCCTGATCGTAGTTCCGCTCTTTCTGGTTGTGAGCTTCTTCCTGCCTCCCGACTTCGTCAGCCACTCCGTCGCTCTCAACCGGATCGAACGGGATATCAAGCCCAAGCCGGTGCCCCTGGACGAACAGGGAGAGGGCTGGCCAGATGGAAACCTGCTCTCAGAGGAGGAGTGGTGGGAAATGTTCGGGCAGCGGCAGGGGGAGGGGGATTCCACCGACGGCAAACCGAGTGAAGCCGGGAAGAACGCCCTGGAAGGGATCCCTTCGGATCAGTGGAATGAGGCCGGGCTGGAGCAGGGGGCTGAGAGCAAGCAGTACGCCGTCATGGTTCTGGCCAGCCCGGTGGAACCGGTGTACGCGGCGGACGCCTATTTCGGGGAGTTCGATCCCGACGCGGGCTTTCTGTTCTCCCGGGACGAACCGCTGAATGAGCTGACCTACCTGCGTTTCCTCGAAACCTGGAAAAACCTCGATCAGCCGCAGGAAAGGCTGCGCCAGAGCACCGAAATCAACTATTTTTCGACCCTTCCCGAACGCTATATCCCCTTCCGGCCGCAGAGCATCGAACCGACCGTGCTCAGGCGGGAGTACAACCCCTTCCAGTACTCCTACACCGCGACCTCCCAGCTCAGCCTTTCGGGACCACGGGATTGGGCTGCACTCCCCGGCCTGAGTACGGAGGAGCGCGGTCGCCTCGAGCCGTACCTGCGGATCCCCCTGTCCGAAGAACATCGACAGAGCTTCCTCTCCTATCTCGAGGAAGCCCTGGGCGATACCACCGGCTACTACGGGCGGATCGAGGCGATCCTGAAGAGCTTCTCCACCTTTCAGTACGACATCGGCTTCGACGATAACACCTCAGTGGCCAGGATGGAACGATTTCTCGTGGACAAGCGGCGGGGGGATTGCACCGAGTTTTCCAACACCTCGGCGATCCTGTTCCGTCTGGCCGGGATCCCCGCCCGGGTGGTGACCGGCTACCTCGCCTCCCGGGATCTGCAGAGCTTCGCCCACCTGCGGGGTCTGTTCATGCTGCGGGAGGCGATCCCGGAGCTTCAGGAGTACCCCTTCCGGGATCTGTATCTGGTGACCACGGCCCAGCGCCACTCCTGGGTCCAGGTCTACATCCCCTCCTTCGGTTGGGTGGATCTGGAATCCACCGCCTACGCGCTTCCGCCGCCTCCCGGACGCAATCCCAACTCGATGAACGTGGTAATCCCCCTGATCCAGGGTGAGGAGCTGCGGCCGGGCTTCCGCTTCCCCTGGCTCCTGGCGCTGCAGTTCCTTTTGGCCCTGACCGTGCTGACACTGGTGGGATTCTACGTCTTCCGCTTCGCCCGTAAGACCTACCTGAGAGGCATGAGCCGCCGGGAGGATCTTCGCGCCCTCAAGGCCCTCTACACACTCCTGCTCATCCAGCTGGCGGAGCGGGGCTGGGAGGTGAAACGGCCCTTCCTCACGCCCATAGAATACGCGGAGGATCATCCGCAGCTCAAGGCTTTCGCCGAAATCTATACCATGCTGCGCTTCCGGGAGAATCTCGAGCCGGGCGAGCGGGCCGAGGCCTGGAAGGCTCTGCGGGCCGGCTACAGGGAGATCCTGGAGTCCAGCCGGCGTCCCGGCCTGCCCGCCGCTCTGCTGCGCGTTTTCAGCCTGAAGGGATTGTACTACTCGTGAGATCCGACTTCATGCGGTTGCAGTACCGCCTGCGGTGGCTCCGGCGGTGTGTGCGCCGCAGCTTCCTGGTTCTGCTCGCCCTCTCCGCCCTGCTGGGTCTTTCCGCCTGCCGGCACCGAAGCGACTGGGTGATGTTCCGCGGGCAGCAGGGCCGGGGCTACACCGCCAACACCCTGCGTGCCCCCCTGGCCGTCAAGTGGAAGCTCCAGCTGCAGCTGGAGGCCGGACCGACCTACGCCTTCAATAATCCCGTGGTGCTGAACGGCACGATCTACTTCGGCTCCACAGACGGGAACTTCTACGCCCTGGATATCGAGAGCGGCTACATGAACTGGGTCTTCAAAACCCGGGGAGCCATCAACTCGATACCCTTCGCCGATTCTCGGAACGTCTATTTCGGCAATAACGTGGGCAAGCTCTACGCCGTTTCCCAGGAGGACGGGAGGGAGGTATGGTCCTTCCAGACCGATTCCACGGTGCAGTCTTCCATCGTCGGCTATGAGAACTTCATCATCTTCACCAGTGACGGAGGCACGGCCTACTTCGTGACCCCGGAGGGGGAGCAGCTGTTCACCCTGCCCAACCCGGTCTGGCACTACAACACCTTCCAGGTGTACGACGATGTCCTGTACTTCGCCCCCGGTCCACCGACCCGTCCCCACGCCTTCGGCGCCTTCGACCTGAACGATCGAGCCTACCTCTGGATCCTGGACACCTCCCTGTTCCAGGCTGTCTGGTACTCCTTCCCCGCCCTCAAAGGGGATCTGCTGTACTTCTCCACGGCCACCTACCGGGGAGAGTTCTGGGATTTCAACTACTACGCCTTCGAGCGAGAAACCGGGCAGCTGGTCTGGAAGTACTCGGATCTGTCCGATTGGGGGGAGATGTTCCAGGTCGACTCCCAGAGGATGTTCAGCGAAAACATGAAGCTCCTGGACTACCTGGCCCCCGCCATCTGGCGGAACCTCGTCATCTACACCAGCGGGGACACTGTGGTGCGGGCCTTTCGAGCCGGGAACGGGACCCTGGCCTGGACCCGCTCCTTCGACAGGCCCACCACCAGCGCTCCCACGGTTGCGGGCAACCGGGTGTACTTCGGGATCGAAGGGGATGAGGCCTATGAGGCCGGCATTCCCGGAGGCAAACCCCCTCGTCTCGTGTGTCTGGCCGCCAAAAACGGTCGCCTGCTCTGGGAGATCGAGCTGGAGGGAGCCCTGCTCAGCGCCCCCGTGATCGCCGGCCGGTGGATGGTCTTCGGCACGGACCGTAATTTCTTTTATGTGCTGGAAGAGGTATACTGAGCCTGTGGGGAGGGGCTGAAGCGGCGTAACGCCGGCCAGGTTTTTTCTCCAGTAACGAATCAGGAGGTGCCATCATCAAAAAACCCAGAGTTCTTTTCGCCGAGCTTTCCGACAAGAGCAGTCAAAAGGAGCGGCTTGCCGCCACCGAAAAGCTGATCGGAGCTGCCGGGCTCGATCGGATCATCGAGCCCAGGCACAAGGTTGCGATCAAGCTCCACGTGGGTGAGCGCGACAACGACACCCACGTCTCTCCCTATCTTGTCAAACCCATTGTAAGCTGGGTGAAGCGCAACGACGCGCTTCCCTTTCTGACCGAAACCAGCACTCTGTACAAGGGGCGGCGTTCCAACGCCGTGGATCACATCATTCAGGCCTTCGATCACGGATTTAGCTACGAAAATACCGGCGCCCCTTTCATCATGGCCGATGGTTTGACCGGAAACACGGAGATCGAGGTAGCGATCGGTGGACTCATCTTCCAGAAAGTGAGTATCGCCCGGGAAATCGTGTTCGCCGATGCCCTCATCACCATCTCTCATCCCACGGGTCACATGGCAATGGGACTTGGGGCTGCCTTGAAGAATCTGGGTATGGGTCTGTCCAGCCGAATGGGCAAACTCCGCCAGCATTCCTCGATCAAACCCTACGTTGACGCCAGGGCCTGCACCTTGTGCAGGAAATGCATGCAGTGGTGCCCGGCTGATGCCATCGTTGAACAGAAGGAGAAGGCCTTCATCCTCAAGCAGAAGTGCATCGGCTGCGGCGAGTGTCTCAGTCTGTGCAACTTCGATGCGATTCGCTACAACTGGGGAGTTGAATCGGCGGATCTGCAGAGGCGGGTGGCCGAACATGCCCTGGGAGTCGTGCTGAACAAGAGGCAGCGATGCCTGTTTTTCAATTTTCTCATCGATATGACCGGGGGATGCGACTGCATGGACAACCGCCAGAAACCGATTATGCCGGACGTCGGGATTTTAGTCTCCCCCGACCCGGTTGCGATCGACCAGGCTACTCTCGACCTGACGGCCAGGCGCCACGGAGAGAACCTGGTCCAGAAAAGCGAGCCGGAATTGAACCCGGGTATCCAGCTCGAGCACGCCGAAAAGATCGGCCTTGGAATCCGCGACTACGAGCTGGAGGTCCTCTAACCGGAAAACACCTCCTGCCGTCCATAGTGAACTCAACTGTGTTGAAAGGCGACGAACAGTGAAGAATCCAGTTGCCTGTCCGCCGGGAATGATGTAAATTCCTCTCAGTTCATTGGTGTTCTGCCCTTGGAGGACGCGGATGGATGAAGAAGAATCCCGACATAACAGCCACAATCACCTGATATAGTCATCAAGGAGGAAGAGGAGGATGGCAAAACAACTGCAGTACGAGGAGAGCGCCCGCAGCGCCCTCATGAAGGGGATCCAAACTGTAGCTGAGGCGGTGCGGGTCACCCTGGGTCCCAAGGGACGCAACGTGATTCTGGGCAAGAAATGGGGGGCGCCGGTGGTAACCAACGACGGGGTAACCATTGCCAAGGAGCTGGAGTTCAAGGAGGCTTTCGAGAACATGGGGGCCCAGCTGATCAAGGAGGTGGCTAAAAAGACCAACGACGTGGCCGGTGACGGAACCACCACGGCCACGGTGCTGGCCTACTCGATGATGCGCGAAGGTGTGCGCAGCGTGGCCGCCGGGCACGATCCGATGCTGATCAAGCGCGGCATTGCCAAAGCCACGGAATCAGCCGTGGTGGAAATCAAGAAACAGGCAAAGAAGCTGAAGGAGCGGGAAGAGATCGCCCAGGTAGCTACGGTTTCCTCGGGAAACGATCGGGAGATCGGCACCCTGATCGCCGACGCCATGGAAAAGGTCGGCCGGGACGGGGTCATCACCGTGGAGGAGTCCAAGTCCATGGAAACCAGCCTGGAGGTGGTGGAGGGCATGGAGTTCGATCGGGGCTATCTGTCCCCCTACTTCGTCACCGACCGCCAGGCCTTGCGCTGCGAGCTGGAGAATCCCTACATCTTCATCCACGACAAGAAGCTCTCGGCCATGAAGGACCTGCTGCCCCTGCTGGAAAAGGTAGCCAAGATGGGAAAATCGATCCTGATCATTGCCGAGGAGGTTGAGGGGGAGGCGCTGGCCACCCTGGTTGTGAATCACCTGCGGGGGACGCTGAAAGCCTGTGCCGTCAAGGCCCCGGGTTACGGAGACCGCCGCAAGGTCATGCTGGAGGACCTTGCCGTTTTAACCGGCGGCCAGCTGGTCGCCGAAGAGCTGGGGCTCAAAGTGGACAGTACCGAGCTGTCCCAGCTGGGAAGAGCCAGGCTGGTGCGGGTGGACAAGGAAAACACCACTATCATAGAGGGGGCGGGGGATTCGAAGAGCATCAAGGGCCGCATCAACCAGATCAAGGTGCAGATCGAGGAAACAACCTCCGACTATGACCGGGAAAAGCTGCAGGAGCGCATGGCCAAGCTGACCGGGGGGGTGGCGGTCATCAACACCGGCGCTCCCACGGAGGTGGAGCTGAAGGAGAAGAAGCACCGCGTGGAAGACGCCCTGGCAGCCACCCGGGCCGCCGTGGAGGAGGGAATCGTACCCGGCGGCGGGGTCACCTACATCCAGGCGATCAAGGCGCTCGACAAGCAGGATCTGACCGGTCTCGAAGAATCCGAGAAGGTGGGTTTCCAAATCGTGAAGCGCGCTCTCCAGGAGCCGCTGCGGCAAATCGCCCGTAACGCCGGGCTTGACGCTGGGGTTGCCGCCGAGAAGGTGAAAACCGCCAAGGGCGGAACCGGCTTCGACGCCGAGCGAATGGTCTGGACCGATATGGTTCAGGCGGGCATCATCGATCCGGTCAAGGTTGCCCGTTCGGCCCTGCAGAACGCCGCCTCGGTATCGGCTATGATGCTGACCACCGAGTGCATCATCGCGGACCTGCCCAAGAAGGAAAAGACCCCCGCCGGCCCGCCGCCGGACTACGGGGATATGGACGAATACTGAGCCGCCGGACTGGAGAACCGGGAGCTGAAAACGCATTGGCGTGCGGGCGCTCAGCGCAGCCGCATGGGAGGAAACAGGTCATGGAAAGAGTCATCGAAATGATCCTGCGGGATATCGAGGACGACAACTCGATCAATGCCCGAGGGGTAAATGTGGAACTGTCGGGACAGGGTTTTCTGAAACGACGCAATTCGGTACGTCTGGTCGGAAGCGTCGACTCCGAAATGGAGCGGCAGAAGATCAAACGCATCGCCGAGCACCACGCCGGCGTTCGGTACACGGTGCTGGACGAGCTTTCCGTAAAGTCACCGG
>CAZKCQ010000120.1:0-6659 GCA_964551205.1 uncultured Spirochaetaceae bacterium
CGATCAGGCCTATGTAGCGATACCCGTCTTTTGCCTCCAGCACCTGCTTCAAGACTTGGAAATCATGCAGATGACCGTGGGTGGCGATGAAGCAGAACTCGCAGCTCTGCAAGATTTGCACCGCGCTTCCGATATCTTCATAATCCCCGGTAATGATCGTTCGGCCTTCGGATTCACCCAACAGATGCCGAACCTCCGACCTGGAGTCGAACACGGTCAGGCGAAAGCCGAGGGATTCCAGGATCGGGGTCAGTGCCCTGCCGATATGCCCGCCTCCGAACAGCATGAACCCCCGCCGACCCTGCATGAACTCGTACAGGAGGGTAACCTGGCCGCCGCATTTCATCCTGAGCTTTGCGAGATTGTATTCTTCCAGGCGGTTTTCCCGGCTTTTCAGTACCTCCTTGCCGTCCTCCACCGCCCGATGTTCGATCGCTCCGCCCCCTACCGTTCCGAAGAGCTCGCCCCGGTCGGTCAGGATCATCTTGAATCCCTCCTTGCCGGGGGTTCCGCTGCTCGCTTTTACCACGGTTACCAGGACTATATCTGTTCCCTGTTCGAGCAGGCTGCTGCACTGTTTCAAAATATCCATACGGATACTGTAAATCCTGACCTGCAAATGCTCAAGAGCAGAGGTGTTGTTCTGCGGGTGAGATTGGTCCCCGAGGATGGATTTAAGTACATTTACTAGTGAGAGAGGAGCAGCGGATGAGCCAGGTACTTCAGTTGGTTCTCAGCAACTACAACGATCAGCAGGAGGGGCTTGGACCCGGAAACGGAGGTTCCCGGAAAGGTGCACGGCCCAGCGATCAGGAGCTGCTGGATGCCTACTCCAGGGCCGTGACCAAGGTCGTGGAGACGGTCGGACCCTCCGTGGTTGCCATCAGCATCCGTAAGAATAGAACCGTCGGCCGGCGCGCTGCCGAGCCCGGAGATGCTGGTGCAGGATCCGGGGTGATCATCACCCCGGACGGTTTCGTTCTGACCAACAATCACGTTGTGGAGGACGCCGACGGCTTGGAGGTTTCCCTGACTGATGGGCGCACCTTCGCCGCCCAGGTGATCGGCGCCGATCCGGCGACCGACCTGGCGGTGGTCCGTATTTCCGACGGCAGCCTTCCCGCATCCGAGCTCGGTGATTCGGACCTTTTAAAAGTAGGACAATTGGTGATTGCCATCGGCAATCCGCTGGGTTTTCAGAGCACCGTGTCCGCCGGGGTTGTTTCGGCTCTGGGGCGAAGTTTGCGGAGCCAGAGCGGGAGATTGATCGACGGAGTGATCCAGACCGATGTTGCCCTGAATCCGGGCAATTCCGGAGGTCCCCTGGTGGACAGCCGGGGACGGGTGGTCGGAATCAACACGGCCATGATCTACATGGCCCAGGGGATCAGCTTCGCCGTCCCGATAAATACGGCCCGTTGGGTGGTGACCGAGCTGGTGATGCACGGGAAGGTCCGCAGGGCCTACCTGGGTATCGGAGCCCAGTCCAGGCCAGTGAACAGGCGGATTCAACACACCCTGGATCTAAGCAGTCCCACCGTAGTCGAGGTCATCAATATCGAGAAGAATGGTCCTGCCGAGCAGGCCGGCCTGGAACCCGGTGACTGCATCTTCGGTCTCAACGAAAACCCGGTAGGCACCGTGGATGATCTTCACCGTTTGTTGAGTAAATGGCCCCCGGGAACGCCGCTGGATATCAAGTTACTGCGTCGGGGACGGGTAGAGGTATTTGGTATTACACCGCGGGAGGGATAGCCGCGAACAGGCTGAGGTCAGCCAGTCTGAGATAACAGCCGGATCAGTCCCATAACGGGACGGACTCGACGCTCTTCACCTCGGGAATCGAGTCTTTGAGCCGACGCTCGATTCCCTGCTTGAGGGTCAGTTGAGCCATGGGGCAGCCGCCGCAGGCGCCTTTCAGTTTCACCTTGACGATGCCGTCTTCGGTCACGTCGACCAGCTCGACATCACCGCCGTCGGCCTGTAGGGCAGGGCGTATATCCTGCAAAGCCACTTCGACTTTTTCGCGCATCCTATACCTCCATGATAGCGGAAGAGTTTTCCGGTTCATCCGCGGAATACTATCCGCCGGATGAATGCACCACCGCCATTTTTTTTGCAGCTTCGGTCCGTAGCGCGCCGTCGGCAGACCTTTGCCCGTCAGGAAGAGCCAGAAGCCGTGCATCGTGCACAACGTCGAACTCAGGCCCGCTCTCCGATGGATCCCCCTCGACAATGCGGCAGATCTTTTCGATATCTTCGCGCATCAAACCGGAACGGGTTAGAACATCTTTGGCGGCTTTGAAACCGCCGGAGGCCGTTCCGCCATCGACATTCTGCAATATACTAGCCGGAATGACAATATGCCAATCCGCATTTTCTTCCTTCAATATCTCTTCGCTCCAGGAAAGAACCGCCTCGGCCTGTCGCATCCGATCCGTGTCCTTCTCCCAATATTCTTGCATTGTTTCCCGCAGCTTACGACGCAGCCCGACGGCCCGGTTCTTCATGTAGCGATCATAGGCTTCCTCCCCGATGCAGTCCTGAGCGAACTTGCACCACTCCAAACAGCTCATAAATCCCTCGCGAAAAACCGTCCGTCCGCAGTTGGAACACACGCCGCGGATCTCATCGGTCCAGATCTCCACTTCCTCTCCGCAGGAGGGGCAGTCGAACATCTCCGGTTGGGGTTGTCTGAGGATTTTTGCGCCGGGGCAGAACTGATGATCCATGGGTAAAATATAAGCAATTCAGTCAGAAAATGCATTGACCTGGGTCAACTTTCCATGCAGGTTTTTTTCTCCTATCGAGAACGGTCTACGATCATCGATCACGTCGAGCAACCCTGCCGTACATCCTGCCCGTAGATTTTCCCGTGATCCTGATACCGGCCTGTCTTGGTAAAAGCTTCTGTATGAAAAATGAAGCCATCCGATTTGTGAATGCGGGAACCAGAACGGATCGTTTTCCTAAACACCCCAACGATTCTTCCGCAACCTGCTCCGGCGACAGGACCGGGGGAAAAGCGGGGGGGCGCTCCCCGCGCAGACTGTTGTTGAACCCCGGCGTGCCCGTGGGTCCGGGACAGCAGGCAAGAACATCGACATCGGCAGATTTGAGCTCGTACCACAGCCCTTCGGCCAGTACCAGGTTAAACGCCTTGCTCGCAGCGTAGGCGGCCACGTAGGGTGTGCCTCGAAACCCGCTCATGGAGGACATGAGGATAAATCCCCCCTTCCCGCGCTCTGCCATTTTTTCTCCAAAATGGCGGCAGATGAGCAGCGGTCCCGTACAGTTTGTTGCGACCAACCGCGTCAACATTTCCGGCTGCCGGTCCAGAAACGGTCCCGTGTAGGCAAGTGCCGCATTGTAGACTACCAGCCCGACATCGAGGCCGGCGGTAACATCGCCGATGCGCTCCACTGCACCGGAGGTCGAAAGGTCCTGTGATAGAGGCAGGGTATCAATATGGTATTCCCTCTTCAGTCCTTCGGACAACTTCACCAACGGTTCTTCCTTCCTGGCGATGAGAACCAGGTGCAGTCCCCTTTTTGCCAGGGACAGGACGAATGCCCGTCCGATCCCTTCGGAAGCGCCGGCGACTACAGCCCAGGGGCCGTATTTTTCCTGGAATATTGTCGCTTTCCTGGTTTTTCGATTCTGGATACGCATAAGCCAATCAGCCTAACGCCTTCATATGCAGATTCTCAAAGCTGCTATTCTGGCGGGTGCTCCACCCCGGGTCGGGACGATCCCGCTTGTTTATACGCGGCCTTGATCTGAGCACAGCGGCCGTACAGTCGGCTGAGCTCCCGGAGCCTGCCTATGATCTCCTCCGTGATCATATCCTTGGTAAAGCGCCACTGCCAGTTGCCGCCGCTGCGGCTGGGGATGTTCATCCGGGCGCTGCTCCCCAGTTTCATCGCGTCCTGCAGCGGAATCACCGCCGTGTTGGCCGATGAGGAGAAAGCCAGGCGAATCAGGTCCCAGACGATGTCGTGACCGTCCCGGCCCAGATAACTGCGCACCTGGTCCCGTACCGCATCCCTTTCGTTCTGGAACCAGCCCAGGGTCGTGTCGTTGTCGTGGGTGCCGGTGTACACAACGCAGTTGTGCAGGTAGTTGTGGGGCAGATACTCATTGTCGGCGTCTTCGTCGAAGGCAAATTGGAGTACCTTCATCCCGGCAAAGCCGAAACGATCCCGCAGCTTCTCCACCGCAGGGGTGATGACCCCGAGATCCTCGGCGATCAGGGGCAGATCCCCGAACTCCTGTTCGAGAGCCCGTTTGAGGGCGGTGAAGAATTCCGTGCCCGGGCCCTTGACCCAGCGTCCGTTCACTGCCGTCTGCTCTCCCGCCGGTACTTCCCAATACGCCTCAAACCCTCGGAAGTGATCGAGCCTTAAACTGTCCACCAGGCGCAGACCGGCCCGGGTTCGTTCGATCCACCAGCCGTAGCCCGTCTCCTTGTGTCGCTTCCAGTTGTAAATGGGATTTCCCCACAGCTGGCCGGTGTCGCTGAAGTAGTCCGGCGGTACCCCGGCCACGACGGTGGGCGATCCCTTGTCGTCGAAGTAGAACAGCTCCTGGTTGGCCCAGGCATCGGCGCTGTCGTAGGCAACATAGATGGGTAGATCCCCGATGATGCATATTCCCCGATCGGCGGCGTAGCGCTTCACCGTTTCCCATTGACGGAAGAACAGGAACTGCTGGAATTTCTGCTGTTCGATCTCATCGGCTACGCGTTCTTGCCAGCGCTCCAGCTCATCCGGCTTGCGCTGGACCAACTCGACGGGCCAGCTGCTCCAGGCACCGGCCCGACTCTTGGCCTCGAAGGTTCGCTTCAGGGCCATGAAGAGGGAGAATTCCTCCAGCCAGGATCGCTCCCGCTCGCAGAAAGCGTCGAACCCCTGTCGGGCGGCGGGGTCACCCCGGCGTTTCCAGTGGGAATGGGCGTTCTTGAGGATTTCCCTCTTGAAGGCGAACACCCTTCCGTAGTCGACGTGATCTTCCGGGAATTTTGGAGCATTCTCCAGGTGCTCCGGCCTCAGGAACCCCTGCTGAACCAGATCCTCAAGATCTATCAGCAGGGGGTTGCCCGCGAAGGAGGAAAAGCTCTGATACGGCGAATCCCCGTACCCGGTGGGGCCCAGGGGCAGTACCTGCCAGATGCACTGCTCGCCGGCTTCAAGAAAATCCACGAAGGCTAGGGCTTCCCGGCCCAATGACCCGATTCCGTAGGGGCCGGGCAGGGAGGTTGGGTGAAGCAGGATCCCGCCGCTGCGGGTATTGTCCGTTCGGTGGGTTGCCCATTCCCGGATCGACTTGCTGCCTTCAGCCATCGGTATCTCCGGACAACTGTTTCCAGACCGCTTCTTGCAGGGCATCGAGAAAGCGCTCCACCCCCTCCGGGTTGCTTGCTACACCCTGCCAGCTCCTGCCTTTGCCTCCCCCCTTTCCGCCGATGAGGGGAAAAAGGCCGGGCAGGATCTGCCTCCAGGGCAGATCGAGATCCTCGCTGCAGCCGATCCGCCACTGAACGACATCATTTCGGTGAAAGAGGATGCAGGCTACAGTCTTCGGCTGATCGAGCAGATTCTGATAGACAGTCTGCACGGAAGAGCTCTCATCCGAGGAAAAGCTTTTAAGTATGAGGCGAACTCCCCCGCGGGTCTCCGCCCGCTCCAGCAGGTCCTGAACCCGCTGCCCCGCCAGGGACTTCGCCAGCTGGGAGATCCGCTGATCCCGCTCGCGGATCTTGTTCCTAAGATCCTGAACTGAGGGAAGGATATCCTCGGTTCCGCAGGTCAGCTCCCGGTTCAAAGCGGCGATCAGGCGGTCCTTGTCCCGGGTATCCCGGTAGGCCCGCTCTCCGATCAGCCAATGCAGGCGCAGGCGGCCTCTGATTTTCTCCAGGCCGTCGTATTTAATCAGACCCACCTCTCCGGTGGTGGCCACGTGGATTCCCGCGCAGGCCGCCGCATCGACCCCTTCGATCTGGACGATACGCAGATGCTCGACATCCGGAGGCGGTTTTCGCAGATTGTAGCGCTCCGCCTCCTGCGGGCGGATCCAGTGGATCTGCACCGGCAGATTCCGGGTGACCCGCTGATTGGCCAGCGCCTCCGCCGCCTCGATCTCCTTATCCCGAATTTCATCGCTGTCTATTTCCACGGCGGTATATCGTTCACCCAGATACGCTGAAATGGTTGGGTAGCCCGCGGCTTCGATCAAGCTGGCGGAGACGATATGTTGTCCGGTGTGCTGCTGCATGAACTCGAAGCGCCTTGCCCAGTCGATCGTTCCCTGCACCATGGTTCCCTCCACCGCTGTTCCCTCCGGTAGAGGCTCTGCAAGGTAGTGGCAGATCTCTTCCCCCTTTTTCTGCACGTCCAGGACCGGTAGATCGTTCAGCGTGCCCCGGTCGGCAGGTTGGCCACCCCCCTCAGGGTAGAAGGCCGTTCTGTCCAGAATCACAGCCCAACGCTCTCCCACCGACTTCTGCCGCAGCACTCGGGCTTCGAAGCAGGATAAACGGGGATCTGTGTAGTACAGTTGCTCTGTCATCATCGAGTAGCCGGAAGGTCGTTCATCGGAAGGCCGCCCCCCGCGGCTTCAGCCCCCCAGCTTACCAGATATTCGGCCTTTTGCCAGGTCTT
>CAZKCQ010000120.1:6759-8218 GCA_964551205.1 uncultured Spirochaetaceae bacterium
GCCCCCCAGCTTACCAGATATTCGGCCTTTTGCCAGGTCTTGGGACATTGAAGGGGTTTGGCACGTAGAAACATCGGATCCAAGACCTGCCAACTGCCCCTGATGCCGGCTACTTGCATGGCCAGATCGAAGTGAGCCATGGCAATGCCCAAGTCGATACGCTGAAGATCGGTCGACGTGATCGTCTGGTATCCGGGAAAGCGCTGCAGGTAGAGGTGAATCGTGTCCCCCTCTTTGAGGCAGCGCCAGGGCTGTTTGTTGGAGGCCGAAGGTGCAAGGCGGACCATCTCCAGGGCGGTGGCGAAGCGACCGGCCCGATTCTGTGACAGGGGCGTTGCGGTTTCGCCGTCGTAGAACAGCTCTGTCCAGGATTTTCTCCGCTTCGAGCCGGCGCCCCAACGGATCACCCGATCGACCACGCTCCTCCGTTTTGTCGGCACGCCTATCGGGCTGACCGCCGGTATGATCTCCTCCTCCCTCAGGGCCATGGCCCTGGCAAAGCGGCTGCGGGTAAAGCTTCCGCCCAGCCAGCAGCTGCCCAGCTCCAGATCGGTTGCCTTGAGCAGGAGCAGCTCGAAAAGGTAGCCGAAGTCCTCCAGACTGAATCCGCTCGATCCTGTTGCTCCGGCTAGATAGGTCCGGGCACCGCTGATTATCCCGTAGGCTCCAACCCGCTCACCTTCTACACCACCACCGACATGGTTGTCGATCAGTCGGAATCGGCAGGCGCCGCCGAAAGGTCCCACCTGCGCAACCAGGCAGCAGCGTTCCAGTTCCTGACGGACCTCCCCCGCCACGATCTCACCGGTGAACCGCCGAACCGAGTTCCGGGCCCGAATCAGATCTAGTGGTGAATGGCTGTAGGAGATGGAATTGGTCATGCTGGTCTTTCCCGGGCTGTCATTATTAAGAATATAAAAGAGGGTAGTGACTTCTTAATATCGCGGCTACGCCGGAGATGTCCTTCGTAATAGTAATTTTTTTATCCGTTGTAGTACAATAGGCCAACCGAGAGAGGTCAAAAAATTTTGAGATCCAGGCGCACGCAGAAGGAAGAGCTGTTCGATCAGGCAACCAGGCAGAGCGAGGGGGAGCAGCCCCTGGCAGCCCGTATGAGGCCGCGCACCCTGGATGAGTTCGTCGGGCAGGAGCACATTCTCGGTCACGGGAGACTTCTGCGGCGGGCGATCCAGGCGGATCAGCTCTCCTCCCTGATCTTCTACGGCCCGCCGGGAACAGGAAAGACCACCCTGGCCCGGGTGATCGCCAACTCCACCCGAAGTCAATTTTTCAGTATCAACGCCGTGTTGGCCGGGGTCAAAGAGATCCGCCAAAACACCGCAGAGGCGGAGGAGCGGCGAAAGCTCTACGGGCAGCGCACTATCCTTTTTGTGGACGAGGTGCACCGCTGGAACAAGGCCCAGCAGGACGCCCTGCTGCCCTGGGTGGAAAACGGCAC
>CAZKCQ010000121.1:0-8183 GCA_964551205.1 uncultured Spirochaetaceae bacterium
GCGGCAGTAGCGGCAGTAGCGGCAGCCGGGATCTCGATGGTCTGGATTACCTCTTCGATATCCGCGGCGGTGAGGGTCGCAGCGGAGGGTTGGAGGAAGGTACGGAATTGGAGCCGGGCATCGGCCAGCTGGGAAAAAGTAATCCGCCGGTCCGAGCCCAGCGAGCGCGGATCGATCCAACCCGCGATCGCGATCAACTCTTCCTTGTTCTCCAGGCTGAACGTTCTGGAGCCCTCCAGCCGAGCCTTTCCCGTTTCGTCGATCTCCGCAACGCGAGCGGCGATCTCGGTCTCCAGAGAGTAGTCCTGTCCACCCCTGACCGACTGGTTGCCCCCCGTGCGGGTCGAGGGCAGGAACGAGAACAGGTTGCCGAACTCGCCTCCGCTGAACTCGAAGGTTATATTCTTGGCATCGCTGGTGGACGCTTCGAAGGACAGCGAGGAGGAAGCGTCGATCTGCACGAGTACGATGTCCCCCTCCTGGACCGCGCTTTCGGAACTCAGATACCCGGAAAATCCAGGTGTCCAGAGACTATCCGCAACTACCTCTGCGGTAGCTGTAAGGGCGAGAATGGTACATCCGATCAAGAAACTGGTTTTCATTATCTTCATACGAGCGCTCCTACGATAATTATCTGTAGGAAGGGAAGATCGATGAACTATTTCTTTTTATGCCGATTCTTCCTCAGTTTCTTCTTGCGTTTGTGCGTAGCGATCTTGTGTCGCTTTCGTTTTTTACCACAGGGCACAGATCCGTCTCCTCTTTTTCGATTCTATATCAACAATGATATCTCTGCTCGATTGAAATATCCGCGCAGGTTGCTCCGCTACAATATAGCGCCCGTACGGCGAAACGACAACCGCTTTGTGCGGCTCGTTGATTATGCGCTCAGAGCGCTTCGATGGTCAAGGGGCGCCACCCTCTCCCCCGCGCTCCCCGGATCCGGCTCCTTCACCGGCCGGGAAGCTCCGGATCAGGGCGCAGGCGGAATCCACATCCTCGGGATCCAACCAATGCACATCGGCAAGGGATTTGAAGAAGGTGATCTGCCTCTTGGCGTAGCGCCGGGAGTTGCGCTGGATCAGCCGCTTCACGGTCGCCAGGGTCGCACAACCCTTGCGCAGCTCGAAGAACTCCCGGTATCCTATGCCCCGCATCCCCGGGTCCTCGAAGTCCAGACCCATCTTCAAGAGGAAGCTCACCTCCCCAACCAAACCTTCCCGAAACATCCGCTCCACCCGCCGATCGATCCTGGAATACAGCTCACCGCGCTCCCGCATCAATCCCAGGAGCAGAAATTGATAATCCTGGCGGGGTGCGGTAGGATTCGTGAAAGCGGACAGAGGTCTTCCGCTGCTGCGATACACCTCCAAAGCCCGCAGTATTCGATAGACATCCCGATCTTGCACCCTGGCCCGGGTGGCCGGGTCGACCCTCTCCAATTCTTCGAGCAGAGCCTCTATCCCCCTCTGCTCCGCCTCGGTCTTCAATTTCCGGCGGATCTCCGGGTTCCCCGGCGGGGAATCCGGCAGCCCGGTGATGAAACTGCGAAGGTAGTAGGCTGTGCCCCCGCACACAAGAGGCGTATTACCCCGCCGCCGTATCTCGGGAATAAGCTCCTCGGCACGGTGTACGAATGCCCCGGCGTTGAACTGGATGGTTGGCTCGAGGATATCGATCAGATGATGGGGGATGCGGGCACGCAGCTCCGGCGAGGGCTTGGCCGTTCCGATATCCAGGTTCCGATAGACCTGGAGCGAATCGGCACTGATCACTTCGATGTGCCCGAGCCGAGCATGCAGCTTTTCTACGAAGACGGTCTTGCCGACCGCGGTCGGACCAAAAATAATGGTGAGGGGCGCCCGGCTCAGGGGCGCCGCGTCGGCGCGCCGCCCCTCAGAGTCTTCGGGGGAATCAACTTTCCAGCCGATAGCGCACCTTTTCCGTCAGGATCTGTTTGATTGCCGTGGACACAACCTTGCCCTTGTTTTCCTCCAGCTCCTCATCCCCGGCCAGGTGGATCTGGGTCGCCCGCTTTATCATGGCGCTTGTTATGGTGTATACATTGCCGTTGTACTTGATAAGTCTGTTCAAAGGTATTATCACCCCTTGCTCCCTTTTTTTTGTATAGCAAAGATATAGGATATTAGGAAAAAGATCAAGATTCGAATGCTTCGATTATTTTCTCCACCACGTGGAACTGATCGCCCCGTTCGGTATCCACTACAAAATCAGCAAAATCGAACTCGTCGATGTCTATCCCGTAGAGCTTGAGATAGCGGTTGCGATCCCGGGTATCCCGCGCCTCGATGTCCTGCAGCGACTGCCGCCAGGGGATCCCCTCCCGTTGGGCGATTCGCCTGCTCCGCACCTCGGCGGAGGCGTACAGATACACCTTCAGATCCGCCTGTTCGAGCAGCCAGATCGCCAGGCGGGATGCCAGCACACAGCTTCCCTCCATGGCCAACTCCACCTGCCGGCGGTCAAGATGGCGGTCGTACTGGCTGTCCGACTCCGCCAGGAGGCACAGCTGCTCGAAGGAAATGCCCCGTTCGGCCGCCATGTCGTGAAACGTGTAGTTGATCAATCGTACCCCGAGCCGCTCGGCCAGGATCCTTGAAACCGTGGTGTTCCCGCAGCCGCTCTTCCCGGATACCGCGATTCTTACCTCATTCGACATTTCTCAGCTGTTCCCTGATTTTCTCCACGTGGTCTTTGAGGGCAACGATCGCCCCATCCACCTCCACCAGCAGATTCTTGGCTCCGATGGTGTTGAACTCCCGATTCAGCTCCTGGCAGATAAAGTCGAGCTTCTTGCCCATGGGTCCGGATTTTTCAAGGATCTTGCTGAAGCTCTGCAGATGAGAGCGGCTGCGAACCAGCTCCTCGTGAATGTCCGATTTCATCAGCAGAGCCGCGGTTTCCGTGAGAATCCGGTTCTCATCGATCCCGTTCGACAGCAAGTCCTGGAAACGGGTGCGGAGATCGTGCCGGATCTTCTCCTCCAGTTGCGGGGCCACGGCCTCGATCTTGGCGATGTCCGCCTCGATCGCACCCAGCAGTTCCTGGATGTCCTTTCCCGTGGCCTCCCCCTCCGCCTGACGCAGGGCGTCGAACTCCTGGAAGACCGACTCCAGGAGGGGCTGCAAATCCAGCCAGTAACCATCCAGGTCCAGGGATTGTTCGGCCTTGAGCATCCCTTCGATCCGCAGCAGGTGGGACAGCCGGAGTCTTTCACGGATTCCCGCCGCTTCGGCCAGCTGCCGCAGCGCCTTCACGTAGGACTCGACATAAAGAGGATCGATGCTGATCTCCGCGGCTTGATTCAGCTCCAGCGCCTTGACGTACAGCTCCACCCGCCCTCGGGCGATCCTCTTGGACAGGAACTCCCTTATCTTCTGCTCCAGCGGATTCAGAAAAGGGGGCAGATAGATGAGTATGTCGAGAAATCGGTTGTTGTACGATTTCATCGTGATCGTGATTTTGTGCCTCTCGTCCCGGTGTTCCCGATACGCGAAACCGGTCATGCTCTTCATTGCGCTGCCTCGACTTTCGCTTCCAAGATCATCCGGCCGATCCTCCAGTTGTCACCGGCGCCCATGGTGACCAGCAGATCTCCGGGCTTCAGGGTGTCTTCAAGATAGGGGATGGCCTCTTCAGGCTCTTCGAAGTAGACGGCCTGGGGGTGGTGGCGGCTGACCTCCTCAAAGAGGGTTCTGCCGTCCACCCTGGCGTTATCTGTTTCCCTTGCCGAGGCGTAGATCCGGTGCAGCACCACCAGGTCCGCAGCCCGGAAACAGGTAGCAAATTCCTGTAAAAGCGCCCTGGTACGGGAGTAGGTATGGGACATGAAATCCACGACGATTCGCCGTTCGGGATAAAAACTCCGTAAACCTTCCAGGGTGCTGGAGATCTCGGTGGGATGATGCCCGTAGTCATCGATGAACAGCACGCCCCCGGCGGTTCCCAGGATTTCGCTTCTTCGCCGGCTGCCGCGGAAATCAGCCAGCGCTTCCGCCATGGCTTGTCGGAGTTCGGCCGTCAAATCACGGCCTTCGGCCTCCAGGATGCAGGAGCTCAACGCCAGAGCCGCGGCGGCGTTGAATACCGAATGGATGCCCGGGTACTCGAGATGCAGCTCCTCCTCCACCCCGGCCAGACGAAAACGGATGCAGCCGGCTTCGGATTCGATGCCGCTGATGCGGAAGCGGCCCTCTGCGCTCCGTCCGTAGGGGATGATTCGTATATCTTCCCGTTCCCGCCGGATCCTTTCCAGAACCTCCCCGGCCCCCGAATCGTCGCTGTTGATGATCAGCTGCCCCTGCGGCGGAAGGCTCCGGCAGTAGCCCAGGAAAGCCTCCCGCACGTCTTCCAGGTCCCGGAAATAATCCAGGTGGTCCGCCTCCACAGCGGTCACCACGATCCGCTGCGGATGGAAATGCATAAAGTGCCGTCTGTATTCACAGGTTTCGGCGACCAGGTAGCGGCGGCCCAGGATGAGGGTCGAGCGGTTGCCGAAGCCGGTCACTTCCGAACCCGCCAGGATCGTAGCCGGCAGATTCCAGGCCTTGAGGATCATCCCGCTCAGGGCGGCGGTTGTGGTTTTACCGTGGGTCCCGGATATTCCGCTGGAATCGCAGGACTCCGAAAGCAGACCCAGCGCCTCGGGATAGCTGAGAAGGGGGATCCCGCGCTGCGCCGCCGCCAACAGCTCCGGGTTGCTGCTGCGGTCATAGGCTGCAGAATGGATGACCAGCTGGACGTGGGAGCCGATGTTGGCCGGGTCAAAGGATTCGGCATAGGGAATACCCAGACGTTGGAGGATCCGGTCGGTGTAGAAGGTTTCCGGGACGTCGGAGCCGCTGAGCTCGGCGCCCCGGTCCAGCAGGATCTCCGCCAGCGCCGCCATCCCGGTTCCCTTGATTCCAACCAGGTGGATTCGATATCCTGACAGCGATGTTGGCAACCGGGGTTGATTCATCCTCAGCAACTATAGCCGATGACCCGGTTGAATTCAATCGGAGGGACACCCTCGGAGGTACACCCTGATCTTAGGTGCCCATATGTCCATAGCCGGGGGCGTACACAGAGCTCTGGAGCGCGCCCGCTCGATCTCCTGCGAAGCGGTACAGATCTTCACCCGCAACCAGCTACGCTGGTCCTCACCCGCGCTGCGGGAAGAGGAGATCGTACGTTTTCACAGTCTCAAGGCTGAGTTCAAGGTTTTGGCCCACGCCTCCTATCTGATAAACCTGGCTTCCCCTGAGGAGGAAATCTACCGGAAATCCGTCGAGGCCCTCAGAGAGGAACTGCAGCGCTGCTGCATCTTGGGGATTCCCGCGCTGATCCTGCATCCGGGGGCGCACCGGGGGCGCGGCATTGAATGGGGGATCGAACGCCTGGCAGAGGGGGCACACCGGGTCTACTCATCGGGGCAATGTGAAGGTGTGCGGTTGACTCTTGAAACCACCGCCGGCGGCGGCTCGATCCTCGGCGGCAGCTTCGAGCAGCTTCGGGACCTGCTCGGTGCCCTGGAGGCTGCGGGTGTACCTGCAGGTGTCTGTTTCGACACCTGCCACGTGTTTGCCGCCGGCTACGAGCTGCGAACCCGGAGGGGGTACCACACTACCTGGCAGAGATTCGAGCGGGTGATCGGCAGGGAGCAGCTGGTGGCGCTTCACCTCAACGATTCTCTGGGGGCCCTGGGATCGGCCAGAGACAGACATGCGCATATCGGCAGGGGACGAATCGGACGAACCGGTTTTCGCCTGCTCGCTCGGGATCCCTCTTTAGCAAAGCTGCCCGGCATCCTGGAAACCCCCAAGGGTCCGGATATGCGGGAGGATGTCGAGAATCTTCGCCTGCTCAGGTCGCTCGGCAGGAGCAGGGGACGAACCGTCTGAAAAGGCGTTACTTCCAGAACCTGGGAACCAGGATGGTGAAACCGAGGTATCCCTGCCACCGGGGGAAAGCCTCGATAGTCGGAAGAAATCCGACGGTCGGGGCTACCTCGAGGAACAGCTCGATCACATTGTCCACCAGAAATGCCTGAAGACCGACGGGAATACGGAGGCCCAGTTCGAGCGCGTCGGACTGTTGAAAGTAGATCTGTGTATAGGCACCGACACCGAGGAACAGGTGCACAAAATCGATAAGCTGGTAGCCGCTGACGATCCGGTAATCGGCGCTCAGAAACAGCCAACCGTTGCTCTGGAAATCATATCCGATTTTGAAATCAAAGGGCGCAGGTCGGATGATCAGCACCGCGATCGGGTCTCCGAACTCCAAGCCCAATCGGAGACTTCCCTTGTTCGCTGCCGAGACGGTCGCCGTGGCGGCTGCAAACAGCACGATCAGGACTACAATTACCTTGAATGCACGTTTCACTTGCCTACTCCTCCTTGGTTGGGCTCCTATTGTAACCGATTCCGGAAAGGGAAAAAAGGCTGGGAACAGCCGAATGCCGACAATCCCCAGCCACCATCTCCTAGGGGAGTCGAACCCCTGTTGCCGGGATGAAAACCCGGTGTCCTAACCACTAGACGAAGGAGACCTGTTTAGCGTCAAGCGCCATTTTTCGAGGGGAATATAGTTTTTTTTCTCCGGGCTGTCAACTAGGCCCCCTGGCCGGCCTGGGCTTTCTCGACCGGGTGCCCTGGGCCGGGTGCCTGCGGTAGGCCTAGAAGCTCGATCGAAAAAAACCGACCGTGAAGGAATTAGCCTCCACGGTCGGAAACGTTCGGTTGCTCCGGCAAATCCTGCCGGATGTGTTATTTCTCGACCCAGTTCACCTTGGCGAAATCATGTTTCATGGCCACGAGGATAAGGTCGATCAACCACCATATGCCTAAGCCACCGAGCGTGATGAGCTTCAGGATACCGAGCCCGACATATCCCATGTAGAATCTGTCGATTCCGAGGCTTCCCACAAGAATGGATAGCAACAGTGCCGCAATCCAATTCTTGTCCTTCTTCGTAGCTTCAGCCATAACTACCTCCTCAGGGTTTTGAAGAAACCACTGTTTCTCCATGATTTAGATTAGTGGCTTTCAATATACACCTGCAACAATGATTTTCAAGTCTTTTTTACCGCTTCAAATATTCTCGAATCACCTTAAAAGTGTACCCGGGATTCCGATTGAACATCGAATAGCCCGCATCCGGGATCACCTCGAGGCTGGCCCGGGGATAGTAACTCATCAAGACAGGGGCACGAGCAAAGTTTTTAAAAATCGAGCCGTAAATCAGGAAAAACGGTCAATAGGGTTATATGTTGGGAATATGCCCGAAGACAAGGTTAAGGTGAGCAGATGAGTGACGGTTCAAGAGACATTAGTGAGATGCAGCTCCAAGAGATTCTCAAACGAATGAGTCAAAAATCAGTAAAGAAGCCTATACAGAGGAAGTCTTCAAAAAATTCTAAGCATTCCAGATAAGTGAGGATCTCTTAGGCGAAGGCGTTTTATCCAGTGGTTTTTAAATAAGAATGGATTTCGTAGACCAATAACCGACAGAGGTATAATAACGGACCGTTTCTTACATCATTTTTTCGGGATGCGATTGCCATTTTGCTCGCTTGCCCCCTCCCTATATCAGCGCAGCCCGCCAGCAACGCCGCAGCCATTTCATTTTGTATGTCTGGCCTTCACTTTTCTACCGTATTACATTAAGAACAAGCTCCGCTAAAAAGTTACCCATGCCCGATTCCTCTATCCACGAATCGCCACCTATAATCTTTCCGGTGCTTATATTGCCCTTACTTCTCTACAATTTTAGTCGATTTGATACAATTCTTATAGACAACCCAACCCAATACCATGTCAATTTGAAATATACAGCTCCCGAGTCATCGTTCCACTCTGCATTGACATCATACCAGTGCGGTATATCTGAGCTCCAATCATCATCTGTCGACTTTTCGAAGGGATAAACAGCGACCTTGTTGTTCAATTCGAGCCAGAGCCATCTTCCTACGTATTCCGGTGAAACGTTTCTGAAACGATTGTGAAACTATTGTTAGGTATGTTTGCTACGATGAGTGGAGGTATTGTCATGCGATATCCTGTGGCGATGATTCTCTTAATTGTCTTGGCAAATTTGGCTTGTTCAAGCTGTCAACCTGAAGGCGATGTTATCTTCACGATCGGTGAGGTGGATCAATCACCGCTTGAGTTCGGTCCAGG
>CAZKCQ010000122.1:0-8173 GCA_964551205.1 uncultured Spirochaetaceae bacterium
GAGCTCGTTTGTTCAGGTCCTCCCGGATGAAATACTCCAGAAGAGACAGATCCACGGTGCTGTTGGTCTTTGACACCCCGACGCGATCGGCAAAAGCCCTGATCGCCTCTGGCGTATACCCGCGGCGGCGCATCCCGGATAGCGTGGGCATTCGCGGATCGTCCCAGCCCTCTACAATTCCCTCCCGGACGAGCTGCAGCAGCTTGCGCTTGCTCATGATCGTGTAGCTCAGATTCAGACGGGCGAATTCGATCTGCTGCGGAGATTCCTCGAAATCCATCCGGGCGATGAACCAGTCGTAAAGCGGTCTGTTGTTCTCGAACTCGAGGGTGCAGATCGAGTGGCTAATTCCTTCGATCGCGTCCGAGAGGGGATGGGCGTAGTCGTACATTGGGTAGATGCACCACTTCGAGCCGGTGCGGTGATGGGGGGTGAAGCGGATACGGTAGATCGTCGGATCCCGCATATTCAGGTTGGGGGAGCTCATGTCGATCTTGGCCCTCAGCACGTGCTCTCCCTCTTTGAACTTCCCGGTCCGCATACCCTCGAACAGCTCGAGATTCTCCTCCACCGAACGGTCACGGTAGGGGCTGTCCGTTCCCGGCTCGGTAAGAGTACCCCGGTATTCCCGGATCTGCTCAGGCGTAAGGCTGTCTACGTAGGCTTTACCGTCCTTGATCAGGCGCACGGCGCAATCGTGGAGCTGCTGAAAGTAATCCGAGGCATAGTACTCCCGCTCATCCCAGTCGAAGCCGAGCCAGCGAACGTCCTCCTTTATCGAATCGACGTATTCCACCTCTTCTTTGGTGGGATTGGTGTCGTCGAAGCGCAAGTTGCACAACCCCGAGTACTCGGCGGCGATTCCGAAATTCAGGCAAATCGATTTGGCGTGTCCAATATGCAGATAGCCGTTCGGTTCCGGGGGAAAGCGGGTATGAACCCGCCCGCCCCGTTTGTTGTTGCGAATATCTTCGTTGACGATCGCCCGAATGAAGTCGACCGTGTCTTTTTTGTTCTCAGCTGATTTGTTGTCGGAGCCCACAGATTTATTCTCTACATTGTTGGTTTGTTTTCTCGAATAACACCTCGACTCGAGAGCGCTGATTCTAGCACAAATGGCTGCGTTTTTCCAGAGCGCGCCGTCCATCCCCGTCCATCCTTTTTTCCATCGACTTGACACGAGGGGCCCCCGCCGATGTATAGGAATATTCAAGTATGATCCGGCTAATCGAGGCGCGAGATCTCCAGAGAGTCAGCGCTCTGATCCAAAACACCTTGCTCATTTCCAACCTGTCCGATTACGACCTGGAGATCATTGGGAATTTAATAGACGCATTCTCACAGGATCAGCTTCGCGCCCTGGCCGGAAAGCGTAGGATCTACATCTACGAGGAGGACGGGGTTTTGCTGGGGACGATCGGTTTGGAGGATGGCAAGCTTTACAATTTCTTCGTATCTCCGGACAGACAGGGTAGCGGTGTCGGGGGCGAGTTGCTGGATTATGTGGAGAAAAAGGCTAAAGCCGAAGGTCGGCAAAAACTCACCGTTGATTCCAGTCTGACGGCCGTCGCGTTCTACAGGAGAAAGGGATACCGCCAAACCGGGGAACAGAACAACCGATCATTCGGCCGAACCGTAACCATGGTGAAGACCCTCTGAGGCTATAAATTCTACTCGTTTCCACGCCGGTGGTCATGCCCGGGTCGGAGCTCCCAGATTGGGAATCACAAAGGTAAAGGTGGTCCCCTCTTCCACGGATGAACGGAAAGACACCTCACCTCTCAAGTAATCTTCAGTCAGCAGCTTCATGCTGTAAGTGCCCAGACCGCGGTTTCCCCCTTTGGTCGAGTAGTACCTCTTGAAGATGTTGTTTCGAACCGATTCCTCGATTATACCGTCATTGTGAACGAAAAACTTGATCGTTGAACCGCCGCCGCCAAAGCCGATGGTAACCGTCGATCCTCCCTCTGCAGCCTCCAGCGCGTTCTTCACGGCGTTCACCAGCACGCGGCGCAGTATCGCTTCA
Source organism: uncultured Spirochaetaceae bacterium (assembly GCA_964551205.1). Taxonomy (GTDB): domain Bacteria; phylum Spirochaetota; class Spirochaetia; order SZUA-6; family DRHE01; genus JAFGQJ01. The sequence goes on from CAZKCQ010000122.1 coordinate 2,027, forward strand.
TCACTGATGAAGGACAGCGATTCTGAGAATGGAGCGATCTTGACATTTTTCCCTTCTGCGAGTTCGCCATGCACAAGAAGCCTGACAACATGGTCGGCTATCTCTCCGGAGCTCATCAGATTCTTCTGCACCTCCAGGGTGCCGTTCTCCGCCGACACGAGCATCTTCTGGCTCTGGATTTCCTCGATCAGAGAATCGGTAATCGACTCCAGATTTTCTACAAATTGAAGGGGAGCTTTGGCGGAGGAGCTTCGCTTGATCAGATCGATATATACCTTCAAGCTGGAAGCGGTGTTCAAAATATCGTGAAAGAAGATCCTCTCCAAAGCACCTTTTCGCTTCTGATCGCCGATATCGCTAAGACTGAAAAGGACGAATCGTTCTCCCGCGATCAAAAAGGGAGTCGCGATGATCCTGAAATTGTAGGTCAGTTCTCTGTCTTGATCCCGGGCTACAATCGTGCACTCCCGGGTCGTCGAAGCGTTGCTGCTCTGGGTTTCGAGGATCGCCTGGACGGCACCGCATACCCTGCAGCTGACAGAAGTACCGCAGCCGTTTTCCGATTCTGCCGAATGGATACAGTGGAGAAGCTCCCCTGGTCTGCGACCGCAAAGCGGCAGCGATGATTCGGCTTTCAAGAAGCGCACCAGAGCGGTGTTCGCGTAAACGACCTGACGTTCCATGTTAAGCACGGCCACGAACTCCGGTACTGCTGAAAGCACATTTGAGAGGGTATATACTTCGGACAGTACCTGATACTGCCTTCGAATTTCTGCAGGCCGCGCTCTCTCAGGCGGAGCGAAGTAGGTTTTTACGCTCATGGGTCTCCATCAATTCGTCCGTATTATAGAGTGAGCGCGAGAGTGAGAAAAGCATATATTTTTCGGACAGCGAGCCTCATCAACAGCTACTGTTCGGCGGACTCGACATGAAGAGAGGGATTTGTCGGGGGCGAGGCTATCAAACGATTGACCTCCTCTGATCCCATTATATATACTGAACAACAACAAGAAAGGGGAATATATTGTCAAGACGCTCCGGATACAGCGCACAGAAAAGACGCCGAGAATTGGCGAAACAGAAGAAGAAAAAGGCCAAGGAAGAACGGAAGCTCCATCGGGGTGAGCAAGACGAGGAGTCCCTGGTAGCCGAATACCTGGGACTTGAAGTTGAAACTGAAGAAGAAACGGACGAAGAATCCGAAGACGAGGAGCAGAACGAAGAGACTTCCGATTGATTTCGTTCTTGACGCTGGCTAACCGTCGCAATCTCACATCCAGGCGAATCACCGTCCCACAAAAAGTTGCCAACTTCCAAAAGAAGCTGGTTCTGTAGCTTCCTCCAGACACCCCAGATACTCCAAAGCTTCCTTCGTATTTGATCCGCACATTTCACCAGACGGTTTCAGATTGACACACACCGCGGGTCGTTCCGGTTTCCCATACAAGAGGCAGAGATTCTCCGCACTCAGCTGCACGCAGCGTATTCCCGCAGGTTTTCCGTGGGGCATCCCCGGAATCGGGGAGGAGATGGACAGGGCTATACAACAGGCACCGCAGCCGACCCTACAGTTCATTTCGGCTTGTTCATCCCTCCGGATGCGCCGTGCTTCTCCAGAAATGCCTTGGCGGCCTTCCTGGTTTTAGGGCTGCTGCAGTTTAGCTGGGCTTCTACAAATCCAAGCACATCGGGCCGGTTTTCCACCCTATCGTACAACCGTTCCAGAGCCAAAATGACATCGGCCTTTATCAGATCCTTTCGCCCCGGTTTGTGGTGGGTGGCGTTGATGGTCAACAACTCGTTCACGATTCGCTGGACCAGCTCGGGACGGTGGGAAGCGATTGTAGGACAATTCCTGGCGACATAGCACGGTGGTATCACACTCTCATCATCCAGTCTGCTGAAGAGCCTGTCGAATATCTGGTCGAACTTCGATTCCCCGTCCGCAGGGATCAGGTGGGGCAGGACATTGATCGCCGAACATCGGTGATAGGCATTCGAGCTTTCCAGCAGCTCCGCAAAATAGTCCCAGTAGGGGTACACAGCCTGCGGGGTGGTCTCGGCCACCTTGACGACCACTCTGTTGCAATTGTACCTGTACGTTTCCACCGGGAAGGTCAGACCGTCGATCACCAGTTTTACGGCCTCCCTGTTCCCTGTGACCATCTCCGCCAGGGCGCCGATATCCGGTCGCTCTTCGTGCAGAGCGCGGGTTAGAGCCCCCAAGGAATCACTCATCGATTTGGCTCCCCTAGAAGTAAAAACGCATGCCCGTCTTTACTCCGAAACCGCTGCCGAGCCAGCTGCTGGCCACGGCGTACATATTGGATATGTCGCAGAAAAGGTGCTTGTACCCGCCGTCGCTGTCGAGGAAGTAGGCGATCTTGTCGTCGGTGAACAGCTCCAGACCGTAGTATCCCCAGAGCGCAAAGGTCAGATTCTTGCCCACGAGATTGTCGGTTTTGTAGATGACACTGTCGTAGGGAGTAAAGGTGTAGCCCAGAAGGATGTCCATTCCCCCGTACATCCTGTAAACATCCTCGATCATGGGACTGGCCCCACCAACAGAAACAACCCCACCGGCAATCACGGGGTGAAAGGAAACCGATTCTCCATTCTGATGGATGAACGTAGCCCAAGTCAGGCTGCTCATCATTCTGGCCTTGAGCCCGACAAAGACACTGTCCCCGAGGGAGGGAAACACGACACCGGCTTCGAAGAACGAAAGGCTGCCCTGCGTTCCCATACTGAACTGCAGGGCAACGGCTCCCCCCTGCGCCTCCAGAGAAAAAGCGCTGGTGAGAAAAACAATCACCACTGCCAACAAAAGGATCTTCTTTCTCATGCCTGCTACCCCCTCTTTGGATAATACCCGAGAAGGGGCGCCTCCGCCAGGATATGGGCTTCCATGAAGCACAGCAACTTTCTCTTGCTGATGGCGCCAGGCGTCCGGATCATCGTATCCAGTGCGAAGAGGCGAAAGAGGTAGCGATGCCGGCCCCAGGGTGGACAGGGACCCATATAGCCGAAACGAAACATCCCGTTCCTTCCCTGGTTCAAACCGTTTGCCAGCAGCTTGCCGGGAGTAATCCCCTCGTTCAATCCTCCGAAATCAGCGGGAATGTTGTACACCACCCAGTGGGTGATAGTGCCGATCGGTGTGTCCAGGTCCACCATCAACAAGGCACAGCTCTTTGTCCCCGCAGGTGCGCCGCGGAAGGAAAGCGGTGGGGAGATATTTTTTCCCCGGCAGGTGTAGAGATCTGGAATATCTCCTTGATTTTCAAAGGCGCTACTGGTGAGTTCAAATTTTTCCATTCGGTTCAACCTCTTTTCTCGTTATCCCACGATTATTCCATATAGCGAGCGGTTCGACCCGCAACATCCTCACCGTGCAACCTGGCGACCAGGTACAGACACATGTCGATCCCGGCTGAGATCCCCCCGCGGAAACGACCACCGAACCATTGTCGATGAATCGCTGGGTCGGCAGAACTTCGGTATTGGGTGCAGTTTCCTGCAGAAGCGGAATGACCTCATGGTGGGTCGTGGCTTTAAAGCCATCGAGCAGACCCATTTTGGCAAGCACCAGTGAACCTGTACACACTGTAAGGAGCAACTCCGCGTCCGGGCCGCTACTCCGGCTGCTGTTACTCCACGGAACTCAGGTACTTCTTGCAGGCTCTGTACCTGTCCGGATGATAGCCGAGATGCTCATAAAAACCGAGGGCCTCCCGGCGGGTCGCGTCGGTGACCAGCATGATGTAGCTACACTGGTTTCGAAACGCCTCTTGCTCGATCGCCCGCATCAGCAACGTACCGATGCCGCCGCGGCGATGAGCCTGATCCACGATCACATCCTCCACCACCATAAAGGGCCGGCACCTGCCGTAAAGCTCCCGGCAGAGGACGCCCATGACCGATCCGACCAGACGGCCTCCCTCTTTCACACCGATAAGGGTGTAGTCCGTGTTTTTCTGTAGCTGTGGGAAGGTTGTCCGCATATCCTCCAGAGAAGATTCCTCCCCGCGGAACTGGCGGTAAAGCTGAGCCAGATCCGGCAGGTCCCGCTCCGTCAGTGCGACGATTTTCAAGGCATCATCCCCCTGCTGAATCCACGGCGTGGAACAGATCCTGCAGGAGCACACACAGATGCAGGCCCAGCTTGATGTGCTCCTCGGCCTCGATATGAACGCCGTCGTGCCTGCTTGCGGAGATCACCTGCGATGGATCCAAGAATTGACACCCCTTCTGCGCGGACAAACTCTCAAAGGCCGCGATCAGTTTGAGGGATTTCTCGATCTGCTCGTGGTAGTAGGCGTGGTACTCCCGACCGATATTTACCGGCAGCGGAGCCAAAACGAGCACAGGTATCGATGCTCGGACATCCCGGACGTTGCCAATGACCTTCTCCAGTTCCTCGGCCATCACCGCCACCGGGAGGCGGGGATCGACAAACAGGTCGTTGATGCCGAGGTAGAGGATCAGCAGATCGAGGTGCCGGTGGGCCTTGAGCAGGGTGATCAGGTGCTCCGAGCCGTTCAGAGGATCCCCCTCCATCCTGAAAGCACAGAGGGTCCTGCCGTTCAATCCATCCTCGATGACCGTGAACCCCTCTCCCAGACACCGGCGTAAAACACCGGGCCAACGGATATCCTCGGGGAAGCGGGATCCGTTTACCGGACTGAACCCCCACGTATTGGAATCCCCGTAGCAGAGGATCTTCACCGTGGTCCCTCGCCGAATCGTGACCTCGTCCATCTATGCAAACAGGACTCATCTTATCGTACCAAAGTCCCGGCTACAAGAAATTGTAATCTTCCGCAGGCGATCTATAATGGACCAACCATGGCTTGCAAAGGAGGGTTGTTCAGATGAGGCGAATCTCCCTGTTGATCATTGTTCTTCTTCTCCCGGCTTCGTTGGGCTCAGCCCAGGAAATCAGGCTTCCCGTGTTCTTCCTGCGCTACGACGGGGGTACGCAAATCGAGGAACTGGAGGATGAGGAGGAACCGGTACTCGACTATCAGCGTCACAAAATCACCTTCAGGATAAAAGAGCAGTGGAGCGGTGATTTCACCACGAATCTCTACACCGCGGTTCTCTCCAAGCTCTGCGACAATCCGAGTGAAAACTACAAGTACTTCTACCTGAACCCGAATTACGTGTGGGACATCACCGACCGTCTTCGTTGGACCTCAGACTTCCGTTCCAAATGGATCTGGGAGTTCGAAACCGGCGACGATGACTATAATCTAGACCTCACCAGTCTGAGGGTAAAAACCGAGCTGACCTACAAGCTCCTGGACCAGTTGAAGATCATCCCCTCCTTCCAGAGCGTCTTCAATTTATTCGCAACTCCGGAAGACAACAGGCAGATCTACACGGCGGGCTTGCGTTTCGAGTCACGAATCAATCCACAGGTACGCCTGAATGGCCGATACCGGATAGTTCTGCCCGCCCCTCTAGGTGCTCAAAGTACGTCTGACGATGAGGTGAAGCACGAGTTCGGCATCAACCTCTCCTGGGACCCTAACAGGTAGCACTCGCCCATAGACCCCTCTGCCTTCGACCTCTCCAACCGCTGTATAGACCGCCTGAGCCTCAGCCCGGTGAAACTGCCGTCGAGTCGCTTCGGTCAATTGTTCGTATATTTCCCGGGAGATCACGAAGCCCCCGCGCCTGCTGCAGGTGGATGAGAAAACACCCGGTTCTACTTATCGCGACGTCGTGGCGATTGAGACCTGCGGTTTCTAAGCCTTGCTCAGGATATAGTTGAGCTTGTTTCCGTAGTAGGCGGCCAGATGGGGGTTGTGAATGAACACCTCGTTCTTGTCGTGCTCCATGGTGAGGTAGGACTTCAGCGGCACGACCGGTCTCTCGCGAAAATTGAACAGATTTTCGACGCGCTTGAGCATGCTGTCGATGGACAGGTAGCGGTCGGGACCCGTACGCAGGGGAGAACAATCGATGTCCAGGCTCTGCAATTTCCGAATGTTGTGAACAACGTTGCGCTTCAACTCCCTCTTGGAGAGGGTGAAGCGATTTTCGATAGAATGAAAGATCAGGGTGGTCTCGTATACGCGGGTTAATTTGGCAATCTCATAGCGCACGGTTTCGGCGAACTCCCTGGCCCGGCCGCTGAAA
>CAZKCQ010000123.1:0-8154 GCA_964551205.1 uncultured Spirochaetaceae bacterium
CTATACCTTGGCACCGTCAGGAGGGTGAAGGTTTTCAAAGATCGGAAAACGGTTTAGAACTCTGTTAGTTGGTCCTCTGCTGTCTAAGTATAGTCCCTCAGCCCAGCAGCTGCAACACGGTTTGAGGCTTAAGGTTCGCCTGGGCGAGCATCGCCATGGAGGCCTGCAGGAGGATCGAGTTCTTGGTGAACTCCACGACTTCCGCGGCCATGTCCGCGTCCCGGATGCGGGATTCCGCCGCCTGCATGTTCTCTGCGCCTACGGCCAAACCCTTCATCGTATGTTCCATACGGTTCTGGTAGGCACCCAGATCGGCCCGCTGCCGGTTGACCACCTTGAGGGCTTCATCCAGCACCCCGATAGCCCGGTTGGCTTCATCCGGGGTGGACACCGATATAATGTCCCCGCTGGCCATCTGCTTGATCCCGAGGCCCTCGGAGGTCATCGTGCCGATGTAAACCCGCTCCCTCTGGTCCATGTTGGCCCCGATATGAAACCACATGGAAGCGGTGACGATGTTTTCTCCGGATTCCCGGGCAAAGCGGCCGGTGAGCATGTTCATGCCGTTGAACTGGGCGTGGGAGGCGATGCGGTCGACCTCATCGACCAGGGCCGAAACCTCGACCTGGATCTGCATGCGGTCTTCATCCGAATAGATCCCATTGGCGGCCTGTACCGCCAACTCCCGAAGCCTCTGAATGATGTCCTGGCTCTCCTGGAGATACCCTTCGGTGGTTTGAATGAAGGAGATACCGTCCATGGTGTTTTTCTCAGCCCGGAGCAATCCCCGAATCTGGCTGCGCATCTTCTCCGATACGGCCAGCCCGGAAGCGTCGTCTCCGGCCCGGGTGATCCGCAAGCCCGAGGACAGCTTCTCCAGATTCTTGTCCAGGACCCAGGAGTTCATCTTTTCCTGGCGCTGTGCAAACAGCGCGCTCATGTTGTGGTTGATTATCATTGTTTCCTCCGTGAAACAGTAGATTTCCTACGGGCATCCCTGCCCGGATCTTTTTGCTAAACCTCCCTCCAAAAAGGACGATATGTAGATTAGGGGAAGATCGAGCTTCTGTCCCGGGAAATCGAAGCTAGAAAATCCCTCATTCTTTTAATCGTCATCCCCCCCTTTAAAATTTATTTATTTTTATCTGAAAAGATGCGGGCAGCGGATGAGATTTGCGCGCGGATGGCGGCTCTATTCGTGGGTGCGGCGGGTCGCCTTCAGGGTGTTGTTGATCAGTATCTTGTAGCTCATCGGTGTTTTGTCCTCCAGGAATTGAATTCCGAGGGCCCCGATATCCTCACGGCCCACCACTTCCTCGAAGCGCACTATCTTGCCGGGGATGAGCATCTGCTCCTTCTGGGTGGAGAACTGAAGAACCGTCGTTTTCTCCACATGCTCGGGCCGGGCACCGAACAGGAGGACCTTGGCGCCTGAAAAGGACAGATCCCGGATGATGCATTTTCTGGCCTGCTTTCCCAAAACCAAAGCGGCTTCCTTGCCGTCGATGCCGATGAGTTTGATACTGGCGGGATTGAGCTCTATGCGCTCGTCCTTTCTCCGTGTGAAATTCGCATTGGTGTCGAACAGCTGCCCCAGCATCTCGATCAGATCATCCGGCGGTTTTGTGGCGTATTCGAGGCTGAGAAAGTACAGATCCGGGTTTTGGGGACTGTAGAAGGTGTAGTTCGTGATTTTCGCCGGGACGAAAAAGTACAACGGCTCCGGTTTGTCACTGCGCTCGAAGGCGAAGCGCAGGGATACCGAATTTCCGGCCAGCCGGATCTGCTGCAGCGCCTTGGATCTGAGGCTGGCTATGATCTTCGCTCCGGTCATCGAGGTGGAGTAGACGACACAGGACTGTTGGTCGCCCCGGGTCTTGAGATACACCTGCTTCGGCAGGAGCTTGAGAACCTGGATGATCTGCCGGTTGAAGGTGATCTCCCGGTCCTTGTACTGATCGTAGTACTGTGCGATTTGCTGGCTTGTGACTAAGCCCATAAGGAGTGTACCTAACCGCAGCTACTATAGTACAATCTCAAGCTCATTGTCAACGAAAGAGGTGCCGTCGATGTATTCCGTGTTCGGGATGGGAAATCCGCTGCTCGATTTTATCGCCACTGTCGATCCCCCGGTCCTGGAGGATCTGGCCGCCAGGAAAGGCACGATGAATCTGGTGGATAGAGCCGGTATGGAGAGAGTCCTGTCGAAACTGGAAGGCTACACCAATATTCCCGGAGGAAGCGTCGCCAACACCCTCAGGGCGATCTCCTGGCTGGACAGGGCTGAGCAGCTGGAAGGATTGCTGTATTGCGGTGCAGTTGGACCCGACGCACGGGGAGAGGCCTACAACAGCAGCCTGGAACGTGCGGGGATCAACGTGCAGGTGGTGAGGAAGACCCTTCCCACCGGCTGTTCGGTCATCCTGGTAACCCCGGACCATGAACGCACGATGTTCACCTATCTGGGCGCCTGCAGGGAGTATGGACTGGAGGATCTGGACCTGGCCGCCCTCTGCGCTTCGAGACTCTTCTATACAACCGGTTATATGTGGGACACGGACAATCAGAAGCAGGCTGTGAAGCGGGCTATGGAGCACAGCCGGGAACGGGGCGTCGGGATCTTCTTCGACCTGGCCGATCCCTTCGTGGTCCGCCGCTACCATGAAGAGTTTCGCTCATGGCTGCCCTCCAGGGTTGACGTGCTGTTCGGGAACCGGGATGAGTTCCGGATCATGTTCGGTCCGGATTTGGAGGATCGGCAGCTCCTGGCCGAGGCGGCGGAGGTGAGCCCGGTCCTGTTGCTGAAGACCGGCTGCGATGGTTGTTTGGTGAGCGAACGGGGTGCGGTTACGCAGGTCGACGGGTTTTGCGTCGAACCTCTGGATACCACCGCGGCCGGGGACTGCTTCTCCGCGGCCTTTATCTTTGCCAGCCTGCGGGGTTATCCCCCCGTGCAGGCTGCCAGGTTGGCCAATCGTCTGGCTGCCTCGATCGTCACTGTCCTGGGTTGTGATTTTTCGAATCTCGACAGGGATTTGATCCTGCGGGAAGGGCTATCCTGAACTCGTTCCTGCCTGGTTCCGAGTACACCTCTATCGATCCGCTGTGTTCCTCGATGATCTTCTTGCAGATCGTCAGGCCCAGGCCCGTGCCTTTATCTTTTTCGTAGGAAAAAAACGGGTCGAACAGCCTCGGCAGCAGCTCTCGGGGAATAGGCGGGCCGTTATTGACAAAGTGGATCAAGACCCTGTCGTTCTCCACCGAAGAGCTGATCCGGATTTTTCGTTGCCCCTCCACCCGCTGGAGGTACTCCCTGGCGTTCTGCAGAAGGTTGATGAACACTTTTTTCAGCTTCTTCCGGTCCCCGGCCACGCCGTGCGATCCGTTCAGGCAGATTTCCGTTTGAATATTCTCCTTCTTGAGGCCGATATCGAACAGTTCCATGATCTCCTGAAACAGAACGGGAAAATCTACCGTGGTGATCTGGAGGTGGCTCCGCCCTCTGGAGAAGTCCAGCAGCTCCTCGACCATATCGATAAGGCGCCGCACCTCCTGATTGATGATTCCGGCGAACTCCTCCCGCTGGGCCGCGGCCAGCTCGGCTTGAAGCAGGGAGACGAAGCCGAGGATCGTGGCCAGGGGGCCCTTCAGATCGTGCACGATCATGCTGGCCATCTGGCCCAGAACCAGAAACTGCTCCTTTTTCATCTCCTTGCGGTGGACGTCCTGGCTGTACAGGACGGAGGACACCACGTGGGAGGCGGCTTCGGCGAAGGACAGATCTTCGCGGTCGAAGGGTTTTGCCCGGGAAAACACGAACACCAGAAAGCCGAAGGAAGTGCCCTGAAACATGAGAGGAAGGATGCAGAGGCTGCGGCCGTCGGGCGCCCGACCGGCGCTCGGGTCTTTCACCTGCGGCAGGTCCAGCTGCCCGATGATCCGCTTCAGGTCATCCTCCCGACCCGAAGCGTCGCCGGGAAAGCGAATACGCAACGCGCTCCCGTGAAGCTCACAGTGGCAGCCGCAATCGGCTTCCAGCTCCTCCCGGAGTCTGGCAACCGCTCTTCCTATGATGATTTCGCTTTCTGTGAGTCCTTTCAGGTCCAACTGCAGCTCGTTCAGGAAGTCGAGCTCTTCGATCTTCTTATGCAGAGATCCGATCAGGGTCTGGTTTTTCTTCTTTAGTTCGTAAACCTCGATGGCGTTGCGGATCGTGGACTTGATCTCATCGATATCCCAGGGTTTGCTCAGATAGCGATAGACCGCTCCCCGATTGATGGCATCGATCACCACTTCTACATCGGAATAGCCGGTCACCAGCACACGAACCGTTTCCGGGAACCTTTGGGCGACAGTCTCGAGGAGCTGGATTCCATTGATGCCCGGCATGCGCTGATCCGCAAGCAGCACCTGAATCTCCTGCTCCTCCAGCATCGCCAGTGCTTCCGCTCCGGAGCCGGCGGTGATTACGTTGTAGTCCTGTTCGAAGAAAGATCTGAATAGATAGAGGTTCTGAGGATCGTCGTCGACGTACAATATCTTATAGGCGCCGGCACGCTCTTCCATGGCAGTTCGTGCAACTCGGGAAGCGAAAAGCCCCGCCTATGCCGTCTGGAGAAGCATCCTCTTGAACCATCTAAAGCGTTCAAGTGGGTTTCCTCATCGAAGAATCGGCGTTCCATCGGCCTTCAGCCGGTGGGTGCTTTAGCTCCGATATTGGGAATCCCTGGAGGTTGGTTTGACCCAAGAAGATTATTAATCCCCTCGCGGACACCGCAGGGCTAATTTCCCATCAGACTCTTATCAATCGTGTCGATTAACCGTTCGGTAATCCTCTCCAATTCTACATCTTCGGTCTGCGCCCCGGTACTTGCCCGGGTGCGGAAAAGCTCATCCACCAGGTTGAGTCCGGCCAGCAGACTGATCTTTACCGGATCCTGGGTCGTGCGTTCTGCGTATCTGTGTTGAATTTCCTGTACCTTGGTTTCGAGGTAATCGACGACGCGCTGGAGATGCTGGGGATCGCCGCTGGTTTGAACCGTGAAGGAGGATCCGAGAATATTAACCGCCAGGCTGTTCTTGTTCATCCTTCGCCAGGGGAGCAATCCTTTAGAATATATCGAGTTCTCCCTCCGCTGCCTTGGCCTCGAAGGGAAGACGATCCTCCGCCTCCTCGGGATCCTCATCGCCGCCTGTGGCTTTCTCCGAAGGCGCGTCTGCCTGGGAATCGTTGATCTCATCCTCGAGCTGGTTCAGATTTTCCAGTGCCCGCAGGATGGACTGCTCGATATCTTTCTGATCGCTCTTGAAATTGTTGATGCGGTCCTCCAGTTCCTGCATCCGACTCTGAGCCGAATCGAGGGTCTGCCGCAGGCTCTGATTCTCCGTCTTGAGGGACTTGATCAGCTGCACCGCTTTGGTAACCCGGGCTTCGAGTTTCTGGATTTGCTCGAGGTTGATCATCTCGTCATACAGCTCCGACGGCTTGCTTTGCCTTGGCAACCAGTGCCGAGAAAGCATTGGGATCTTCGATCGCCAGGTTGGAAAGGGCTTTACGGTTGATCTGAACCCCGGCAAGTTCCAATCCATGGATAAAGCTGGAGTAGCGCATGTCCTGCTGTCTGCAGGCCGCGGATATGCGGGTAATCCAAAGGGCGCGGAAGTCCCGTTTCTTGTTTCTTCGATCTCTGTAGGCGTAGGATAACGATTTGGCTACCGCGTCTTTAGCGGTTCGATACAGATTGCTCCGTCTGCCCCAATAGCCTTTGGCATGCTTCAGCAGCTTCTGCCGCCGCTTTTTTCTCTTGGTTCCGTCTATCGCTCGTGGCATCTGTGTAGGCTCCTGCTCCTGCAATCCTATCCGTAGGGAAGTAGTTTCTTGGCGCGGTGGGCTTCGACACTGCTCAAGATAGCCGGCTGGCGCAGTCGTCTCTTTCTCTTGCTGTTTTTCTTGGTCAGAATGTGACGTAAGTTCTGCTTTTTATAACGCACCTTGCCTGAGCCGGTCAGCTTGTACCTCTTGGCCGCGCTTCTCTTGGTTTTCATCTTTGGCATATGGTTTTCCTTATTTTTTCGATTTCGGGCTGATGAACATCGACATCATCCGCCCCTCCATCTGAGGTCTCTTCTCCACCACAAAGGAATCGCCGAGCAGTTCCTGCACTCGAGTCAGTACATTCCTGCCCAACTCGAGATGGGCCAGTTCCCGCCCCCGGAAACGCACCGAAACCTTGACCTTGCATCCCTCTTCCAGGAACTCCTTTATGTGCTTGGTTTTGAAGCTAAGATCGTGCTCTTCGATTTTGGGCTGCATGCGAATCTCTTTGAGCTTGACCTGTTTCTGCTTCTTCTTGGCTTCCCGCAGCCGCTTCTCCTGTTCGAACTTGAACTTCCCGTAATCCAGAAGCTTACACACGGGGGGAGAGGCGGTTGGTGAAACTTCAACAAGATCGAGCCCCACATCTGATGCGATCTGCAAGGCTTCGGTGGTAGGCACGATTCCCCGCTGTTCGCCCTTTTCGTCGATCAGGCGGACTTCGCGAACCTGGATCATCTCGTTGATCCTTTGCTCTTTTCCTGCCAATAGACCTCCTGTTCGTGTAGTCAACGCTTCAAGTTTTATAGTGTCGGGGTAACTATAACACCTGGCGGGAAAAGAGTCAAACGGTGACCGCCGCTGCCCCGTCCTCCGGCTTGGCGTTCTGCAGGACTTCGTTCCACTTGTCCTGGAGGTAGCGTTTGAACACGTAGTCGGCGTGATAGTTCTCCGAGATTTTCTCCACCGCTTTACTCAGGTCCTCGAACAGCTCCACCAGGGATTCGTAAAGGGTATTGCCCTGGCCGTCCACCAGGGAAGGAAGGTCGAAGCGAGGTTTGAACATCGATTCTTGGAGATTCAGGAGGGAGCCGGCATCCTTTCCGCCGGCAACGGTGTCCTTGGCGATCTTGGGTTCGGAGATGAACTTGTTGATGTCGATGAGCGGCTCCTGGGCCGAGTAGGCGACCAGCCCGCCGGCCACCCCCTTGACCTCCAGCTGACCCAATTGGGTACAGCGGATATACTCCTTGATCTCCTCGTAGGTGGCCTGGGTCAGATAGATGTCTCCGGGATCGGCGAGGTTCTCCATGCGGGAAGCCACGTTCACGGTGTCGCCGTACACGTCCCCCTCTTTGCGGATGACCCGGCCGGTGTTCAGTCCTATGCGCACGTGGAAGCGTTCCTCCTCCACCTTGAACTCGTTGTGCTCATTTATCTGCCGCTGGATCTCCAGGGCGGCCAGGGTGGCGTTCAGGGGATGCTTGAATACCGCCAGCAGCCCGTCCCCCATCTTCTTGACCACCGATCCGTTCAGCCGGTCGATGGTCGGCAGGGTGATCTTCTCGAAACCCTGAACCAGGGTCATCAGGTCGATGGCCTTGGCATCCAGGGTTTTTTTCGTGAACCCGGAGATGTCGATGAAGAACACCGTAAGGATCTGGGCGCTCTCCCGTCGCAATTTGAAGTCGAGCTTGGCTTTCTGCATAATCCCGCGGCTGGGGGCGCCGCCGACACGAGGTGAGGCCGCCGCGGCTACACCGCCGGGTTCCATTTTCAGCGCCTGGAGCAGGCTGTTGCGGATATCCTCCGAAAGAGGTCCCTGGCAGAACGGAGGGAGCGCGAGCCGCAACTCCTCGTGGACTGCCTTGCTCTTGCTGTACAGAAGCTTCAGGACCCTGGCTATCAACTCGTGGGAGACCTCCTCTCCCAGGTTTTTCAGGATATCCACGGCGGCCGCTTCATCCTGCGCCTCGATGTAGTCATCCAGGACCTGTACGGCGAAATCATCCTCCATGACCAGCAGGGCCAGCAGCGCCTCGATCCGCACCTTGTGGGCCGAGTCCTCGAGGAGCAGATACAGGCGGTTGGTGAGCACGTCGGTGGAGATGTTCCTGTCCTTTTTCGCCAGGGCTTTGAGCATCCGTACCCCTAAACCCCGAACCACGGCGTCGCTGTTCGTAGTCAGATCGACCAGGGGCTGAAACAGGACCAGATCCGCATACCTGATCAAAATAGAGGCGATTTCCTCCTTGAGCGTTTCTTCGATCTCCTTTACCGAAAAGGCGCGAATCAGCAGAGGAAGGGCACCCCGAATGTCCCCCAGGTTCATGCTCTTG
>CAZKCQ010000124.1:0-8146 GCA_964551205.1 uncultured Spirochaetaceae bacterium
GCCTGGTACATGGCGCCGTCGGCGTGGCTGATCCAGCGGTCCGGCAACTCTCCCGCGTTGTACTGGGCGACCCCTATGGACACCGTGACGTTGAACACCTGCTCGCCGCAGGTGAACTGAGTCTCTTCCATCTCCATACGGAAGCGCTCGGCGATGCTATGGGCGGTATCCGCAGTGGTGTTGGAGAAGATCACGAAGAACTCCTCTCCTCCGTAACGGCCGGCGTAGTCGTACTTCCGCAGGCTCATGTTCAACCTGGCGCCGATCTCCTGGATAACCATGTCCCCGCACTGGTGACCGTAGTTGTCATTTACCCGTTTGAAATGGTCGATATCGATCATGATCCCGGTAAGGGGCCAATCGAGTCTGTTTGTACGTTCTATCTCGATCTCGATGCGCTTGAACAGGGTTCGGCGATTGAGCAAACCGGAGAGGGTATCCAAAGAAGCCAGCTGCTCCAGCTGATGGCAACTTTCCTGGAGCTCTTCGTTGATGCGCCGCACCTTATGGTATTCCTGCCTCAGCTGGATGTTCTCCGCCACCAGGGTCGAGAGATTCTTGCCTTCCGGCTGGGGTTCCCCCTGAAGGGCTCCATAGACCTCGGTCTGGTCCCTCAGGCGGATAAGAGCCGCTTTGAGCCGGGCCTGGAACTCCAAGGCCGTGATCGGCTTGCCGATAAAATCATCCGCCCCGAGCTCCAGCAGTTCATCCAGGTCGTTCTTGTGATTGAACCCGGAGATCAGTACGATCTGAATGGGCTTGAGTCTGTACTTCCTGCGGATCTGTCGGCAAACCTCGTAGCCGTCCATGCCGGGCATCACCACATCCAGGATCACGATCTGGATGTCGTTGTTCGCCATCACCTCCATGGCTTCTTCCCCTGAAAGCGCTTGAAACAGAGTGTATCGTTTATCTTCCTTGAGGATCTCGACCATCAGGTCCAGATGTACCTCGTTGTCATCAACGATTAGAAGATTAGCAGGCACAAATGACTCCCGGTACAGAGGTTGACCCATAGTAAACGAAATCCGCGGCTCCGGTCAATCTCAGGTCAGTAACCGCAGAACGAGCTGGGAGAAGCCGATAAGGGCGCCCAGAAAACCGCCGAAGACGTTGATCCAGCGCAGGTGTTTTTGGATGACCATGAGAAGCAGCTTCTCCACCTGTGCGACATCCAGCCCATTGATCTTGTCCACAACCAGCTGACGCACATCGAAGCTCTCGATAAACCCGGGAAGTCTGGCGTCGATGATCCGGATCAGCTGGGCCGACAGATAGGCGCTGGCTCGCTTCTGCAGTGCCGGCTCGATATGCAGCAGCTCGGCGATGTTGTCCTGCCGGTGTTCCTCCATGAACTTGCGGGAGAATGAAACCACCTCCGCGGCGATCGCCTGGGAGGTCTCCTTCCTGGACAGGAAGGCCAACACCTTGTTGGAAACATAGTCGACGGTCTCCTGCTCCGGAATACTCAGGTAGCGGGTCAGAATCTCCCCGATTGTACGGTTCTTCACCTTCGCCAACAGCCGGTCGATCCCGGCGGCTACACGCCTGCGGGTTTCCTCTTCGCCCGCCCGCATAAGAAGCCGGTCCACCAGCTCCGCGGCCAAACCCGGACGAATCCGGGTGAACAGATCGGCTGCGGGTCTGTCTCTCCACCGGGAAAAAGCCCTCTCAAGGACCTCCTTCAAGCCTTTGAGAGTATCCTCCTCATAGGCGTAGGCGCGCAGCGTGGAAACGCCTTCCTCTACGATCTCCGGCATCTTCTGTTCCAGCGTGCGGTCGAACTGACCGGCGGAGATCAGAAAGCGCTGCAGCACGTTCAGCTTCTCCAGTATGGTCCGCAGCAACCGTTTTCCGCGGTGATTCATCTGCTCCCGAATCTCCTCCTGATCCAGCCAGCGAAACAGGGAGTCGAAAATCGAGGGGAGAAGGGTTGCCAACAGATCCGTCAGAACCTGGGTGAGCTCCTCGGAGAGCAGGCTCGCGAGCCGCTCGTTTCCCCGGCGCCGCTGTTCCAGCCAACCCTCCAACGCTCTGGTAATCTTGCCGCGGCTCTCCGGCCGGGAAACAAGGGGGATGAGCCTTTCGACCACCAGGGTGCCTAACTGGGTCTCCCCCACGAGCTGGCCCACCCGCTTCTCCCCGACGGAGCGGACAACCCGGCCGAGGATGCCGCGCACACCGTGAATAAAGCTGCGGGAGGAGAAGAAGCTGTACAACCCTTCGGAGAGAAAACCCTCCACGGAGGTGAAAACCAGCTCCTGGTTCCCCTTCCGCAGCTCCGCCAGGGGCGTGGAGATGATCTCTCCGATCAGAGAATCGATGTTCTGCTCCAGCTTTATCTGGAAGTTCTCCGTAGCCAGCTGCCGTCGGACCGCCTCCTCCGTCAGGAGCTCTCGAGATACCATCTGGCCGATGCTCTCGGCCAGTTGAGTGCGTTGCTTGGGGATGATCCCCGGGGTAAGGGGAAGCCGCACCCCCAGGACCCGGATTTCGGTGAGGGGACGGAAGAGCATGCGGATGGCGATGGCATTGGTCACGTAGCCGATGATCGCTCCGAGGAGCGGCGGCAGAACCCAGGGCAGTACTTCGGTCAGCTGGATTTCACTTAGAAATGCAAAGTCCATGGGGCGGGAGCTACTCGAGATCCCGGGCGAAGCGTTCGGCCTCGGATTTGGAATCCAGCACCTCGAGGAAGGCTCCGAACACCCATCCCCGCAAGCCGCCGTAGTTGACCTGGTACCAGTAAGCCGTCGACTCGTCGATCGTCTCCTTGGCCTCGGTCCTGCTGATGATCTCCAGTACCGATCCCCGCCGCAGGTGGGCGGTGATTTTCGCCTTCTGCAGGGGTTCGGCCCGCAGGCGCAGGAAGGGCGAGCGGATCACCCCCCAGTCGGTGCTCAAGGTGAGCACGGGCGTAGGAGGCAGATCGATCCGTTCCACGGGCTGCTCCTTTTTACAGGATACCAGGGTGATAGGTGCTATACTAAGTACCAGAACCATGAAGGATAAGATTGTGGTCGCCGATCGCCTCATAATTCGTAATATTAACAACAATATGGCGAGAAAGACTACACTTATTGTCCTGCTGCTCATCGCCGTGGTCCTTCCTCTGGCGGCGGTCGACGCCGACGAGCGGCCGGAGCGGCCGGCCCTGGGATTCGGGATCCTGGCCGCCGTGGCCGTGGCCGGCGACCCCGTCGGTTACCCCCCCCAATACTCCGAGTTTTTCACACCCAAAGCCCAGGCCGTGGGCGCCCTCAGCGGGCTGCTGGATATCCCCCTGTTCGCCTCACTCTCCCTCGGCATCGGTTTTCAACTTCACGGGACCACGATCTCGAACTACTCCGGCGGCTGGGTTTACCGATCCCACTGGGGCGGGGCCTTGAGGGTCTCCGCGGCCTACGGTTTCGAGCTTACCCGGCCCTCCCGGCCGCTGCGACTGAAGCTGGGGGCCTCAGCCGGGGGATCCTTCAATTTCGATCTGGAAAGCCTGACCACCCTTTTTTTCTTCTACCCGGGGATCTTTCTCGAGCCGTATCTGCTGCTCGACAATCCCGAACGTGAAAGGCGCAGCATCGCCCTGGTGATGCCTGTCGACTACTACTTCCGCCGCGACCTTGGGTTTTACGGCTCGATTGGTATCGGCGTCGTTCGGAGGTACACCCTGCGGTGAGCATGATCCAACGCCGCATCGCTGCAGCCCTCCTTCCCCTCCTGCCGGCCCTCGTCCTGGCCGCCTCTCTGGCGGTGCTTCCCTCCTGCACCCTCGACCTGGACTACGACAGGTACGCGATCGTCTACGGGATTTCCGATTATCCGGGAACGGGGAACGATCTGACCAGCGCCCATCTGGACGCCCAGGCGATGCGCGATCTGTTTGAAGATCAGGGATTCCAGGTAAGATTGCAGATCGACGATAGCGCTACAAAGGCTCAGCTGGCGACCGATTTTAGCTCTTTGGAGGCAGCCGCGACAATCGATGACCTGTTTGTATTCTACTTTTCCGGACACGGCGGACAAACCATCGCCGGTACAAACGGGGGCACCGAAAACACTCCCGACAGCGACAGCGAAGAAGAGTATATCGCACTTTACGACGCGGATCTCACCGACGACGAGCTGGCGACCCTGGTGCGAACCATCCCCTGCGTCCGCAAGGTCGTGATCCTGGACGCCTGCTTTTCCGGCGGTTTTATCGGCAATTCCCTGGAGGCGGACGCGATTCCGCCGAACTACTCGGAGGAGGGGTCGAACGGTCTGTTCGAAGCCCTGGAAAACGCGATCTATCTGTACGCCAACTTCCAGGATTACGGCAGCGACATCCCGCCGGGCGAGGCCCTGGTGATCGCCGCCTCCGGGGAGCAGGATTATGCCTATGAAACCGATGATAATGGGGTAATGACCGGCTATCTGCTCGAATCGGCTACAAAGGGGGATCTGAACTTCGACGGTTATATAACGGTTTCTGAATCCTACTTCTACATCTACAGAAACATAAACAAGTACTTCAATAGGTTATACGGAGCCAGTGGACAGGCCTTCTTCCCCCACGTTTCCGGCGGTCCGGTAGACTACGTCCTCTTCACCAAATAACAAGCCCCTCACATCTCGCGGATTCGCTTCAGTTCGTCCCGCAGGACAGCGGCCCGCTCGAACTCCAGATTCTTGGCCAGCTCCAGCATCTCCTGCTCCAGCCGCTTGATCAGGGCCTGCCGCTGCTTGGGCACCAGGATGTTGTACTGACGCTCCATCAGCTCCAGGTCGAACTTCTCCAGGCTCCGCTTCTCCTCCTTCTTGCGGATCAGAAGGTCCTGGATCGACTTGGAGATCGAGGTGGGGGTGATACCGTGCTTCCGGTTGAACTCCTCCTGGATGGTGCGGCGGCGCTCGGTCTCTTCGATCGCCTTCCGCATGGCCTCGGAGGTGCGATCCGCGTACATGATGACCCTGCCGTCGACGTGCCGGGCCGCCCTGCCTATAGTCTGGATCAGGGAGGTGGCCGAGCGCAGGAACCCGATCTTGTCCGCATCCAGGATGGCGATCAGGGAAACTTCAGGCAGATCCAGCCCTTCCCGCAGCAGATTGATCCCCACCAGGACGTCGAACTCACCGGTCCGCAAGGCTTTGAGGATCTCCACCCGCTCGATCGTCTCGATCTCCGAGTGCAGGTAGCGCACGTTGAGCCCCAGCTCGGACAGGTACTCCGCCAGATCCTCGGCCATGCGCTTGGTCAGGGTGGTCACCAGGGTGCGTTGGTTGGCGGCTATGCGCTGCTTGATCTCTGCGTACAGATCCTCGATCTGCCCCTCCGTGGGGCGCACCTCCAGCTGAGGATCCAGCAGGCCCGTCGGCCGGATTACCTGCTCCACCAGCTGCTCGGACTTGTCCAGCTCCTCCTGGCTGGGGGTGGCGGATACGTAGATCACGCGATTGAGCAGCTGCTCGAACTCGGCGAAGTAGAGGGGACGGTTGTCCAGGGCCGAGGGCAGGCGGAATCCGAAGCGCACCAGGGATAGCTTGCGGGAACGGTCCCCCTCATACATGCCCCGTACCTGCGGTACGGTCACGTGGGACTCGTCCACGAAGGCGAGAAAGTTGTCCGGGAAGAAGTCCAGCAGCACCGCCGGGCGCTCGCCCTCCCGGCGACCGGACAGATGGCGGGAGTAGTTCTCGATGCCCGGACAGTAGCCCATCTCCTGCAGCATCTCCAGGTCGTACTCGGTGCGGGATTTGAGCCGCTCCGCCTCCACGATCTTTCCCGCCTCGGCTAACTCACCGTGACGCTGCGACAGCTCGCTGCGGATGCGCTCCAGAGCCTCGGGAATCCGTTCCTCCGGGGTGACGAAGTGCTTGGCCGGATACACGATGTAGAACTCCACGTCCCCCAGGTTCTCTCCGGTCAAAGGATGGATCTTGCGGATCCGCTCGATTTCATCCCCGAAAAACTCCACCCGCAGGGCGTCGGTGGTGTAGGAGGGAAAGATCTCCAGGACATCCCCCCGCACCCGAAAACGGCCCCGTTCCAGAACCGCGTCGTTGCGTTCGTATAGAAGCTTGACCAGGTGCAGCCTGATCTCGTCCCTGCCGATCTCCTGACCCAGGTTAAGCTCCAGGCGCATGTCCCTGTAGTCCCGGGGATTGCCGATGCCGTAGATGCAGGAAACCGTGGCCACCACGATCACGTCCCGGCGTTCCAGCAGCGCGGCGGTGGCGGCCAGACGCAGCCTGTCGATCTCTTCGTTGATCGAGGCGTCCTTCTCGATATACAGATCCTTGCCCGGGACGTAGGCTTCCGGTTGATAGTAGTCGTAGTAGGAAACGAAATACTCCACCGCGTTATCGGGGAAAAAATCCCGAAACTCCCTGTACAGCTGGGCCGCCAGGGTCTTGTTGTGGGACAGGACCAGGGTGGGAAGCTGCACCTGCTCGATGATCTTGGCCATGGTGTAGGTCTTTCCCGAGCCGGTCACCCCTTTGAGGGTCTGGTAGCGACAGCCCTGAGAAATGCCTTTGGACAACAGGGCGATCGCCTGACCTTGATCACCCGCCGGTTCAAACGAAGAAACGACCTTAAACCTGTTCATCCCTCAAAATCGGATGTTTTCAGAACGAGTGGACAGCTTCACGTAGAGGGTCTGCTCCCGTCGTCCCCGGATGACCTTGACCTCCACGGTCTCTCCCGGCTTGTTATCCTCCAGGGCACTTAAAAGGTCCATCAAAGTGGCGACGGGTACCCCGTCCACATCCACGATGATATCCCCGCCCAGATTGATGATCGAACGCCCGTAACGTACCGCCTGCTGCCCCGCCTTCAGGCCGGCTGCCTCCGCATTGGAGCCGGGCTCGACCTCTGAGACCAGGATCCCTTCGGACACGTTCAGATC
Organism: uncultured Spirochaetaceae bacterium; assembly: GCA_964551205.1. Lineage (GTDB taxonomy): Bacteria > Spirochaetota > Spirochaetia > SZUA-6 > DRHE01 > JAFGQJ01. The sequence continues at coordinate 6,888 of CAZKCQ010000124.1, forward strand.
GGCGTAGCGGACCAGGGCCGGAAACAGCTGCACCGGTACGATGTCTATCCAGCCGCGCTGCACCTTTCCGTAACGCAGCAGATCCGGTATGACCCGCCTGGCCGTATCCACGGGAACGGCAAATCCGATCCCTACCGAACCGCCCGAGGGCGAGTAGATCATCGTGTTGATCCCGATCATCTCCCCTTTGGAGTTCAGCAGGGGGCCCCCGGAGTTTCCCGGGTTGATCGAGGCATCGGTTTGGATCATCTCCTTGATCACCAGACCCGAATCGGTTCGCACCGGCCGCCCCAACCCGGATACGATTCCCGTTGTGAGGGTCCGATCCAGGGCAAAGGGATTTCCGATGGCCAGGACCTTCTGGCCAACCCGCAGATTGGCAGAGCTGCCGAAAGAAATCGTGGCCAGTCGCCGGCCCTGCGGGTCGAATTTGATGACCGCCAGATCGTTCTCCGGATCCACACCCACGATGTCTCCCCGGTAGTTCGAACCGTCGGCCAGGGTGACGCTCAACTCATTGGCGCTCTTGATCACGTGATAGTTTGTCAGCACATATCCCTTCTGATCGATGATCGAACCGGAACCGGTTCCCTCTTTGGGAATCGGCTCCAGGAACCAGTTGTATTCGAAACTGACCGAGGTCACGTTGACGACCGCCTCATTAAGCTTTTCATAGATCTGGATGTTGTTGGCCTCATCGTCGGAGATCGATCCGCTGAATTGAACAGATTGGCCCGTAAGCGGGGCCGATTCAGAGGGCGGTTCCAGAATCCCTCCGGTCACCACCTCCGCTGTAGGGGAAGCGTCCCCCTCCCCCCGGGCGGGAACCTGGAGAACGCCCGTCCCCCAGGTCACCAGGAGGGTCAGAACGATACCCGCCAGTGTAAATAGCATCACCTGCCAACGCGTATAGAGCTTCACACCTATCCCTCCTCTGCGATGAATATACCCAGAATGGAGGCGAATATCCAAGCGGCTCGGCGCCGGTTCATCCTTCTATATATCATTGGAGCACAGCCCGATTCGTGATATGCTGACCGGGAACCGGAATCGGTGAGAACGGCCAATCGGTTTCCAGGCTCTATCTGCTCTCCCTACAAATCCAAGAGGGCGAATCGAACGGCTTCAGGGCGTTGCCTAAAACAGTGCAAGGGAGGAAATTTATGGGAAAAAAATGGATGCTCATCCTGGCTGCCGCTGCGGCTTTGGTGATCGGTTCCTGCAGTTGGGAGATCCCGCAGGAGGTCGTTTTTCGCGGG
>CAZKCQ010000125.1:0-8097 GCA_964551205.1 uncultured Spirochaetaceae bacterium
CGATCAGCCTGTAGGAATCGACGATTGCCGGGTTGAACTCGATCTGGATCTTTACGTCGTTGGCGATCGTAAAGAGGGTACCCCCCAACTCAGCGACCAGGGCTTTGCGCGCCTCCAGCTCATTATCGATGTAGGCATAGTTCCCATTCCCCGAGTCCGCCAGGCTTTCCATGCGGCTGTCCTTGTAGTTGCCCGTGCCGAAGCCAAGCACGGTCAGATAGACCCCGCTGTTCCTCTTCTCTTCGATCAAACGGACCAAAGCTCCCTGACTGGACACACCTACGTTGAAATCCCCGTCAGTTGCCAGGATGACCCGATTGTTGGCCTTCGGATCGAAGTAGTGTTCGGCCACCTCGTAGGCCAGCTGGATGCCCGCTCCTCCGGCGGTGGAGCCGCCGGCCTCGAGTTTTTCCAGGGCGGCAATAATCGTTGGCTTCTCATCCCCGGCTGTAGAAGGCAGAACCAAGCCGGCCGCCCCGGCGTACACCACGATGGCCACCCGGTCCACAGGGCGCATCTGTTCGCTCAGCATCTTCAGACCCTTCTTGAGAAGGGGCAACTTGTCCGGGCTGTCCATGGAGCCGGAGACATCCACCAGAAACACGAGGTTGTTGGGAGGCAGTTGCTCCAGGGCGATCCTCCTTCCCTGCAGCCCTACGTGGAGCATCAGATGTTCCGGGTTCCAGGGACAATCGGCCAGTTCCACCGTGAAAGAGAACGGTACATCCGGGCCGGGATCGGGATAGTCGTAGCTGAAGTAGTTGATGGACTCCTCGATGCGCACCGCGTCTTGGGGGGGAATTTGTCCGTTGTCGAGAAAACGGCGGACATTCGAATAAGAGGCGGTGTCCACATCGATGGAGAGGGTGGAAAGGGGATTGTCCAAGGCGCTCAGGAAGGGGAGCTCTCCGATCCTGCTGTACTCCTCCGTGTTCCATCCTTCAGAGGATTCCAGGAACATCGGCTCCGCCTCCGGTTCGGCTTTGGCCATTTTCGCTTCACCGTAAAATCCCATCCCCGACATGAGGCATCCCGACAAACCAACAACCGCCGTCAGTACCGTAACGACCGCGATTTTGCAGTATTTCATGATTCCCCCCTTTGTAGTACAAGCCACCCAGGTGGACTCGACTTCCCTTACGTCTATTGTAGTGATTAAAGAGGCCGATGCAAGGGATAATGTGCGGGTATCGGGTTCTACCGATAGATCTCTATGTACTCGACATAGGAAACGGAGCTCTGCCCCGTATCATCGGAATCGTTCATAATGGCTAAACCGGCCATGGTCGGTGGGTTTTCCCCGAAGACCCGCCGGTAGTCCGCCAGGACGTCGACACTCTCTTCGATCCATCGTCCCTTTTGTTCACCCCCCATCTGGAGGAAGATCATTTTCGAGCGGGACGAGTAGGGGTTGGTCATGGTGGGTTCGGAACTGAAGTTGCTGGCCCACACGTAGTTGAGGGCGCTGTGCGGGGGATACTCCCCGTAGCGGCGTTTGGCTGCTGCGTACTTGAGTCTTTGCAGCGGATCTGCGCGCTCGGGATCGTACTGGAAGATGATATAGATCCGGATCGGATAGTCATCCCCCTCTTTCGCCCGCGCCTTATTTACCCGTTCTCCCGTGTAGACATTGTCCACCTTCCAGCGCCAGCGGATCTTCGGGTACCGGTAGACATCGAACCGCCCCGTGAAGATCAGACCGGAGGATGAGGCGCTGCTTTCGGCCTTCAGATAGTGTGACTCCCCGTCCGTTTCGATCGAATAAAGGGTGTGGTTCGGGATTTTGGGGAATACGAGGGGTTTCCAGTTTTCCAGGTCGGTGAACTCCTCCCGGATATACGTTTGGTTGTCCGTGGCCGGGAGTGAAGAGGATAGCAGCAGGAACAGGGCAATAAGCAGGCCCTCAGGTTTCCCGAACAAGCTTCGGGCTCCACGACCCCGCTGACCCGCTGCGGCAATGTTGCTCAACACTTACCCCAGGGCTGATTCAAGCGCCACCCGCAACGTTTTGTATATTATTAAACCAATCATAATTAAAGTATAAATATTTTCTCTCCTCAAAGCCAATAAAAACCGCATTCGACAACCGATGCAGGGAATTGCAAATACGACCCCGCCACATTAGGATGGGGGCATTATGATCGACCTGGAAACCATCCGCTCTGCCCGCGACCGCATCACTGCCTACGTGCATCGCACCCCGATTCAGCGCAATCGCACCCTCAGTGAACGGCTCGGCACCAATGTGTATCTCAAGCTCGAGCTTTTCCAAAAAACCGGCTCCTTCAAACCCCGCGGGGCGTTCAACAAGATGCTCAGCCACCTCGACGAGGTTCGCAAGACCGGCGTGGTGGCTATAAGCGGCGGGAATTTCGCTCAGGGCGTCGCCTATGCCGGGAGCACGCTGGGTGTGCGCACCCTCATTATCATGCCCAAGAACACATCCCGGAACTACCTGGAGGCAACCCGGGAGTACGGCGGGGAGATCGAGCTTGCCGACAGCATCACCGATGCCTTCAAGCTGGCCGACAAGTACGGGAAGGAGGGGTGGAGCTACTTCCACCCCTTTGACGATCGAGAGCTGATCACCGGGCACGCCTCCATCGGCGTGGAGCTCATCGAGGATGTTCCCCAGTTGACCGACTTGTTCGTGAGCGTCGGTGGAGGGGGATTGATGGGGGGAATCACCCTGGCAGTGAAACAGCTCAAACCCGAGATCCGGGTATGGACCGTGGAGACCGAAGGATCGGATACCCTCGGTCAGGCGCTGAAGGCGGGCCGGCTGGTCCAGATCACGCCAAAATCTCTGGCCAAGACCCTGGGTGCTCCCGTCGTTTCCGAGGATGCCCTGACCATCGCCCGTCGGTACGGGCATCGACACGTGGTTGTTTCGGACCGGGAGGCCTATCTGAGCTTGCGGCTGTTGATGGAGCGGGCCAAGGTGATTACAGAGCTGGCCGCCTCCTGCACCCTGGCGGCGGCCGAGCGGGTGGCCGATTCGTTCTCCCCTGAGGATCACGTCGCCCTGATCCTCTGCGGCGGCAACCTGTCCACGGACACCCTTGGGGAGTATCACCGTCTCTTTGCCGGCTGACGCCGGTTTGAGTCCGTCGCACGCTGATTCAGGCCCGCCCCGTGTTTCAGGCCCCCGGCTGCTGTGGATGGTAAGGGCGGCGACTACTAAAAAGAAACTGGAAACAGAGCACCGAAACCCACGACGAAGGAGCGATTCGGCACTGCGTAGGCATCGCCGTTTGCCCAGGAATCATCCGAGGTGCTCCAGACCACGGTCCTGTACGCTGCGGTGAGCTCGAGCTTGACATTGCGGTTGAGGTGATATAGTACCGACAGGTAAGGTTCGTGCTCGTAGAGGAAGGTATCCCCGAAGTTCAGCGGGATGTAGAACCCGTAGTTGAGGGAGAAGTTGAGCAGCGGTTCCCGACTGCGCAGGAGGAAGTAGGTCAATCCCGGACGCACCAGGAGTGATTGCTGGCCGTTGTAGAGGTTGTATTCATAACGGTTTTTCACGGCGAACACCCAATTCTTGCCCGGTAGAAAATCGAAGAGGAAGCGGGGACTGGCATCCAGGATCAGCACCTGCTCGGTCCTGTTGCGGCTGTCCACCCATTCCCACCAACCGGGTGACGGCTCGATCCAGTCGTTGTCGTGGCGGGCTCCCTGCTGTATGCGGTAAAAGGCGCCCGCCTTGAGGTTCTTGAGCAGCCTCACGTATGCTCCGGCGGTGAGGGAACGATAGCGAAACTCGAGATTCGTATCCTCGAACCGACCTTCCAGCTCCACGAGAGGATCGAAACGACCCAGATCCATCAGCAGCGAGGTGCGGCTCTCCAGCTCGATGAGCTCGCCGGGGTCGGTGGGTATGTGGTTGGCGGATGCGCCAAAGGCTGCAACCACGAGCACGATCGCTGCCATCAGCAGCACATGGGTAGTCTTCATAGCGATTTCCTCCTTAATCGTAGTCCTGATCCAGCAGGTCGCTATAGGCCTGCTCCAGATCGGTCCGGTCCTCAACGGCTCCTGCCGCTGGATCCATGTTCCAGTTCAGCTTGCGGGTCCAGGGGTAGCGCTGGGGGGAGGTCAGGTTCGTGCCTCCCAGGATGTTGATTCCCTTGCCCTCCTCCACTATCAGTGTGTCCCGGCTCTGGAGGATCGCCACCTCCACGCTGCCGGTGTTCACGCAGACCCAGACGTCCCGGTGCCTGTCGATTTGCCGGCCATATGCCACGAAGAACTCCGTTCCCCGCACGCCCATCACCGCCGTTTCCGTTTTGACGGAGAATCCGCTGATCAACTGCCTGTTTACCCGGGAGAATACACTCCCGGAGGACAGCCGTACCGATACGTTTCTGCCCAGACTGTCCAGGGACAGGGTCGTGTTCTCCCGGAGCTTGATCTCAGCACCGTCGACCAGGCTGATCACGGCTACTCCATCCCCGGCGGTTTCGATCACGTCCCCTTCTCCTACAGGCATGCCGATCTCAGCGGGCACCACTTCCGGGTTGCGGTGTACCAAAACCTGGCCGTAGGTGTACACGACATCTCCATCGATCGCCGTACCCTGAGCCGCAGCGACCAGAAGCCAAAGAACGACCGAGAGCAAGCTGGTAATAATTCGTGTTTTCATAGGTTTCCTCTGTTTTCCTTTTTTTTAATCCTAACTAATTTAATAAAGTATATCAAGTAAAAAAGAAAAAAACGCAGGCGTTCGTTTCCATTTAAACCTTTTCCGGGTGGGAAATTATGAAAAATTACCGATAAATGAAGTGTCATGAGCATCCGCTTAAAAATCGTATTGATAGTCCTGCCTCTGATCATTACCACCCTGCTGCTGACCGGAGCCTCCTCCTTCTTCTCCGCCACCAACGCGATCACGGGAATCGCCACGGAATTCCTGGGTTTCAAGGCCGCGGAGTTCCAGAAATACGCCGAAAGCCAGTGGCTCCTGCTGGTGGAAAACAACATGACCGAGAGACCGGCGATGGTGGAGGCCACTCAGGCGGCCATGCAGAGTTACGCCAACAGCATCGTTCGCAGCAATACCGAGGTCATCTTCGCCCTGGACGGCGATCTGGAAGTAGCCATGCAGACCGGAGAGCTGACAGTCGAAGAGAATGAACGGGAAGCCCTGCGGCGGATAGTGGAATCGCGGACCGGCGACCTGATCACGCCCCGAATATCGGGGAAGGAACGGGTGGCCAAGGGTTTCTACTTCGCGCCCTTCGACTGGTACATTGTCGTATCCGAGCAGCGGGACACCTTCTACAGTCAGGTCAATCAAATCACCCAGCGGACCGGCATCATCCTGATCATCGCCATCATCCTGGGCGTGGTGATGGTGCTGGTTTTTGCCGGTTACCTGACCAACCCGCTGACCCGGGTCGTCCAGGCCATGGAGAAGATCATCTCCACGAACGACATGTCCGGTCGGGTGGAGGTGGAGTACAACGACGAAACGGGCAAACTGGCCCACACCTTCAACATCATGGTGGGTGCATTGGAAACGGCCTACAAGCAGATCAAGCGCTATGCACTGGGAGCAGCGGTAGCCCAGAAAAAAGAACACAAGATCCGGACCATGTTTCAGAAATTTGTGCCAGCTGACGTTATCGACCAATTTTTCGCCAATCCGGAGAAGATGCTCATCGGAGAGAACAGGGTGATCTCCATCCTCTTTTCCGACATCCGCAGTTTCACCAGCATCTCCGAGCAGATGATGCCCGATGATCTGGTCAGCTCCCTGAACCGCTACTTCACGGTCATGGTGGACATCATTGCAGCTCGGGACGGTACCATAGACAAGTACATCGGAGACGCGATCATGGCCTTTTTCGGAGCCCCGGCACGCCACAAGGATGACGCTCTCAACTCGGTGCTGGCCGGCATTGAGATGACTGAGGCGTTGGGGGATTTCAACGCTCATCAACGTGAACTCGGCAAGCCGGAGTTTCGCATCGGGGTGGGCATCAACTACGGGGTGGTGACGGTAGGCAATATCGGCACAGACAAGAAGATGGACTACACGATCATCGGCGACATGGTGAACCTGGCCTCCCGCATGGAAGGGTTGACCAAGAAGTATCAGCAGCCCCTGCTGATCTCCGAAAGCCTGCACCAGAAAGTTCACGAGGAGGTCTCCTGCCGCCTGATCGACACCGTGGCGGTGAAGGGCAGGGCCAAGGGTGTCAAGATCTACTCGGCTAAAAAAACCTTGAACGAACAGGAAAACAAGGCCTGGACCCTGCACAACACGGCGATGGAGCACTACTACCAGAGGGAATTCGACCAGGCGATCCGCTATTTCCAGGACGTCCGGAAGATCTTTCCGGACGACTATGCCTCACAGCTTCTGATCGATCGCTGTCGCCAGTTCAAAGCAACACCGCCTCCCGCGGACTGGAACGGCGTGGAGATCATGAAGGAAAAGTAGGTGTAGATTAAACAACCCGGAGTCGATCATAGAATCGGGATACCATACGTGAGTGGGTTATTTCAGCGAGCTCTTGAAATCCGCAGCCATAACCAGGAAGACCCGGGGGGAGAGGAGTTCCCTCTAGACGAGAGCTCTGGTATCTCCAAGGAGGATCAACAGGAGATCCTCCAAGAGATCGAAAAGGTCTCCCAGGAGAGCCGGATCTCAGTCACCCCAGAAACCATGGCCATCAAGGCCGTGAAGAAGGGATTCCTGTTTCCGCTCCTGGTGAACATCCTCTTCGTCGCGATTCTGGCCGGCGGCGGCTTCACCCTCTACACCCTCTTCCAGAGAGGAGAGACCGTGTTGATGGAAGAGGGCGGTGCCATCACTTCGGCGGAGGGCAGGCTGATCGAAGAGCTGAAAAAGGAGTCCGAGGCCGCCCTTCAAGCCAAGAACCGGGAAATCAACCAGATCCAGGTCCAGCTGCAGGATATCGACAAACAGCGACAGGAGCTGCAGTCGAACATGGACGAGAAGGTCGCCGCCCGGGAGGCTGAGCTGCGCAGCGCCCTGGAAGCCGAGTTGGCGGTGGAACGGGATCGACTCCGTGCGCAGGGGATCTCTGAGGCGGATATCACCAGCCGCTTGCAGGCCATGGAATCGGAGAAAACGACGGAATTTCAAACGGAACTGGAAACTTTCAGGCAGCAGGCCGAGGAGGATCGTCGGCGCCAGGAGGAGAACCTCAGAACGCTTCAGCAGGAGTATCAGCAGAATCTGGCCCAAGCCGAAGCGGACCGCCAGCGGGTCCGGGAGGAGGCGGAGACCCGGGAGGCTGAGCTGAGGACTCAGCTCGACGCCCAGGCTGCGCAGCTGAATCAGGCGACCCTGGAAGCCAAGGCGGAGCTGAACAAGCTGGCCGCTCAGCAGGAGAAGCAGACCCTGGCCGCAGGCCAGCTTACCGGTTTTTACAGCCAGGTGAAGGAGGACCTCCAGGAGGGAGATTACGACGGCGCCCTGGAGGATCTGGAGGCGATCAAGGAGTATCTGGACGACCCCTCGGTGGCCACCCTGCCCAATATCCTGCAGCGCCGCGAGATAGAGCTGTTCGTCGTGGATTCGATCAGAAGCATGGTAGAGGGGCAGATGCAGAAAAGCGAGGCGGATACCACCTCCCTGATAGCATCAGCCGACCTGCTCAACACCATGAAGAACCGGGTAGTCGAAGGGGACACCCTGTTCGGTCAGGGGAATATCCCCGCAGCGGAGGCTAAATACCGGGAAGCGCTCAACCTGATTCCGGAGATCAACAAGGCCCACGCCTACTTCCTGGCCAGGGGGGATGATGCCGAGCAGGCGCGCCGGCAGACCCTGCGGAATTTCCTTGGGCAGGCGGAAACCGCTTTCGGGCGTGGGGACTACGCCTCCGCCCTGGACAGCTACACCAAAGCCCTGGCCTATCTGCCGGAAGACGCCGCCACCGTGGAGAAGATGGTCAGCCAGGTCCGACGTTCCGGCTACGAGCTGGGGATCGCCCAACTGCGGCGCCGGGACAGCTCCAACGCGGCCGGGCCTCTGGCTTCAGCGGAGCTGCTCTACAATCAGCAGCAGTACAACGACGCCATTCTCGGCTACATCGATCTGATAGGCAGTTATCCCAACAG
>CAZKCQ010000126.1:0-8092 GCA_964551205.1 uncultured Spirochaetaceae bacterium
CGCACCCACCAGGCTGCGTAGGAGATGAAGTGATATCCCTTGTTCACGTCGAAATGTTCGACGGCCTTGAGCAGTCCGATGTTGCCCTCGTTGATCAGATCGAGAAGCGGGATATCTTTGGTCCGGTATCTCTTTGCCACCGCAACCACGAAACGAAGGTTCGCTCGGATCAGTTTATCCTTGGCCTCCCGGTCCCCGGCCACCGCGCGGCGGGTCAGGATCTCCTCTTCATCCCGGGTGAGCAGGGGATATCGGTTGATCTCTCTGAGATACAGACAGAGCAGATTGTCATCATTTGTCATTCAAAACTCCCTACGTTTTGTTCGCGCCAGCACTGTCGAGTACTTACAGCCTTCGCGCAAAATGTAAGCGATCGGAAGTATGGGTGGGACCGGTCGAAAGTATGGTTTTGGTATGGGAAAGAGCCGGGAATTCCCTGGAATCTTGCCTTCAGAACAAACGAAGCAGGGAGCGGCTGCTCTGCCTGCGCTTCAACCATCTGAAGCCCAGACACAGCGGATACAACAGGGCCAGACCGAGCAGCCAGTACAGCAGCATCCAACCAAGAGATGTGCCCCCCGGTGAGAAGAGGCGGCCGATCCCGGCGTAGAGGAAGAGGTGGAGCACGTAAAAGAACAGGGGGGTGCTGCCGTACACCAGTAACGGATCCCGGTTGTAGCTCGGTCCCTTCCCGATCAGAAAGAGAATCCTGAGAACCAACAGATTGAATCCCATAGTCAGCAGGACGAAGGTCAGGCTGGGCGGATACTTCACAACGTTGAGAAATCCGATCCAGTCGCCGCCGCTGCGGGAACGGATGTTTCCGAAACCGTTTCCCAGACGCAGGAGCACGAACAGCATCAACGCGCCGATCCCGATCCACAGAGTCCGGCGCTGCGCCCCGACCGGGTCCCGCTTCAGCCAATGCCCGAAAGCCAGGCCGAAGAGAGTCAGCCCCAGCCAGGGAACAAGGGGATAATTCACCCACAGCGTTCGTGTACCGCCGGGAATGAGCAGCAGCCGGAGCAGGGGATGAAACACGGTCCCCCACCGAGTGTCCGATGGAGTGAGCAGCTCGGTTGCGATCAGCAGCCCTGCCGCAGGAATGAGAAGCACCAGAGATTTAACCTCCAGCAGCCAGGCTGCAACGAGCATCGCACCGCCCAGAGCGGCAAGCACACCGATGTAAACAGTGACCCCCCATCCTCCCGGTGTCAACTCCCAGGCCCGATTTACCACGAGCAGCTGAATAACGATCAGAAGCGTTCCGCGGAGCAGGAGATGCCCGCGAATCCGCCTCGTCTTCCAACCTTCCTCAGCCCGCCTGTGGGCGAACAGCGCAGCTCCCGCACCCATGAGAAAGAAGAAACCCGGAGCGGCCGGGTGTGTAACCAGGCGGCTGAGAAAAGCAGCGGCTGTGGGATATACCGGGAACGATCCTCCCCAGTATTCACCGGAGGAATGCGCCCGGGCGACGAAGTAGTTGGCATGATCCAGAGCCATGAGCACGACCAGCAGGCCCCGAAGGCGGTCGAGAGCCTGTACCCGCCCTTGGATTTCTCTCAAACGCTAACCCCGCAGAACGGCGCGGAGGAAGTACACGGCGATCACTCCACTCAACGCTAGCTTGAGCGCGATGCCCAGCATAGTGCCTAGAAACACACCCCAGCCTGCTTTGAGCGCACCCTCCGGCCGGTTGCTGAACAGCAGCTCCCCCAGGACCGCGCCCGCGAAGGTGCCGATGATCACGCCGAAGGGCGGAAAGAACACCATCCCCACGATCATCCCGGCAACAGAGCCCCAGATGCCCGCCTTGCTTGCGCCCTTCCACCTGGACGTGATGAGGGGCATCAGGTAGTCCAAAACGGTCACGGCCGCTGCAGCCACACCGATTACGATCAGCACCGTCGGGCTGACGGCCTTCCAGCTGCGGGCGATGGACAGCAGGATCAGGGCTGTGTAGGCGAGGGGTGGTCCGGGAATGACCGGCAGCACGCAGCCGACGATCCCGGCAACCAGAACGATGAATCCAAGGATGATCAGAACTGCCATAGCGATTGGTACAAACGTAGCTTTCCTCTCCCGGTCTGGTCAAGGCGCGCTTTCCCAACCCGACGACTGGCTATATACTGCTGCATGCGGGTACTGGTAACCGGTTGTGACGGCTTCATCGGAGCTGCCGTCACTCGGGATCTTCGGCATTCGGGACACGAGGTGTTGGGCGCCAGTTACGAACGAGCCCCTGGTCCGAATGAGGCCTTTTTAGATCTCACAGATCCGAAAACATTCGATAATCTTCCATTGATTCGCTTCGATGCCGTGGTTCATGCGGCGGGGATCGTGGATCAGCGCATCCGGCGGAAACGCATGATTGCGGTGAACACCGAGGGGACGAAACGTCTGATCCGCTGGGCCAGGGCGAATGGGGTATCCCACTTCATCTTCTTGAGCTCGATCTCGGTTTACGGCTGGAAGACGATGGGGCAGGATCGAAGCGAAGAGAAAATCCGCCGCTCTCGGGGCATCCCCGTTGTTCCCTACATGGCATCCAAGGTCCGGGCCGAACGCGCGATCGAGTCCGGCGGCTTGGGCTACACCCTGCTGCGGCTTCCCCCCGTGATGGGAAGGGGGGATTCCTCTCTTTCTCCCGCGGTCATCTCCGCGCTGCGAAACGGAACCTTTTTCACCTGCGGAAGCGGAGTGGGGAAGGTTTCCCTGATGTGCGTGGCCAATCTCGGTCCGGTAATCCATCGGGTCCTGCTGGCCGGGCCCACCAATCGGGCTTACAACTGTTGCGACGCTCACGTGCCCTGGCGAACTCTCGTAGCTGAATACGCCCGCCGCCTCGGGGTGGATGTCCCCGACAGAAAACGGTCCGTGTTCAACATGATTACTCATCTGGGGGATAAGCGATACCTGCTGCTGTTGACCTTCTCCCGCTTCGGAGCCCACTTCCCCGACGGCCTGCTGCACAGCAGCATTCCCCATCATCACGCGAACAGCTGGCAGGCGGGCGTGGCCGAAGCTGTCGCGGGGTATATCGAGGGCGAAACAGATCTTTGCTCCTCAGCGGGTCGATATCAGTTGGACGGATAACCTCGCTATTTGTATCTTATAGGTGGTACTCGATACGTACAGAATTTACAGGTACGGTACTTTGTCTGTTTGTAGTAGTTTTATAGAACGTAAGGGAGGAGTAGGTATGGCTGAGAAGAAAGCGGAGACACCGAAACAGAGCAACGAACAGGGTAAACCGTCGCAAGGTAAAAGCATAAAAGCAAAAACTTCCAGTGCATCCAAGCTGAAAGCGACCGCGGAGAAAGCTACCCAAAAGGTGAAGAAGGTCGCCGAGCGGACCAACAGCGGTGCCGCCAAGGTTGGCAGGGCCGCCCAGGAACTCAGCGCGGGGATCCAAGAAAAAATCGAGAAGGACATTACTCCGGCTGCGGAGCGTACCATGCGGAACGTGGCGGACACGACCAAGAAGGTGCGGGAGGAGCTGGGTCCGGCCGCCGAGAAGGCGGGCAGAGGCTTGAGTGCGATTTTCAAGTCCACAGCCCGGGCTACATGGAAATCCGCCCGTATCCTCGGGATCAAGGCCAGCATTGCCGCGGAGATGCGGAAACGGCAGAAACTCCTGGCTGAGCTTGGGGAGAGGTACTTTCAGGTTGAGAAGAAAAAAACACCCTCGAAGAGCGACCAGGATGCTCTGGATGCTTTGGTCACGGAGATCAAGAAGGTTGACGCGGAAATCCACACTCTGGAAGTGAAGGAAAAAACCACCCGGGAGTCGACCTGACTGCTGTTCATTACGCGGATTGCTGCCGGTAGGTTCTGCAGCGGCTTCAAGGTTTGACGTAGTAGGGACCCGAGTTCACACCCAGGTTTCGGTCATCTGCGACGCCGTATACCTTGAAGCTGAAACCCTCCCGCAGCGCAGGTTGGGAGTGGATGATGGCCTGTATCGTGAGCGGATTTTCTGAGATTGGAAAAGACGCGATATAGCGCCCGCTGCTATCGTACACCCACAATTGATAGGTCCCGGCTTCACCGGCCACCCTAATCTCTCCCTCGCCGACGGTTACCCGGGGCAGGTATGCTCTCGCCTGTTTCGAAGAGACGAGCTGGAGGCGGATCTTCTGTTCCGCCGAATCCCCGCCGACATCGCGCAGAAGAATGCGGTACTCCCCGGCGGGGAAGGAAGCACCGTCGGGCATTGTCAGGGAATTGCTGCCGATCCATATCTCCTGATCCGCGCCGGATTGAGCCCAGGTCTCCCCGTCCAAACGCCAGAACAGCTCCTGTTCGTCGTTGATCAGGTACAGATCTTCGATATCCTCGAAGCCGTCCGGATCATTGGGTTTGACAAACAGGCTCAGAGATTGGTAGGTAAGATTCTGTTCCAGATCCTCATTCAGGTTCAGCTGCCAAAACACTCGCAAAATCTCCGGGGGTTCCCCCGTGCAGGAGAGCAGGAGGAGCAGGAGAACGCCGGACAGCAGGAACCCTACACCCAGGGTGACAGATCTTAGAGTTTTTTGGTGGCTCCGAACGTCTTGACTCGCCATACCTCTTACAGGACCCGGCCGTTGTCCCGCAGTCGCCTCTCCAGATACTTCCGGTCCAGCCCGAGGGTGTCGACCAGCTCTATCACCTGCTGCCGGGATACCAGGTTCTGTTCGGCAAAGAGAAAGCTCAGCGCCTTTTCCGCTATGCAGGCAACCTTCAGGGCGTTCATCATGACCGGTTTCGGTTCTTCCACGTCGAGGTAGCGTTCCCGCATATACCGGTAGAGGTCGGACTGCTCCGTATCACCCCGGATCAGCGCCAGCTCGGTACGCAGGGGCTCGAGATCCCCGGCGGCGGCTTTCTCTCCCAGGGGTTTGAGGATCAGATAGGTGTACTCTTTGGCCGGCAGGTAGTGGTGGGCATCGCAGCGGGTACAGTAGTTTGGCTCCCTTGGATTTGTTTTTTTTTGATCCCCCCCTACGATGATCAGGGGATCGAAATACAGCGCCGGGCACTCCTGCCCGTCCACCAGGTAGTAGCGATAGGTATTGAGGGAGTCCTCCAGACACTCGGCATGCTCGCAGTAGGCGGTGAGGGGAAAGATGTCGGTGGCCGTTTCCAGGAGCAAACGGGCGGTGGCGTTGAAGATCTCCCTTCGGAAGTTGAGGATCAAGGAGGGAAAGATGAACACGGTGCCCCGCAGACGGGAGTCGTTTTCAACAACGTAGGCCAGACGCTCCTCGTAGAAGGCCGCTTCGTCGATGATCCAGGTGCCTACCTCCGGGTGCCTGGCAATGACCGCTTCCAGCTCGAAGGAATCCCGGATGTCCGCGGTGTAATCCCCGCAGCGTTCGTATCCGTTGCGGTAGGGCAGGGCATCCGCGGGGTAGTCGGGAAAGCGTTCCTTGTCCAGCAGGGAACGGATAAAAAACACCCTGCGGCGGTCCGCTCCGGAAGCGGTGGTCATCTCCTGGGCGGATCCGGTCTTCCTCTGGGCGACCTGGGAGTCCCGCCACACCCGGGCGCTGTACTCGGTTTTTCCCGAGCCCATGGGGCCGATCACCAGGATCCGGCGGCCGGAACGTTTGAAGTCGAAATGGTTGAAGGCGCTGTGGAAGCGAAGATCCGGGAAGCCGAGGCTCTTCAGCAGCTGGGTTTCCTGCTCCATGGCTACAAGGTACCCTAGGACGGCGAGTGCGGCAAGTCGGCGAATTGCCAATGACAACCGAAGCGGAGCGGTAAAAAAAATCTTGTTTTTTTTCTACTGTTATTGTAAAAATATACAGCTTGATATTATAAAAATGCAGGACAACGATTATGGAACGATCCGTACGCTTGGCCCGATTGCGGCACATCATTGAGACCAGGCAGATCAACAGTCAGGAAGTGCTGCTGAACTTCCTCTCGGAGGAGGGCTTCAAAGTCACCCAGGCGACCCTGTCCCGGGATCTGAAATACCTGAAGGTCGGCAAGATTCCGGATGGCAGGGGCGGGTATATCTATACCTTTTCCGATTCGGCCAGCAAGGTGGGATCGGACAGGAGCCTGGTGGAGGACTTCCGCAGAGGCTTCATCTCTATCGAGTTCTCGGGCAGCCAGGGAGTGGTGAAGACCCTGCCGGGGCACGCCTCCACCGTGGCCTTTGCCATCGACAATCTGAATATCCGGGAAGTGTTGGGAACCATCGCCGGGGACGATACCATCCTGCTCATTCCCCGGGACGGCGTGTCCCGCGGCCGGATGTTCAAAGCACTGCAGGAGCGTATCCCCGGTCTGGAGGAAGAAACCGGATGAAAGCGGCCATCCTCGGGACCACCGGCTACACCGGCATGCTCCTGGCCCGCCTGTTGGTCGATCATCCCGAGGTCGATCAGCTCCTGCCCGTGTCCTCTTCGAAAACAGGTCAGAAACTTTCCGAGGTGGATCCAGGATTTCAAGATCCGAACCAGAAGATCCCCGACGGGGGTACCTTGCTTGCCCTGGAGGCGGCGCAGGAGCGGAACCCGGAGGTGGTGTTTTCCGCTCTGCCCCACCTGGAATCGGCCCGCCTCTGCGCGCCCTTTCTCGGCAAAGCTGTTGTCATCGACCTATCCGCGGATTTCCGCCTGAAAGATCCGCAGGTCTTTCAGGCTACTTATGGCAGCCCGCCCCCGCGGGCGGATCTGCTGGAGCAGGCGGTTTACGGTTTGCCGGAGTGGTACGCACAGGCGGTCCGCTGCGCCGATCTGATAGCCAACCCCGGCTGCTATCCTACCTCGGTGCTTCTGCCCCTGCTGCCGATTGCCCGGGAGGGCTTGATCAGCGGGGAGATTCACGTCAGCTCGATCTCCGGCATCACTGGGGCGGGGCGAAAGCTTAAACCCGAGTACCTGTTCAGCGAGCGCAGCGAAAATGCCTGCGCCTACGCCCCGGGCAAACGCCACCGCCACGTTTCGGAGATGGAGGAGCAGCTCAGGGCCGAGGCGCCGGAGGCCTCGATCCTGTTCGCTCCCCACCTGGCGCCACTGCGCAAGGGGATGTGCTCCACGATCATGGTGCCGCTGTCCCGCAGCTGCGCGCCGAAGGAGGTGGCGTCCCTGTTTCAGGCTGCCTACGGTCGTTGCCCCTTCATTGGGCTGCGCGGCGACGGCATTCCTCAGACCGCCGAAGTGCGCGGCTCGAACCGGTGCGACATTGGCTGGCAGACCGAGGGCCGGACCCTGATCCTTTTTTCGGCTCTCGACAACCTGATGAAAGGGGCATCCGGTCAGGCGGTCCAGAACATGAATATCCGCATGGGATTCCCAGAGACCAGCGGTTTGTCTCTGTCCGGGGAGATCTGAAGAGCGGAAGACGCCCGTGAGCACAACGAAACTGACAAAACCGGTGATCACCATCAAGATCGGCGGCAGGAGCACCGAAGACGCTGACCAGCTTCAACCCTTTGCCGCGGATCTCGGGGATCTGATGGCGGACCACCACCCGTTGATCGTGCACGGCGGGGGTGCGGAGGTCAGCCGCATAAGCAAACAGCTCGGCTTCGAACCCCGTTTCCACGAGGGTATCCGTATCACCCTGAGCGAAGAGATGGATGTGGTGGAGATGATACTCTCGGGGAAGGTGAACAAGCGCCTGGTACGCTTCTTTCAATCCAGGGGACTGCCCGCGGTCGGACTGTGCGGTGCCGACGGGGCGACCTTCAGCGGGCGCACCCTCGGCAAGATCGACGGCAAAGAGACCCGCACCGGAAACGTTGCCGAGGTAGATCTCCACTTGCTGACGGCGCTCTTTGCAGGCGGTTTTCTCCCGGTTCTCTCCTCGACTTCGATGGACAAAGAAGGGGTAGGGGTCAACATCAACGCCGACAGCGTGGCCTTGGAGGTTGCCTGCCGGCTCAACAGCCGGAGCCTGGTCTTCATCTCCGACATCCCCGGAGTGTTGAAGGACGGCCAGGTGCTGAAGAGCCTGAACCGGGAGCAGGTGCGCAGGGAGATCGCCTCCGGAACCATCAGCGGCGGCATGATTCCCAAGGCCACCTCCGCCGTGGAGGCCCTCAAGCACGGTGTCGGCCAGGTGATCATCGGCCAGTACTGCGGCCGGGGAT